>JBDKLP010000026.1:0-95340 GCA_039795575.1 Bacteroidota bacterium | reverse complement strand
TCCCCATTAAGGCGTTTTTTAATTCTGCCAATCCTTTGTTTTTCCTAGCGTCTACTGCAACAACGGGTATGCCTAAATCAGCCTGCAAACCTGCTATATCTATTTTAATTCCTTTTTTAGCAGCCAGGTCGTTCATGGTGAGCGCCAATACCACCGGCTTTTTTAAATCTATAATTTGACTACAAAAAAGTAAGTTTCTTTTTAAGTTGCTTGCATCGGCAACCAATAAAATCACATCGGTATGCATTTCCATATCAACGCCCATCAACACTTTATACGCCACCCATTCGTCCTCGCGCTTGGGATAAAAGCTATAAGTGCCCGGTAAATCTATAAGGGTAGTGGAATGATTGCCTAAATTAAACTGGCCTGTTTTTTTATCAACGGTAACGCCAGGAAAATTACCCACTTTTTGATTCAATCCTGTTAATGCATTGAAAAGAGAGCTTTTCCCGCAATTGGGGTTTCCCACTAAAGCAATATGTATACCGGCATTCATGCTGCGCAAATCTAGCCTATCTGCTGTTCGTGTACTTACGAAATTAGAAATAGACCTAGATCGCAAATATTCGTGACTCAGGTCACTTAATTACTCCTTGCTTTGCCTATTTTTGTGCCACAAACAAGCATTCAATGAGAAAATTTGTATTCTTTGCCATCCTTTTGGCGCCTTTAACTGTAATGGCTCAAAAAATGAGTCATGCCGATAAACAATTAGTTCAAAAATTAAAGGGCCATATTCAGTTTTTGGCAAGTGATGCGTTAGAAGGACGTAGATCGGGTAATCCGGGTGAACAAAAAGCAGTGGATTATGTGATTGAACAATACAAAGGTCTCGCTATTCAGCCCATGGGCATAGACGGATTTATTCAAAATTTCCCTATTGATGAAGGCAAGAAATTCGCTACCGATGCTTTTATTAAAGTGAATAATCAATACGCCATTTTGGATTCCGATTTTTTTGCATTGTCAAATAGTGGCACCAATCAATTTCATTCAGTTGCAGCGCGTTCATTGAATGAAACAAATCAGGTTTGGTTTAAAGATGTGCAAGAAGTTTTGGAAGAAAATACTAGTAATCCGCATTTTGACATCAATGAATGGTTAACCAACACTGCCACTCAATTAAAGCAAAAAGGTGCAGTGGCTTTGTTCTTGTACAATAGTGGCAGCCTAGTTGATAATATTCAATTCAATAAATATGATACATCCAAAGCACTAGCATTACCGGTTGTATATTTTACCAAACAAGGTTTTGCCAAATTATTTAATGATGAATTGGCTACTTATACTATTGATGCCAATGTAAAATTTGAACATCCTACACGCACTGCACATAATGTAGTTGGCTTTATTGACAATCATGCAGCTAATACAGTTATTTTAGGAGCACACCTTGACCATTTGGGATATAACGAAGACAAACATGGATTGGATTTGAATAATTTTATTCACAATGGAGCCGACGACAATGCCAGTGGTACTGCGGCTTTGATTGAACTAACTAAATCTTTAATTAAGAAAGGGCCTAAAAATAACAACTATTTAATCATTCACTTTTCTGGTGAGGAGTTGGGTTTATTGGGTAGTAAGTATTGGCTGGATCATCCTACTTATCAAGGAAGTTTTAATTACATGATTAATATGGATATGGTGGGTAGATATGATACGGCGCGCAAATTAACCATAGGTGGATTTGGCACTTCCAGCAAGTGGGCCGAAATTTTAGCAAAAACATCCACCAATATGTTGACACATTATGATAGTGCAGGTACAGGACCAAGTGACCATGCAAGTTTTTATAGAAAAGACATGCCAGTATTGTTTTTGTTTACAGGCAGTCATTCGGATTATCACAAAGCAACAGATGATTGGGATAAAATAAATTATGTGGGAGAAAAAGACATTGTACGATTGGTGCAGCAAATTATTAAAAACACGGACTCCTATGGTAAGTTAGATTTTCTTAAAACACGTGAACAAAGCATGGGTAAGAGTACTAAGTTTACAGTGAGTTTAGGCGTGATGCCCGACTATGCCTTTACTGGTACTGGTGTTAGGATTGAGGGGACAAGTCAAGGCAAACTTGGAGAGAAAATTGGATTGAAAGCAGCCGATGTATTGATACAATTGGGGGACTATAAATTGATTGATGTAATGGGTTATATGCAAGCATTAGGTAAATTTAAAAAAGGAGATAAAACAGTATTAGTAATTAAAAGAAATGGAGATGATTTAAAATTTGATATTCAATTTTAATGATTGTTCAATTATAACTTAGGTATATTCAATGAGTGCAAAAATTATTTTAGATCAGGACGAAATAAATGAACAAGACTTTGAAGGTACACGTGTGCTTGGCATTACGGCCCCTATCAAAAATTTTCAGTTTTGCATTTTGCTAAATCAATACATGGGTTTTGAATTTCGATTCAACCCAGAACATGAAATTGCATTAAGAAGAAAAAATAGAACCTATTATTTTTCTATGTACGAGGCCAATGAACCTAATACCACTATTCAACATTTTGTTTACCACAATCAGTTTGATGGCGAATATTTATTGCCCGAATTAAAGCATATGGACTTTATTTGGTGGATACGTGGCGACTGGGTAGAGGATGAAAAAGTGAAAGAAATTTCTCAAACCATTCGCGACATTAAGGGCGTACAACTCGTTGTAGAGTTGACTCCTGAGCAAATCAAAAACAAGGGCAATCTTATTTTTGAATAAACTTGTGCTATTAATCGGTTACAATAATTCTTTTTGCTGTTGCTGCTTCACATACGCCAATAGGATTTGTATAAGCAATGCCTGCTGCTTTTAATGTTTCTTGTACTTCGGCAACTGCTTCGGGAGCCACTGCAATCAATAAGCCACCATTGGTTTGCGGATCAGGTAAAATTAAACTAGCTACCATTTCATCAATACTTGGCGCTAATTCAATTCCTTCTTTAGTTGCATTCCAATTTCTTGCTGTTGCTCCAGGAATGGCTTTTTGGGCAATATAATCAAGTACAGATGCAATCATAGGAATTTTTGAATAAGCAACTCTTGCCGTTAAATTACTTCCTTCCATCATTTCAGTTAAGTGGCCTGCTAAACCAAATCCTGTTACATCGGTCATAGCATGCACTCCTTTTATTTTTCCAAGAGCTTCTCCTGCTTTATTAATGGTGGTTAATTGTTTTACTAGCAATGCTAAATCGGGTTCTGTGAGCAATCCCCTTTTTTGAGAAGTGGCTAGAATGCCTACGCCTAAAGGTTTTGTAAGAATTAATACATCTCCTGCTTGAGCAGTATCATTGCGTTTTAAATTTTCAATGGGAACCAATCCATTGACCACCAAACCAAATATGGGATCCTGGCTATCAATACTATGACCTCCAGCAATCACAATCCCTGCGTCGGAACAGGTTTTGCGGGCTCCCTCCATTACTTGTGCGGCCACCGTTGCAGGAAGGTTGGCAAGTGGCCATCCTAGTACAGCTAAAGCAAAAATAGGCTTGCCTCCCATGGCATATACATCACTAATGGCATTGGCTGCTGCAATTTGTCCAAAAGCAAATGCGTCATCCACAATCGGCATAAAAAAATCGGTGGTACTAATTAAAGCAGTAAGCTCATCCAACTGATATACGGCTGCATCATCTCTGCTATCATTGCCCACTAATAATTGTGGGATATTGCTTTTCGCGCCCACATTGTGTGCGGCCAATATTTCGGAGAGCACCGAAGGAGCTATTTTACATCCGCAACCTCCGCCTTTACTATGTTGTGTTAATTTGATTTCCATAAGGGTTTCATTTTTTCGATAGTGGTAGCACAGCCTTCGGCTAACCATTGATTGATACTTTTTGTTAAAGCTTTACTCAGCTCCTGTTGCAAACTGGCAATTTTCCATTGTTTACCAGTTATTTGACGCAGTGAAACAGGTTTTCCGTCGGTGATGTTAAATTGAGTTTGATTAATATTAAATCCAATGCCTATGATGGTCCAGGTCCATTCTGTACCTCTTAGGGTGTTTTCAATTAAAATGCCTCCTGCCTTTCTGTCACGCCAATAAATATCGTTAGGCAATTTAATTAAGGTTTCTTCACCTGCATGTGCTTGAAAAAAATCTTTAGCGCCAATGGCAACGGCTGCAGAAAGCCCTTTTTGGTCTGCTGGTGTCCATATTTTGCTTGGATCCAGGGTTCTTAGCTCTAAAACATAGCTGCAAAGCAGGTTTTGTCCAGGTTCGCTATTCCAAATTCTTCCATGTTGCCCCTTACCCTCTGATTGAAAATCAGCACGAAAGCAACTGCCAGATACGGCCAATTGCTGGTGTACTTGGCTTATGGCATAAATATTGGTACTATCAATGCTAGACAGTTCTATAAGCGGCTCCCCTAATATGATAATTGGTGTGGCAGGTGACAAAGAATTGCTATTTTTGTAAAGTTAGCTAATTCAGCCCTTGATGCATAAAATTGGGCATAAATGATTTGACTAACAAGGCATTAACAAATTAAAACGAATCGTATTGGAACCGCTTTCCGCATTAAAAGAACGTAAGAAATCAACAACGCAACTTACCCGTAGTAGTAAAATTTTCAAAACCATTATCCAGGCTATCCAGGATAAAAAAGGGGAAAATATCATCAGCTTAGATTTAAAGAAAATACATGAGGCATCTGCCGATTTTTTCATTATCTGTGAAGCCAACAATACCACCCAATTAAAGGCCATTACTGACCATATTGAGTATGAAGTAAAACACAACTGTGGCGAATTGCCCTACAAAAGTGAAGGCAAAACTGCTGCACAGTGGTTATTAATCGACTATATCAATATAGTAGTGCATGTTATGCATACTGAATCCAGAGCGTTTTATCGATTAGAGGAAATGTGGAGTGATGCCGACAGCAAATTACATGATTTAGAAAACTAATTCAAGGGATACTTGTTATACAACCATAACATAAGTAATAAAAACTAAAATGATACCTGAACATAATAATTCAAAAAAGAAAGGCCCAATGGGCGAAGGACCTAAATTACCTAAATTCAACATCTATTGGATTTATGGAATTATTGCCTTGTCCTTATTGTCTGCACGTTTTTTTCAAATGGCACCTGATGCAAGCAGCATTACTCACAACGAGTTTGTGAAATTAATGACCAGTGGCGACATTGAGAAATATGTAAAAGTGGAGAACAAAAAAGTCGTTCGCATTTACATTAAAGCAGATAGCGTTCAAAAAGAATTCTACGTTCAAAAATTCAAAACCAAATTGCCGAAAGAAAAAGTGAAAGGCAATTATTTGTTTGAATACAAAGTGGAAGACTGGGCTTCCTTTAATAGAGAGGTTGAAAATATTTACACTAAATATGCGATCACCAATATTCCAGACAGCAGTTCCGATTCTGAAAGTGATTGGTTTGGACCTATAGCAAATACTTTAATTACGATGGTCATTATTGTTGTGATTTGGGTATTGATGATGCGCAAAATGGGTGGTGGTGCTGGAGGAAGTGGCGGCCCAGGTGGCATTTTTAATGTAGGAAAATCAAAAGCCACTTTATTTGAAAAGGGAGGTACTAAAGTAAATATCACTTTTGCCGATGTTGCAGGATTGGAGGAAGCAAAGGAGGAAGTAATGGAAATTGTAGATTTTCTAAAAAATCCTAAAAAATATACCAATTTAGGGGGTAAAATTCCTAAAGGAGCTTTGTTAATTGGACCTCCAGGAACGGGTAAAACCTTATTGGCTAAAGCAATGGCCGGAGAAGCGCAAGTGCCTTTCTTTAGTTTAAGTGGATCTGATTTTGTTGAAATGTTTGTGGGTGTGGGTGCGAGTAGAGTACGAGATTTATTTAAACAAGCAAGAGAAAAAGCACCTTGTATTATTTTTATAGATGAAATTGATGCCATTGGTCGAGCGCGTGGTAAAAACGCTATGATGAGTAATGATGAGCGTGAAAATACATTGAACCAATTGTTAGTGGAGATGGATGGTTTTGGTGGCGATACTGGTATTATTATTTTAGCCGCTACCAATCGTCCCGATGTATTGGATAGTGCCTTGTTAAGACCAGGTCGTTTTGATCGTCAAATTTCCATTGATCGTCCTGATGTTAAAGGGCGTCAAGAAATTTTTAAAGTGCACTTGGGACCAATCAAAATTTCAGAGAGCTTGGATATTTACAAATTGGCAGAACAAACTCCTGGATTTGCTGGTGCAGATATAGCCAATGTATGTAACGAAGCTGCTTTAATTGCGGCGCGTAAAGGAAAAAGTGGAGTTGAAATGCAAGACTTCCAAGATGCAATTGATAGAGTGATTGGCGGATTGGAGAAAAAGAATAAAATTATTTCTCCCGAAGAAAAAGAAGTGATTGCTTATCACGAAGCTGGTCACGCTATTTGTGGATGGTTCTTAGAACATGCTTATCCTTTATTGAAAGTAACTATTGTTCCAAGAGGTACTGCTGCCTTGGGTTACGCGCAGTACACACCAAAAGAACAATACTTATACACTATTGAGCAATTAACCGATCAAATGTGTATGACATTGGGAGGTAGAGCAGCTGAACAAATTTTCTTTGGCAAAATTTCAACAGGCGCTTCCAACGATTTACAACAAATTTCTAAGATGGCTTACTCAATGGTAACTACTTACGGAATGAATGATAAAATTGGAAATGTAAGTTTTTATGATGCAAGTCAAGAGAATAGTTTTCAAAAACCTTTTAGCGAGGAAACTGGAAAAATTATTGATGAAGAAGTGCGTAAAATGATTGGTGAAGCTTATCAGAGAACTTTAGAATTACTTACTGAACACAAGGCCGACGTTGAGACTTTAGCAAAGGCTTTATTAGATAAGGAAGTGTTACATAAATCGGATGTAGAAGAATTGGTGGGCAAACGTCCATTTGAGGAACGTAAGTCTGCAGAAGTGCATGAAACTTTTGCTCCTACTGAAACTACAGTAGTGACTGCAAATGATAATGCTGCCGATGTCACTGCTACAGAAGACACCATTGATCATGCCAATGCGACGATTAATGCCGCAGATGCTTCAGACAATAATGAATAATATTCCAAATGGAATCACAAGGCGCTAGAAATAAAATATTAAAAAAAATTAAGCAGGCACTAAAGTCGCCCTTGTCTGTTCCATTTCCGGATCAAGTTGCTGACACGCCTTTGTTTATTCCAACCGAGCAGGAATTGGCCATTGAATTTGCACAAAAATTTACTGAATTGCTTGGTAAATTTGTGTATTGTGCCGATGAAGGAGAACTAGCAACGCAATTGGCAGCTTTGATTAAGGCAAAAAAATGGGAAAAAATATATTCACAAGAGTCGGGCTGGTTGGATGACATGAGCGAATATCAGTTTGATCCTGTAAACTCTGACGAGCTATCTTCCTGCGATGCATCCATTACTTTATGTGAGCACTTGGTAGCAAGAACAGGTTCGATTGTATTAAGTAGTCAGCAATTAAGTGGAAGGGCAACCAGTGTGTATGCACCCATTCATATTTGTATCGGCTACACTCATCAGTTAGTATATGATATTTCGGACAGCTTACAGCAATTTAAAAATGAATTAGAGCATATACCTTCAATGATTAGTTATGCAACGGGGCCTAGTCGTACTGCCGATATTGAAAAAACTTTGGTTGTTGGCGTACATGGTCCTAAAGAAGTGTATTGTTTTTTAGTAGATAAAATAACCGATTAATCTTAAACCTGTTTTCATGGAATTGGCTCCCGGCAAAAAAATATATTTCTTATCCGACTTTCATTTGGGCGCACCTAATGAAGTAGCAAGCCGAAAGCGAGAAGATCGTTTGGTGCGATTTTTAAATCATGCTAAGCAAGATGCGGCCGCCTTTTTTATTGTAGGGGATATTTTTGATTTTTGGTTTGAATACAAAACAGTAGTGCCCAAAGGCTTTGTGCGCATATTAGGTTGCTTGGCTCAAATTAGTGACGCTGGAATCCCCTTACATATTTTTACGGGCAACCATGATTTATGGATGCAAGATTATTTTACTAAAGAGTTGAATGCGCAAGTATATTTTGAGCCACATCCATTCACATTGGGAGGAAAGCAATTTTTAATTGGACATGGCGATGGTTTGGGGCCTGGTGATTATGGGTACAAGCGCCTTAAAAAAATATTTACCAGTCCTTTTTGCCAATGGTTATTTAGATGGTTGCATCCCGATGCCGGCATCCGATTAGCCAATTATTTTAGTGCGAAGAGTAGGGTAAAAACAGGTGCTGCAGATGAAGTGTTTTTAGGAGAAGACAAAGAATGGCTTATTATTTATACTAAGGAGCAAGCGCAAAAAATGCAGGTAGATTATTTTGTTTTTGGACACCGACATTTTGCTATTGACTTTCCTATTAATGAACAAAGTCGCTATATTAATTTGGGTGATTGGATTCGTTTAAATACTTATGGAGTTTTTGACGGCACGCAAATGCAATTATTAACCTGGGAAGATTAATTTAACTGTTCAACATGACTTTAGATCAACAAATATTATCCAATCCTGTTAAAAGTTATTTAGCGATTGCGGGAATTTTAATAGTGACTCTCATAATTAAACGTTTGGTTTCGCGTTTTTTTGCAAGTTTAATTTACACTTGGATTGATAAGAAAAATCATTCTGAATTAAGAAAGTCACATGTGCATCGCTTAGTAGTTCCTATTGAGCGCTTTTTGATTTTCATGGTGGCCATTGTGGCATTATATGAATTAAGGTTCCCCGAAGCATGGAATATACACTTGTATAAAATCTCATTGCAGCAAGGAATGGAGTCGGCAGTAAAGCTGATTTTTATAATTTTGTTGATTCGTGTTTGCTTACGCACTTTAGAATTTATAGCGATTATTTTAGAAGAAAAAGCAAAGCTATCAAAGGACCAAACCGACGACCAGCTGATTTTATTTTTCAGAGATTTCTTTAAAGTAATTCTGTATATAGTAGGCGTGCTATTGGTATTGCGTTATGTATTTAATGAAAACATTGGCAATTTAGTAACCAGCTTGAGTATTGTGGGTGCCGCAGTCGCTTTATCTATGCGCGAAAGTCTAGAAAATATCATTGCCTCCTTTATTATATTTTTTGACAAACCATTTACAGTGGGTGATCAAGTGAAAGTAAATAATTTCACAGGAACCATTGAGAAAATTGGATTGAGAAGTACACGTATTCGTACCGATAGTAAAACGTATATTTCGGTGCCTAATAAACAAATGGTAGACACCATTGTTGATAATATTAGCTTGAGAACCGAGCGTAAAATTGAGATGGATTTACAAGTAAGTGTAAGTACTTCGGCCGACGCACTTGCCAAGTATGCACAGTTTTTACGAGAAAAAATTGCCATAGATCCTCAAGTACAATCAAGTGCGGTTTTTGTAGCAGAGTCGGGCAAGCAATTTCACACGATTCGAGTAGAATGTTTAGTGCCACTAACTGTGGATATCAGTGGATTTCAGGCAATGAGAGAAAGCTTGAATCTAATGGCAGTTGACTATGCCAATAAAAATGGGATTGTATTTGCTACCTTGGCTTAGCAAAAAATGTAGGATGATTACAAACTACTTTTAAGGGAAACCAAAAAGCCTTTTAAATTTTTCAAGCTATTTAATAAGGCTAAATCCTTTTCAGCTTTTTCTTTATTATTTTTCAAATAAGTTTTTGCGCCATCAATCGAATATTTTTTCTCGCGCAATAAATAATAAATCTGTTTTAAAAATTCAATATCCTGTGCTCTGAATAAACGGTCTCCTTTTCTTGTTTTGCGAGGCTGCAACTGCTTGAACTCTTTTTCCCAGTATCTAATTAAAGAAGTGTTTACATTGAACCATACAGCCACTTCACCAATGGGATAATATAATTTTTTAGCCAATTCTTCGGCCGAAGGCACTTGTAGTTTTTCCATATCCCCTTCCATAGAAGCAAATGACTTGCGGCCTCTTTTGTGGCTTGCATTGTTTTTGCTAAAATGCATTGGTGTGCGTGAAACAGTAGGAATGCTATCATGTGTGATGGCAATAGGCTCCTCCTCCAAAATATTGGAAGGGGCTGCTAATTCGGTAGCTACCAATTGTACTGGTTTATTCACCACCTGTTTTTCTGCCCTCGTTCTTTTAATGTGCACTGGGGCAACAGGTGCGTCACCGAATAAATCCAACTGTTGCAGTTCTTTTGCCATGGAACAAAGGTAGGGGACTATTTATTTCCACTACACTCTGTAAATGATTGGTGGATAAATTGTTAAGTATGCCGTATTTTTGGGTATGCGTGTATTTTTGGTATTGTCTAGTTCGTTGCCCATTCCTAAGGCGCTTTTATTAGCGCATGCACAGGCATTGATTCCTTCCCTTGTGAATAGCAGGGAAGTGCAATTGATTGTAGTGTCAAATGATTTTGATGCTGCAATGCAAGCTTTTTGTGAAGCGCATAATGATGTTCGCATGCAATCTATACAACAAGCAGCTGGTTTTATTCAACAAGCAACCAATGCTGTAATTGTACATTTTGGAACAGAACTTAATTGGGCAAAGGGATTCCCCCAATATTTTATACCGCTATCTACACCCTTGCAGTGGAAGGATGACTCTTTTCTGAAACGGTATTTGTTGAAAAGAAAAATGCAAAAATGGTTGAGTGATGCAGCCAAAATCATCGCATTGGAGGATTGGGCCTTATTCAATTTACAATCCCAATATCCGCAATGGCTTGCTAAAATACAATTGTACGCAAGTCCGCTTCTGAACCTGCCTCCTGTAGAATGGCAGATGTTGGCAGCGACCAGGGAGCAGATGAGTGCAGGCAATTCCTATTTTTTAGTTTTCGCGCCTATTGAAAGATTTGTGCCTATTCTAAAAGCATTTTCGGTTTTTAAAAAATGGCAGCAAACCACCATGCATTTAGTATTTGTTTTTGACCATCCCAAAGCCATTCCACTTGCAAATGCACAATTAAAAGGATATAAATTTAAAGATTCAATTTCCATACATCATTGTAATGAATTTCAAAATACATGGTTGGCAGCTGCCTATGCTGTTTTATGGCAGGGGGTGAATTTTGCACATGCCATTTGGATGCAAACTGCTATTCAATTTGAGATCCCGTTATGGTTGGATACGCAATTAGCGTTGCCAACTCATTGGGAAAAGGCCGGCGAGGTTTTTTCATTTACAGAACCCATGGAATTGTCCAATCATTTTAAATTGTATTATAAAGACGAGTTGTATAGACAGGCTATGGCAAAGGCAGGGAAGGAATGGCTTGCCGGTCAAGTGTTGTCCGATTCCCCTGCAGACTTATTTAAATAAAATTGTACTTTTGCACTGTAAATCGCATAACCTTATACAATGCATCAATCTAATATTCAAGTTGCTGTTCATTTAGATGAACAAAAAATCCCCCAAAACATTCAATGGTCTGCATCGGATAGTACGGCTACCGAGGCACAAGATGCGCGTGCCATGATGCTTACTTTTTGGGATCCCACCGATAAAACTGCATTGCGTATTGATCTTTGGACAAAAGAAATGATGGTGGATGAAATGGCCGATTTCTTTTATCAAAATTTAATGGGCATGGGAGATACATATTTTAGAGCCACACAGGACAAAGCATTGTCAGATGAGTTCAAGGCATTTGCACAATCATTTTATCAAAAATTTAGAGCAAGTCAGCTTGCACAAAATCCAAAATAGTACCATTATGAGTTTAGAAACAGAAGTAATGTCTTTGATGAAAGACGCCATGAAAAACAAGGATGAGGTTTTATTAAGAGGCTTAAGAGCCATCAAAGCGGAAATCATTAAAGCAAAAACTGAACCAGGTGCAAATGGAGAAATTACTGCCGACGGAGAGATGAAATTATTGCAAAAATTAGTGAAATCTCGTAAGGACTCATTGACCATTTATCAGGAACAAAACCGCCCCGACTTAGCTACCAAAGAGTCGGAAGAAATAGGGGTTATTGAAAGGTTTTTGCCAGCACAATTGACTGAGGAAGAAGTAAAAGCTGCCGTACAAGCAGTGATTGCCGAATTGGGTGCTGCAGGTCCTCAGGATTTAGGCAAGGTAATGGGTGCTGCTACAAAACAATTGGCTGGAAAAGCGGACGGGAAAGTGATTTCAGCAGTTGCTAAATCTTTACTAACTGCATAATTTATGTGGTTAGATATTTTAACAGGCACCATATTAATCATTGCTTTATTGCAAGGATATAAAAATGGATTGATTCGTGCATTGGTGTCTTTTATGTCGTTATTTCTTGGATTAATTCTTGCATTTCAATTTGCAGGTTGGGTGGCAACGCAATTAAAAGCACACACTAAAATTGCCTCCCATTGGTTGCCATTTATTTCCTTTTTGATTGTTTTAATTGGCGTGATGTTGCTTTTAAAATGGACCGCAAGATTATTACAACAAACTGCGGAATGGCTAATGCTGGGCTGGTTGAATAAATTGTTGGGTATTGTATTGTACGGTTTTATTTATTTTACCATGTTGAGCGCAGTGGTCTACTTTTTACAAATTTTAGGCGTTTTAGAGCAATCCCATATGCAGTCTACTTATTCTTATAATTATCTTCAAAAATGGTGGCCTTATTGTATGGAGAAAATGGGGAATTGGCTACCTTCTATTAAGCAAAGTATTGCTACTTTTTCCAATCCCTTAAAATAAGCAGGGGATTGGCTTTATGATAATGTTAATAATTGTCATTCTGCCCTTTAGATATACCCCGTATGGGCTTTTTTTGCTATGAATTAAGTACCTTTATCCATATTGAAGACTATGGAATACGAAATTAAAAAAGAAGGAAAATTTGAATATTTAGAAGTGGGAGAGGGTGCGCCTTTAATGCTTTTGCATGGATTGTTTGGAGCCCTCAGTAATTTTTCAGATCTCATTGAAAAATTTAGGACTACCCATAAAGTGGTAGTGCCTTTATTGCCTTTATTTGACCTTGACATTTTACATACTAGTGTGACCGGTTTAGCTAAGCATGTTACGCAATTCATAGAACACAAAGGATATGAGAAAGTAAATTTATTAGGGAATTCATTGGGAGGCCATGTAGCCTTAGTATATGTTTTAAAGCATCCCGAAAAAGTAAACTCCTTAATTTTAACGGGTAGTAGTGGATTGTTTGAAAATGCGATGGGCGATACCTATCCAAAACGTGGCGACTATGAGTATATAAAAAATAAAACTGCGCTTACTTTTTACGATCCGGCAATGGCCACTCCCGAGCTGGTGGATGAAGTATTTGAAATTACTAGGAACCGTCTTAAGGTAATCAAAATTATTGCCTTGGCTAAAAGCGCAATTCGCAATAATTTAGGAGAGGAGCTCAATCAAATCAAAGTACCAACTTGTTTGATATGGGGCAAGAACGATTCAGTCACACCTCCTTTTGTAGCTGAAGAATTTAAGAAACTCATTCCTCAAAGTGAATTGCATTTTATTGATAAGTGTGGTCATGCACCCATGATGGAAGTGCCCAATGAATTCAATGCAATACTTGCTCAATTTTTAACGGATCTGCAAAAATAATCTTATCCATGCTAGCTGCATCCATTGCCATAAAAGGTTTACCTATGCTACATATGGAAGACAAAGTGTCTTTTGCATTACAATGCATGGAAGATTTTGATGTGCAACATTTAGCGGTTGTTAAAGACGATTATTTTATTGGCTTAATAAATAAAGATGATTTATTAGATACAGATGAGCACAATGCTATTGAGGTATTAAGCGATCAACTGCTCAGAGTAGGTATTGCCGGTTCGGCACATTTTTTAACTGCATTGGATTTATTTACCAAACATCATTTGTCCATCCTGCCAGTACTCAATGAGCAACAAGAATGTGTTGGGGTAATTACTCAACAACATTTAAATGATCATCTTGCTCAATTTTTAGGCGTAGCGAGTCCGGGTGCGATTTTAGTCCTATCTGTTTCTCCCTTCCAGTACTCTTTGGCCGAAATGAGTCGATTGGTGGAGACCAATAATGCACAAATTGTACAATTGAATACTTTTTTTGATGCTGCTTCGGGTGCCTTGCTTGTTACATTAAAACTAAATAAAGACGAAGCCGGAGCCATTATTGCTACTTTTCAAAGATATGATTATCAAGTACTACATTACTTTGGGAAGGCGCCACTAAATAATGATATTGAGGAACACTACCACCATTTAATGAATTACTTAGATGTTTAATAAATTTATTCCCAAAACCATTTTGGTTTTGTTGTTTCTAGGTTGCTATCAATTTGCATTGGCGCAGTACAAAATTGCACATATCAATATAGAGGGGAATGAAAAAACCAAGTCCTATATTATTTTAAGAGAATTGCCTTACCAAGTGGGTACTACTATTCCCACCGATTCTTTGGACTTGTTGAATAAAATTGCACAACAGCAATTAATCAACACTTCTCTGTTTTATGAAGTACAAGTCACAACAAAGCAATTAGACAGTCAAAATATTGATATTCTCATTAAGCTTACAGAGCGTTGGTATTTTTTCCCATTGCCTTATTTTAAATGGGTGGACCGAAATTTTAGTGAATGGTGGAATGTGCAGAATCATAGTTTAGACAGGGTTAACTATGGAATTAATTTTAGACAGTCCAATCTAACTGGCAATAATGATCGACTTTCAGTAGGTTTGATTACAGGTTATACCCATCAGGCGGTACTTAGATACCAGTTTCCTTACTTGGATAAAAAATTGCATTTTGGCATGGGGGTGGCCGCAAAATATTTTACACAAAAAGAACTGAATACCTCCACCTATGCTGATAAGCAAGTGTTTAATAAAACAGAAGATGTGATGTTTAAAGGGTATGCTGCCTCTGTAAGTTTTTTCTATCGCCCTAATTTATATGAACGCCATACTTTGCAAGTGGGTTTTGGAAATGCAACATTGAGCGACTCGGCTTTGTTTTTTCAGCCCAAGTATTTGCCGAATTATGGCAAGTCTTTTTCCTATATAGATTTGAACTTGTTATATTCAAAAGTAAAATTCGATTACAATGCTTATCCTACACAAGGAAATAGCACCGACTTAAGCCTTTATCAGAGGATTGCTGCAAACAATAGCCTAACAACTCTACAATTTAGAAAATTATATGCGCATCGATTTAATGCGTCTAATTTTTATTTATTGGAATCCAATTCCTTAGCTAAGCTTATGTCCAATCAAAACTATTTTGATAGTCGATTATTGGGCTATGGAAATTTGCAAATGAATGGATTGGAATATTATGTTGTAGATGGCAATGCGGGAAGTTTGTTCAAGGCTTCTATACACCAATTGCTCAGTACAATTTATATGCCCAAAAAAATGGGGATTGGTATCGTGGATGGAGTGTACAAACATTTGCCAAATATTAAATTTCAATTTTGGTTAAAAGCGTTTACCAATTTAGGGTATGTATATAGTGAGCACCCAACGAATGAAAGCAAACTCTCCAATACCTTATTGAGAACTGCAGGAATTGGTTTAGATGTATTAAGTATCTATGATTTGGTAATAAAAATTGATTATAGCATGAATCAGTTGGGAGACAAAGGGGTATATTTGCACGCTGGTATTAATTTCTAATTTTCATACATGAATGTTGCAATATATAGTAGAGGGGTAGACTTGGACCAACAACAATCTTTAAATGCATTGTTGTTGGAGTTAAATAGGCATGATATTACCATTTATGTATTTGAAGATTTAATTAAAAAATTTGGATTAGCGAACCCTATTGGCAAGTCCCCCATCATTCCATTTGGTGGAGCAGCCGACTTGCACAATACCATCGATTGCCTGATTAGCTTAGGAGGAGATGGTACAGTGTTAGATGCCATTACTTTAGTTGGAGATACTCAAATTCCCATTTTGGGCATCAATTATGGCCGACTTGGTTTCTTGGCTTCTATCTCAAAAGACGAGTTGAGTTTGATGGTGGATGCTTTGGTGAATAGAACCTATGTGATTGAAAAAAGAACTTTGATTCATTTGGATGCGAATTTGCCCATATTTGGTGCAACTCCATTTGCGTTAAATGAATTTGCGATTCATAAACGTGATACTTCGCCAATGATTAAGATCCACACTTATTTAAATGGCGAATTTTTAAACTCCTACTGGGCAGATGGCCTAATAGTGTCCACTCCCACTGGATCCACAGGCTATAATATGAGCTGTAATGGGCCTATTTTGTTCCCAGATTCCGCTAGCTTTGTAATTACGCCAGTAGCTCCACATAATTTAAATGTGAGGTCCATTGTTGTGCCAGATACTTCTGTGATTTCGTTTGAAATTGAAGGTAGAACGGAAGAATTGATTTGTGCTTTGGATGCGCGTAAAGAAATTGTAGGAAAGCAAATTGAGTTGGCTGTGAAAAAAGAAAATTTTGCAGTGCACTTTATTCGATTAAATGAAAACAGTTATTTAACTACCTTAAGAACAAAACTAACCTGGGGCTTAGATAAAAGAAATTAATTACATGCGCAGCATTCAAGTTTTATTATTATCCATTAGTTTGCTTTGCGCAAATGCGCTTACAGCCCAGTATATTCAACTATTAGAGAATAAAGGTGAAATTGGCTTAGTAGGTGGTGGCGCTTATTATAGAGGAGATATCGCATCTGATCAATTGTTTTTCAAACCCAATTTTGGAGCTTTCTATAAAAAACAATTGAATGATTACGTTGGAGTAAGAGTGAGTTATGAATATATTGCCCTCGGTGCCAATGATTTGCAATCTAATAATATTTACGATTACAAAAGAGGCTTGTATTTCGAAAGAACGGCACATGAATTGAATATCATGGGTGAGTTTTATTTTTTGAAATTTATTAACGGCAATAAAAGCTATCGTTTTACGCCCTATTTGGGTTTTGGGGTAGGGGCCTGGAAAACCATTAGTGGCATCCATAATATACCTTCTGGTGGTACTCCTAGAACGATTGTATTCCCCATTAACCTGGGTTTAAAATACAATGTAATCGGCCCTTGGAATGTCTTGGCGGAATGTACCTATCGATTTGCAGCTTCGGATAGGATTGACTATTTTTCAGATTTCTACAATGTAAATGGATTTCAAGGAAGTACTTCTGGCAATGACCAATATTTTACCGCAAAATTGGGCCTTTCTTATAATCTCTTGAAAATTTATGGAATAGATAAGCCTAAGTCCAATCGACCTTCTTTTTTTAATAGATTTCGACAAAATGGCTCTTCTTCCAATAGTAAAGGCTTTTTTGGTTTTCTTAAACGCAATTAATAAGGCACGCCAATCAGTACAATATGGAAAATTTGGATTTGAATCGTATTCCTAAACATGTAGCCATCATTATGGATGGAAATGGTAGATGGGCTAAAGAACAAGGCCAGGATCGTTTATTTGGTCACTATCAAGGCGTGGTAAGCGTACGAAAAGTTGTAGAAGCAGCTGCGGAGATAGGTATCGAATTCCTTACTTTATATGCATTCAGCACTGAAAACTGGGATCGACCAGCGGCAGAAGTGACTGGTTTAATGTCACTTTTTGTAGATACTATTGCCAAAGAAGTACCTGATTTACATAAAAACAATATCAAACTGCAATTTATAGGCAATTTGACCCTGTTGCCACAAGCAGCAAAGGATGCATTGGCCGCTGCAACGCTACAAACTGCCCAAAATACAGGTTTACATCTAGTGATTGCCCTTAGCTATAGCAGTCGATGGGAAATGGTGGAAGCCACCAAATACATTGCAAAACGAGTACAGGAAGGGACTTTGGCAATTGATGCAATTACCGAAGATACCTTATCGGACTCCCTTGCTACAAAGGGCCTTCCAGATCCCGAATTGATGATTCGAACCAGTGGTGAATGTAGAATTAGCAACTTTTTATTGTATCAGCTTGCCTATGCCGAGCTATATTTCACAGAAACCAGGTGGCCTGAGTTCAGAAAAGAGCATTTATTGGCCGCATTATTGGATTATCAGTCTAGGGAACGTAGATTTGGCAAAACCAGTGCGCAGGTTCAATCAAATAGTATTTAAAAATAATATGTTTATTTTCTCTTTTTAACAAAGACTTTGAAATATTACGAGTAATTTGCGACACTTTTAAAACCTAAATGTTCACTCCCAAGCAGATGCAGAAATCTCTCCAATTTATAATAGGTGTTCTATCCCTTGTTTTATTGTCTAAAACTAGTTTTGGGCAGGAAACCGCCTCCAAAGATTCGGTTGCTCAAATCAATGTAAAATTGATGGGTATTTTTAATCAAAAAACACCTTCAAAATATAAAATTAGATCTATCAAAGTGGTAGGCAATCAAAACTTTGATGAGAATTTACTTTTGTCACTTTCTACTATGAATGTGGGTGACGAGGTAAACATCCCGGGTGGAGATAATTTTGCGAAAGCCATTCACAAATTAATGGATCAAAATTATTTCAGTGATGTGAGTGTGTATTTGACCGATGTGCAAGACAATCAAATAGATGTTGAAATTAGTGTGGTAGAAAGGCCTCGTTTATCGAAGTTTAATTTTGTGGGCGTACGTAAATCAGACAATGAAGAATTGTCGGGTAAAACTGGATTGTTGCCGAATAGAGTGGTAACAGAAAACATGAAAATTACGGCCGTTGAAGCCATTAAAAAATACTTCGCTGAAAAAGGATACCAGGATGTTAAAGTAACGATTAAAGAAAAGAAAGATCCTGCTAGAAAAAACAATTTGTTGTTGGATTTTGTAGTAGTGAAAGGTCCTAAAGTGCGAATCAACAACATCAACTTTGGTGGCAATAGTTTGAGTGAAGATAAATTGAAGAAAAGTTTAAAAGAAATTCACGAAAAGCCAAGACTTACATTATATCCAATTAATGATAAGCCAATTATAGTAAAAACGAATCCATATACGTTTGAGGAATATTTGAAAGAGCGTGGTTACTTGACTTTTACAAAGACAAGAAAAATTTTAAATCCTTATGCAAGGATCAATTTTTCTTCGGCTAAATTTAATCCTAAGAAATACGACGAGAGCAAGGAGAATTTGTTGAACTATTACAACTCACTTGGATACCGTGATGCGGTGATTGAAAAGGATACGGTTTATCATAATGCTGCTGGCAACTTAAATATTGACATGCAAGTATTGGAAGGTCATAAATATTATTTTGGAAACATCACTTGGAGAGGAAATACAAAATATCCTGATTCTTTATTGACTGCCATTTTAAATATCAAAAAAGGAGCCATTTACAATCGTGAGGTACTATTCAATAAGTTGGGTAAAACACAAACTGCCGAAGGTGGAGATATTAGTGGATTGTATCAAGATGATGGTTATTTATTTTTCGCAGTGGACCCCATTGAAACTGCAGTTTACAACGACACAATCGATTATGAGATTCGATTAAGAGAAGGTCCTCAAGCGACCATTAAAACAGTTAGAATTACAGGGAATGAAAAAACTAAGGACTATATTATTCGCAGAGAAGTAAGAACAGTTCCTGGTGATAAATTTAGTCGTGCACTATTGATTCGTTCTCAACGTGAAATTGCTCAGTTGAACTTCTTTGATCAAGAAAAAATTAGACCTGAACCTGTTCCTAATCCAGAAGATGGAACGGTTGATATTAATTATAGTGTTGAAGAGAAGTCAAGCGATCAATTAGAGTTGAGTGCTGGATGGGGTGGTTATATTGGATTAACAGGAACATTGGGTGTGACTTTTAATAATTTTTCCGCGAAAAACATTTTTAAGAAATCATCTTGGGATCCGTTGCCAATGGGAGATGGACAAAAATTAAGTATTCGTGTACAAAGTAATGGTAAAGCATTCCGTTCTATCAATACCTCTTTCACAGAACCTTGGTTTGGTGGAATTAAAAGAAATTCATTAACAGTAAGTGTGTTCAATACTAAGTACGGACAAACCATCGACCAAACTACTGGTTTATATAGTCAGGATGCTGCCGATAATCAATACATTTCTACTACGGGTGTAACCTTAAGCATGGGTCGTCAAATGGCTTGGCCAGATGACTATTTTTCTTTTAGTTATGGATTGAACTACACCAATTATACTTTGAAGAATTATCCAATTGATCCATATAATCTGCCGAATTTTAAAAACGGTAGTGTAAACAATATTAATATTCGATTGGCTTTACAAAGAACTTCTATTGATCAACCATTGTTCCCTCGAACAGGATCTACCTTTTTATTAAGCGCACAATTGACCCCTCCTTATTCATTGATTGATCCATCAGTGAATACTGGCGCCAATAAATTTGAATTATTAGAGTACCATAAATGGAGATTCAATGGAGAATGGTTTATTCCATTGGGTAAGCCAGCGGGTGAGGATCACAACAAGCAATTTGTATTACGCTTTGCAGCTAAATACGGATTCTTGGGTAGATACAATAACAATCTTGCAATTTCTCCATTTGAACGTTTCCAATTAGGAGATGCTGGATTGAGTAATCAGTTTGCGTTATTGGGTTATGATATCATTGCACAAAGAGGATATCCTGTTTACCAAAGCTCGAATCCAAAAATTAATCCTGACCAACAAACTTCTACACAGCATTTTACGATCTTCAACAAATATGCAATGGAAGTTAGGTATCCATTGAGTTTAGCAGCTAGTAGTACCATTTATGCCTTGGGCTTTTTTGAAGCCGCCAATGGTTGGTATAGTATGAAAGATTACAATCCATTTGAACTACGTCGTTCGGTGGGTGTGGGTATGCGTTTTTACTTACCTATGTTTGGATTGCTTGGATTTGACTATGGTATTGGTATAGACCGATTGAATGGAACCAACACTATGAAAGATGCAGGACGCTTTACCTTTATGTTAGGATTTGAACCAGAATAGTAGCCATAAATTTGTGATTATGAAATTGAATAAAATCATCTTGTTATTGTTGTTAAGTTTTTGCTTAGCGAATAGCAATGCACATGCGCAGTCAAGATATGCAGTGATCAACACTAAGTATATCTTGGATAAAATCCCAGAGTATAAAGACGCCGATAAAAAATTGAAAGCCCTTGGAGATCAATGGCAAAATGAAATTGACGAAAAGCAACAAATCTTGGACAAAATGTACAAGAACTATGAGGCAGAACAATTCATGCTTTCTGAAGACCTTAAGAAAAAAAGAGAGGACGAGCTTTTTATGAAAGAGAAGGAAGTTAGGGATTTGCAAAAAAAGCGTTTTGGCTACGAAGGGGATTTGTTTAAAGAACGTCAAAAATTAGTTAAACCTATCCAGGATAAAGTATACAACGCCGTTCAAAAAATGGCTACCGCTCGTTCGTATGACTTCATTTTGGATAAAAGTGAAGGAATAACCATTATATTTGCTGACCCCAAGTTGGATAAAAGTGACGATATTTTAAAAGAATTGGGTATTAATAATTAAGTATAAACAAACACAAAAAATAGAACAAATGAAAAAAGGTTTCTTATTCGCAGCCATTTTGTTAGTGGCAGTTTCTTTTACAAACAGCGCTTCTGCACAAACTAAAATTGGTTATTTTGATGATCAAAGCGTTGTAGCTTTATTCCCAGGTATCCAAGAAAAATTAGATACTGTATTGCAATCATTTGCAAAGGATTCTTTGCAAGAAGAGTACAACTATACTTTGAAGCAATATCAAACTCAAGACAGTATGTTCAAGAAAGATTCTGCTGATTTGGCAAAAAGACCAAAAGCGATGGAATTAGCAACAACTGAATTGAACAAATTAAAATACAAGTTAATTAATTGGCAACAATACCAACAAGAAGCTATGCAACAAAAGCAAGAGCAATTGTTGTTGCCTTACAGACAAAAAGTTGCTGCTGCATTAAGTGAAGTGGTTGCTGAAAACAAATACACATTGGTATTAAAAGCGGACGCTTTATCTCCATACGCTCAACCTTCCATTGCTGACAACTTAACTATTAGAGTTGCAATGAAATTGAAATTGGCTTTACCTAAGGAAGTAGAAGAAGCGTTTAGAGTAGCAACTGGTGGTGCACCTGCAAAGGCGGCAGCTCCAGCTACAAAAGCTCCTGCTAAAAAAGGATAATATTTAATTAAAAGATATTTCACAAGAACCTCGTTGTTATGCAACGAGGTTCTTAGTTTTACAGAAAGAAATCATATTTATGTCGGCACCCATTGGCGTATTTGATAGTGGTTATGGTGGATTGACTATCTTAAAAGAATTGAAAAAACAACTGCCTCAATACGATTATATCTATTTAGGAGACAATGCCCGTGCACCCTATGGAACCCGATCCTTTGATACGGTGTACGAATACACTTTAGAAGCTGTCAAATGGTTTTTTGAACAAGGATGTTCCTTGGTGATACTCGCATGTAATACTGCATCGGCAAAAGCTTTGCGAAATATCCAACAATTGGATTTGCCAAATCTGGCACCAGAGAAAAGAGTATTAGGTGTAATTCGTCCTTCATCCGAAGTACTAGGGAATTATTCCAAAACAGGACATGTGGGTTTAATGGCCACACCTGGAACCGTACAAAGTGATAGTTATTTGATTGAAATGGCTAAGTTTTTTCCCGAAATAAAAGTGCATCAACAGGCTTGTCCTATGTGGGTGCCCTTGATTGAAAATGGAGAATACGACCAACCTGGCGCCGATTACTTTGTAAAGTTATACTTAGACCAGCTTTTTAGCCAATCCAAAGACATTGATGCTATATTGTTAGCCTGCACGCATTATCCTTTATTAGAGGCTAAAATAAAGGCTTATTTGCCCAAGGAAGTGCAATTGATATCCCAAGGCCAAATTGTAGCCAAAAGTCTGGCACAATACCTTGATAATCACTCAGAAATTGCCCAAAAATGTAGTCAACAAGGGGTACTTCAATTTTACACAACCGATAATCCTCAGACCTTTGAAAAACAGGCTAGTAGCTTTTTTGGACAAAAAATTGAAGCAAAACATGCAGATTTAACTTAGGATTTCAAAAAAAACCCTATTTTTGCCGTCCTTTCACGGGTAGTGGTATGGTGACTGCTATTAGAAACGGATTTTGAACAATTGTATAAACAAAGGGCATATAGGAATACTCCTACCAACCCGATAAAAAAAGTAGAATATGAAACGTACATTTCAACCTCATAAACGTCGTCGTAAATCAGTACATGGTTTCCGTAAGCGTATGCAATCTGCGAATGGTCGTAAAGTATTAGCAAGCCGCCGTAAGAAAGGACGTAAGAAATTAACTGTATCTAGCGAGAAAGGATTAAAATAATTTAATCTCTATTCGTAGAAATTGATATTTTTAAAGTCCTCTCGTAATTCGAGAGGACTTTTTTAATGCCTCAATTAAGTACCGCCCTTGCCTTCAATATTCACATACCAGAAAACCGATAAATTAAAAAGTAGAAAGCAAACCCAGTATTTGTTTTCCAAGGGGCAATCCATGAATGCATTTCCCATTAAATTAATTTACACCATCCAAACCGCTTCCGATTTGGCAGCTGATTTAGACACGGCTTATTTAAACAAGGCAATTCTTTTTTCGAAAGGGATTTTACAAACTGGGGTAGGGGCACCGAGTCGTACATTTAGAAAAGCAGTAATGCGCAATCGAGTAAAAAGATTATTGCGTGAAGGGTATCGATTAGAAAGACCTGCATTTGTCTCTCATGCTGCATTAGCGGGTAAGCGGGTTAATTTATTTTTTTTATACACCGATGCAACTGTTTTATCGCAACCAGCAATACAAGAAAAAATTAAGCAACTTTTACAAAGGCTTTCTGAAAAATTAAGCAATATCCCTAGTGAGCAAACGAATGAAAAAAATTAAAAAAATCATTTCATTTCCCTTTTTGGTATTGATTCGTTTTTATCAATATGCACTATCGCCTTATTTGGGCGGAAGCAAGTGTAGATTCACGCCTACTTGTTCTCAATACACACTAGAAGCCATTCAAAAATATGGACCCATTAAAGGCATCTATTTAGGAGCAAAGCGTTTAGGTAAATGTCATCCAGGTGGAGGACATGGCTACGATCCTGTACCATAAAAAAACCGCCCCTTTGCAGAGGCGGTTCTCATTTATTTCAAATGAAATATTTTCGGTAAAATTATTTTGCAGTCGCTAATCTTTCAGCAACTACTGCCCAATCTACTACATTCCAAAATGCAGCTAAATAATCGGCTCTTCTGTTTTGATATTTTAAATAGTATGCGTGCTCCCATACATCGGCACCTAATAAAGGCGTGCCTTTTACTTCGGCCACATCCATTAATGGATTGTCTTGATTAGGTGTTGAGCTCACTTCTAATTTTCCCTCTTTTAAAATTAACCAAGCCCAACCACTTCCAAATCGAGTCATACCTGCAGCCGCAAATTTTTCTTTAAATGCATCAAAGCTTCCAAAAGCAGCGGTAATTGCATCGGCTAATGCGCCCTGTGGGGCACCACCTCCGTTAGGAGAAAGTGAATGCCAAAAAAAGGTATGGTTCCAGTGACCACCACCATTGTTTCTAACTGCTGGACTTATGGTACCTGCAGCAGCCACTAATTCTAGTAAGCTCTTACCTTCATTAGGGGTACCAGCAACGGCTTTATTTAAATTGTCTACATATGCTTGGTGATGCTTGCCATGGTGAATTTGCATGGTTAAAGTATCAAAATGAGGTTCTAATGCATCGTGTGCGTAGGGTAACGCTGGTAAAGTAAATGACATATTTTTATGTTTAATTGTTTCTTGAATCAGGCTCAAAATTACACCCCTTTCGGTTCAATTAAACGAATGCAGTACTTTTTTTCTTAAATAGTAAAGTCAGCCTTCTTAAATAATAATATTGCTTAAAATATAATAAGCCCTCCGCCTCAAGCTGCAAGAACAGATATCGGCCTCGGGCTTTTATATTTTAAGCATATCTCTGAAATACATGTCATGAAAGAATAAATACCTAACGCCCTGCGCGTTGCTCGCAAGCTCGGCTCGAATTAGTATTTATTTCATCTCCATTTTTAATATAATAATACTTGTATTCAAATAAAAAGAACAGCGCGTAGCCGACTCCAGTGCTTGCTGCGGAGGCCTAGCGTTGTTCTTTTTATTGAAAAAACGACGACTAACTAGCGCTTTGCTTTAAAAAAAGCCTGCATGAGGCCAGCGCATTCATCTTGTAAAACACCTCCCTCAACGGTAGTAGCAGGGTGGAAGGGATTCTTTTCAGTCACGCGTCGATAACTGTTTTTTTCATCGTATGCGCCAAAAATAATATGACCTATTTTGTTCCAGTACAATGCACCTGCACACATTAAGCAGGGTTCTAAAGTCACGTATAAAGTTGCTTCGGGTAAATATTTAGCTTGTAAACTTTCACAAGCACTAGTAATAGCTAAAATTTCAGCGTGTGCTGTAACGTCCTTAAGCAATTGTACTTGATTATGTGCTTTGGCAATAATCTTCCCATGCATCACAATTACGGCACCTACTGGCACTTCATCAACATCAAAGGCCCTCTGTGCTTGCACGAGGGCCTGACGCATGAATTGTTCATGAATATTTTCCACTATCAATTATAGCTTTTGAATGCGAATATTTCTGTAAGCCACTTCATTGCCGTGGTCTTGTAATACAATATGTCCTGAGAATACTTTTCCAAAATCAGGCATATCACCTCTTCCAAATTTAGATCTTCTGATGAGTTCTTTCCAAGCGTCATCCCCTAAATGGGTTTTCACCACGGTTACTTCATTCATCTTTAATTCTAAAACACCTTTACTTGAAATAATATCTACTTTATTCCACTCACCATAAGGTTTTACATGTCCTTCATTGCCTACAATCAAATCGTATAAATTACCAGCACGGTGGCTAATAATTTTGGCATCGGGATGCCCTTCATTATCTAATACTTGAAATTCAGGTCCTGTATAAAAACTGTATTCGTATTTGCTTGGATTGTCCTGTACAAAAAACATAATACCGCTATTGCCATTTTTTGAAATTTTCCATTCTAATTGCAAATGAAAATCATTAAAGCTTTCGTTGGTTACCAAATCGCCACCGCCTTTTCCGTTTACTTTAGCAGTAGGATCTAATATAAGCACCCCATCTAACGCTTTCCATGCAGCACCTGGTGTTGTTTCACCATAGCTATGCCAACCATTGGTGGTTTTCCCATCAAATAAGGAAACCCATTTATGCTGAGCTTGTACTTGTGTGAAAATCGCAAAGGTCAATAATGCAATGACAATTTTTTTCATGAGTTTTAGTTTGTGTAGATGGAATTATTTTTTTAACAATAAAACATATTTCACCATTGCTTCAGCATCTTCTTGCTTTATTGCTGGGTGTGGTGTCATTGGAATAGCACCCCATACACCGCTACCACCTTTGATGATTTTTTCTGCCAACATTTTTACATTCTCATCATTGTTCTCATACTTGGCAGCCACATCTTTATAAGCAGGTCCAATATTTTTTTCATTCGCTTTATGACAAGTCAAACAATCATTCTTGCCAATTAATTCTAATCCTTTTTGATAGTCAGGATTGGAAGACAATGAATTGGTTGATGTAGTTGTTGCAGTTGCTTCTGCAGATTTATTGTCCTTATTACCGCCACATGCCATTAATGCAACTACTACAGCCATTGTTCCTAACACTTTTTTCATACTTTAGTTTTTATTCGTTTTTAATTTATTGAATGCCTAATATTTTTTTATTGAATGCTTCGTCCGAACCTGTATTCGCAAAATCATCAAATGCTTTTTCAGTTACTTTAATGATATTGTTTTGAATGAACACAGCACCTTCTGCCGCACCCACTTCGGGATGTTTTAAACAACATTCCCATTCCATCACTGCCCATCCTTTATAATCATAAGCGGCAAGCTTACTAAATATGCTTTTGAAATCTACCTGACCGTCTCCCAAAGATCTAAATCGGCCTGCACGATCAATCCAATTTTGGTAACCACCATATACGCCTTGTTTTGCTGAGGGATTAAATTCAGCATCCTTTACATGGAACATTTTGATACGCTCTTGATAAGCGTCAATATATCCTAGGTAGTCCATGCATTGTAATACCAAATGCGATGGGTCGTATAATAAACAAGCTCTAGGATGCTGATTTACTTTGTCTAAAAATAGTTCATAAGAAACGCCATCATGCAAATCTTCACCCGGATGAATTTCATAACAAAGGTCCACGCCATGTTGATCGAATTCATTTAAAATAGGCATCCATCTTTTTGCAAGTTCGGTAAAACCCGTTTCTACCAATCCTGCTGGACGTTGAGGCCATGGGTATACCGTATGCCATAATAAAGCACCACTAAAGGTAGCGTGTGCATTCAATCCTAAATTTTGTGATGCTTTTGCAGCATATTTTAATTGTTGTACTGCCCATTCCGTTCTGGCTTTGGCATTGCCGCGTAATGCAGCTGGCGCGAAACCATCGAACTGAGCATCGTAGGCTGGATGCACTGCTACTAATTGTCCTTGCAAATGTGTAGACAACTCGGTAATCTCTAAACCTGCAGCATGTACAATGCCTTTGACTTCGTCCGCATAGGTTTTGCTTTCGGCTGCTTTTTGTAAATCAATACAACGTACATCCCAGCTTGGAATTTGCACGCCTTTGAAACCCAATGAGGCTGCCCATTTGCAAATACCTTCTAAGGTATTGAATGGTGCTGTGTCGCCCATAAATTGAGCTAAAAATATACCAGGTCCTTTTACTGTTGTCATTTTATGCGTTTAATACTTACAAAACGTAAGGAGTCCATTTTTTGTCAGATTGAGCCGATGCAACTACATTGTCAATAAATGCCATGCCTCTTAAGCCGTCCTCAATGCCAGGGAAATCAAGCATTTCAGGACTAGGCGTGGTACCATCTATTTTACAACCCAAGGTCAATGCAAAGTTGCGGTAAATATTAGCAAAGGCTTCTAAATAACCTTCTGGGTGGCCAGCCGGAGTGCGGCAATTATGACTGGCTGCCTTATATAAATGGGCACTGCCTGCTCTTAAAATTTGTACCGGTTGCTCTAGCCATTTTACCAACAAGGAATTGGGTTCATGTTGAAACCATTCAATCCCCCCTTTTTCACCGTATACTCTAATTTTTAATGCATTCTCTTCACCGGCAGCTACCTGTGAAGCCATTAAAATGCCTTTAGCTCCATTGTCAAATTTTAACATCACACCACCGTCATCATCCATCACGCGACCTTCTACCAAAGTATTTAATTCGGCACAGATATCAGTGATTTTGGCACCTGTTACATACTCTGCTAAGTGTGCGGCATGGGTACCAATATCGCCCATTACCGAGCTCTTGCCCGATTTTTTTGGATCGGTTCTCCAAGCTGCCTGTGCATTGCCTTCTCTTTCGGAAAGCTTACTTAGCCAGCCTTGAGGATATTCCACCCATACTTTACGAATCTTGCCCAATTGTCCATCCTTAATCATGGCCTTGGCTTGTTTCACCATTGGATAGCCCGAATAGGTATGCGTTAAACAAAGGGTTAATCCCGTTTCTTCTAATTTCTTTTTTAATTGCTTGGCTTCGTCTAATGAAAAAGTAATGGGCTTTTCAATGACTACATGAAACCCATGGTCCAATGCCATCATTGCTGGAGCAAAGTGTGCAAAATTGGGCGTTACAATGGTTACGAAATCCATGCGTTCATTGGCAGGCAAAGCAGCTTCAGCTTTAATCATTTCTTCGTATGTTAAATAGGTTCTATTTTCTGGTAAGAATAAAGCCTTGCCAGAAGCTACTGCTATTTCTGGGTTAATACTTAATGCACCACAGGACAATTCAATCAATCCGTCCATGTTGGCAGCTAAGCGGTGAATGGCGCCAATAAAGGCATCCTGACCTCCACCTACCATTCCCATACGCAATTTTCTATTCATAGTAATTGTAATTTTTAAAGCTAAATCATCCTTTTATTGTGTCAAAATAACACTTTCATAAGTTCGCTATAGCAATTTCCCTCTATTTTCTCAAAAAACCCCATTTTTTGGTCAAAAATATTTTAAAAGAACACAAATAAAATTTACATTTATCCAACGATTAAAGAATATTATTAACAAATTCTTGCTGCCATGTCTGCTTCATTGAATAGACGTAACCTAATTAAAAAAGTAATTACTGGTGCTACTGCCATGGCTGCAGGAGTGGCAATTCCTAAGTCTGTGTTGGCTTCACTTCCACTGGAAACGAATGCCAACAGTAGTTTAAAAGGTAATATTCATCATTCAGTTTGTAGGTGGTGTTATAGTGATATGCCATTAGAAGCATTGTGTAAATTGGTAAAAGAGATGGGCTTTAATGCGATTGATTTATTAAAGCCAAATGAATGGCCTATTGCCAAACAATATGGCATTGATTGCTCCATGTGTTATACTGCAGGTGAAACAAGTTTAACCAAGGGTTGGAATGATGTGAAAAATCACGATTGGTTAATTAAAGATTATCTAGAAGGCATCCAATTGGTAGCAGCTGCAGGTTATAAGAACTTAATTTGTTTTGCAGGAAATAGAAATGGAATGGATGATGAAACAGGTATGCAAAACTGTGTAAAAGGGCTCAAGCAAATTTTGCCTTTGGCAGAAAAATTAGGTGTGACTATTCAAATTGAATTATTCAATTCAAAAATTGATCACAAGGATTATATGGGAGATAAGTCAGTATGGGGAATTGAATTGTGCAAGCGATTAAACTCGCCCAATTTTAAAATCCTTTTTGATATCTATCATATGCAGATCGATGAAGGCGATATTATACGCTCTATTCAAAACAGTCATCAATATTTTGGACATTATCATACAGCAGGCGTGCCAGGTAGACATGAAATTGACGAACGTCAAGAATTAAACTATCCTGCAATCATGCGTGCTATTGTAGCAACAGGCTACAGCGGTTATGTGGCACAAGAGTTTATGCCTGCGGACCAGGATAAAATTGCATCCTTAAAAAAAGCAATTCAAATTTGCGACGTATAAAAAAATTTAAACATCATAATCAACACACTTAAAAATTAATAAAATGGCGGAACAACAGTATGACGCAATCGTTGTAGGATCGGGTATCAGCGGCGGTTGGGCAGCAAAAGAGCTTACCGAAAAAGGATTAAAAGTTTTAATGCTTGAGCGAGGTAGAAATATCGAGCACATTAAAGACTATGTAAATGCAAACAAGGAAGCTTGGGATTTTCCACATCGTGGGGGTAGAACGCAAGAGATGATTAAGGATTATCCAGTGTTAAAAAGAGACTATCCTTTGAATGAAACCAATTTAGATTATTGGTGTGTTGATAAGGAAAGCCCTTATACTGAAACAAAACGTTTTGATTGGTTCAGAGGATACCATGTGGGAGGTCGTTCTTTAATGTGGGGACGTCAATCTTATCGCTGGTCTGATTTAGACTTTGAAGCCAATGGTAAAGAAGGTGTTGGTGTGGATTGGCCAGTTCGTTATAAAGAAATCGAACCTTGGTATGATTATGTAGAAAAGTTCGCAGGGATCTCTGGTAACCGTGATGGTTTAGCAGTTTTACCAGATGGTCAATTTTTACCTCCAATGGATTTAACCTGCGTAGAAAAAGACGTAGCAGAAAGAATTAAAAAAGAATTTAAAGGAGAACGACATTTAATTATTGGTCGTACTGCAAATATTACAGTACCTCATGGTGGACGTCCAGGTTGTCAATTTAGAAATAAATGTTGGTTGGGTTGTCCATTTGGTGGTTACTTTAGTACGCAGTCTTCTACTTTGCCAGCTGCGATGGCAACAGGTAATTTAACTTTAAGACCATGGAGTATTGTTACTGAAGTTAAATACGATAAAGATAAAAAACGTGCGACAGGAGTAGTAGTATTGGATGCCGAAACCAATAAGACCATTGAGTATAGTGCTAAAATTATTTTCTTAAATGCATCTACTTTAAATAGTACTTGGATATTAATGAACTCTGCTACCAATGTTTGGGAAGGCGGATTAGGAAGTAGTTCAGATGCTTTAGGTAAAAACTTGATGGACCACCATTTAGGTATTGGCGCAGGTGGTATCGTGGAAGGATATGAGGATCAATATACATTTGGTCGTCGTGCTAATGGATTCTACATTCCTCGCTATAGAAATTTTGGAAATGACAAGCGTGATTACTTGCGTGGATTTGGATACCAAGGCGGTGGTACAAGACAGGGCTGGCAACATGAAGTAGCTGAGTTTAGCATTGGTGCTGAATTTAAAGAAGCTTTAACCGAGCCAGGTGTTTGGACCATTGGAATGGGTGGCTTTGGTGAGATGTTACCAGATCCAACTAATAAAGTAACCTTAGATAAAACTGTTAAGGATAAGTGGGGCTTAAATGTGTTGAACATTGATTGTGAGTTAAAAGAAAACGAACATAAAATGCGTAAAGACATTTTAGCTGATGCACAAGAAATGTTAGAAAAAGCAGGAGTTAAAAATGTACAAGCTCATGAAGGAGATGGTACTCCAGGCCGTGGTATTCACGAAATGGGAACTGCACGTATGGGTAGAGATCCTAAAACTTCGGTATTGAATGGACATAACCAAGTATGGGATGCACCTAATGTATTCGTAACTGATGGTGCTTTTATGACAAGTGCTTCTTGTGTAAACCCTTCATTAACTTATATGGCATTTACAGCACGTGCTGTTGATTTTGCAGTAAGTGAATTAAAGAAAGGAAACTTATAATTAACCAATAACTAATTTTAAAAAATAATTTTATGATGAATAGAAGAGAAGCCTTATCAAGAGTTGCCATTCTTACTGGTGGCGTAGTGTTAGGGGCAGATGCTTTTTTGTCGGGTTGTAAAACCAATACAAAAGGTGTTAGCTTTTCAAAAGAGGATGTTGCCTTCTTGAATGAGGTAGCAGAAACTATAATCCCAGCAACTTCCACTCCTGGTGCGAAAGAGGCAAAAGTGGGCGAATTCATGACAGTGATGGTAAATGATTGTTATGAAGCCAAAGACCAAACTATTTTTATGGAAGGCATGAAGAAATTAGAGGAAGCTTCCAAAAAAATGAATAGCAAAAATTTTATGGAATCAAGTCCAGCTCAACGCAAATCTTTATTAGAAGCGCTTGACAAAGAAGCAAAGGAATACCAAAAAACGGCTAAGCCCGAAGACCCACATCATTATTTCACAATGATTAAGCAATTGACTTTGTCTGGTTTCTTTACTTCAGAAGCTGGTGCTACCAAAGCATTGCGTTATGTGGCGGTGCCTGGTAAATACATAGGTTCTTATCCTTATAAAAAAGGCGATAAGGCTTGGGCAACTAGCTAATTGTGTTTTAATTATTTGAAGGCGAGCAATTTAAAATGCTCGCCTTTTATTTTTCATTGATATCTAAGAACTTCAAAAATAATTTTATGAATAATTCAAGAAGAAACTTTTTACGAAATTCGGCATTAGCGGGGATAGCATTGTCAGTCCCTTTTAAAAATGAATTGATGGCGATGGCATCAAGTACTAATTCTTTTGGTATTCAATTATGGTCGGTAAAACAAGCGTTGGAGAAAGATCCAACAGGGGTATTGAAACAATTATCAGCGCAGGGTTATAAAAAAATTGAAAGTTTTGAAGGCGCTAAAGGTATGTTTTGGGGAATGAAAAACACCGAGTTTAAAAATCAAATGGATGCATTGGGAATGAAACTAGTTTCCTCGCACTGCAATGATACCGGGGATTTTAAGTCATTTGAGCGCAAGGCTGCAGCAGCAGGCGAGATTGGCGTGCAATATTTAATTTGTGCCTATAAGGGTCCACAAAAATCATTAGATCATTTCAAGCAGTTTGCAGATGAGTTTAATGCTTGTGGAGAAATTGCTAAAAAACACGGTCTTCGATTTGCTTATCATAATCATGACTATTCTTTTAAACCTATGGATGGCATTGTACCACAAGATCTAATGATGGACAACACCAATCCAGCTGTTGTTGATTTTGAAATGGATATGTATTGGACCGTTGCAGCAGGTGTGGACCCAATTGCTTATATGGACAAACATCCCAATCGCTTTAAATTGGTGCATGTTAAAGATTTAGCCAAAACAGCTACAGGTCATGAGTCTTGTGTAATTGGAAAGGGTACGATCGATTATAAATCTTTATTGCCTAATGTAGCAAAGCTTGGGGTGCGCCATATGATTGTTGAACAGGAAGCTTATACTGGCACGAATGAAATGGACGCTGCTCGGGATGATGCTGCTTATATGAAAACATTACACTGGTAATAATTCAATCTATACTTAATAATTTTTTGGATGCATACTAAAATGAAACGAGCTTTCTAGCCAAGAGCAGAGCGAGGCGAAAATTATGTATGCATCCAATTGTTATTTTTTCACTTCAATTAATTCGGTTGTTTTTATAATAGTACTTAATGCACTGTATAATGCTTCTAAGTCTTGTACCATATTAAATGCATTAATAGAATAGCGCATATAAATATCCTCTCCTTGTCGCATGATAGGAATTTCAATATTAAATTCTTTGAATAATTTTCTTTGTAAAACTTCTGGCTCCTTAGTATGAATAGGAATACTAATCATTTGCCCAATCCATTCACTCGTTAATGGACTAATGGGTTGGGTGCCTAATAGTTCGTAAAACAATGGAGCATTGGCTAATACCATTTCATGGCATTTTTTAGATACATCGGGCCATTTGTGGTCTTTCATAAAAATAATGCTCATGGTTACAGCAAGGAACGCTGAAAAATCTCTAGTACCAATCATTTGATGGTAATCTAAAAATGTAGAGCCTGATGGTTTTAATGCTTTATACCCCCAACTTACTACCAAGGGCTCACACAAAGGTTGAACACTTTTATGTGCATATAAAAAACTAGCGCCTTTGGGTGCCATCATCCATTTATGACAAGCGCCAATATAAAAATCTACAGCCAATTCATTAATTTTTAATTCCACTTGAGCAGGTGCATGTGCTCCGTCTACAATTGTGATTAATCCTTTTGATTTAGCAATTTCACAAATTTCTTTAACTGGAAAAATTAATGCAGTAGCGCTTGTGATATGACTTATAAAAATGGCCTTGGTTTTAGGACTTAGGCCTTTAAAAAAATCTTCAATAAATTGTTCCTTTGTAGTAATAGGAAGGTTTATTTTTTGTCTTTTATATACCGCTTTTTTTTGCGCACAATAATAATCCCAGGTTCTATCGCAGGCACCATATTCAATATCGGTGGCCAATATTTCATCTCCTTCTTCTAATGGAAAAGCTTTAGCAATCATATTTACCGCAAAGCTTGGGTTGGTTACATATACGATATCGTCTTTATCATCTACATGTAAATACTGAGCTAAAGCTGCGCGCGAAGTAGACAAGTATTCATAACCATCAAATGCAATAAATTGAACAGGCTCGGCTTCTAACACTTTTTGCCATTGTTGGTAATAATCAAACACAGGTTTTGGTGTAGCACCGAAGGATCCAAAGTTTAAAAAATTAATATCCTTTCTTAATAAAAACTGGTCTCTTAGTTTATTATCCATCATGGTAATTTGTTTGATCTTATTGAATTATATAAGCTCTACGAAGTTAAGTAAAAAAAATCCCCTCGAGCAGACTCGAAGGGATTTGAATTTTATAATTGTAAGGTAATTAAACTCCTAAGCTCCAACCTTCGCGGTAAGTTCTTTTTACAAATTGATTCGCCGGTTCGAAGTTGGTAATCTTCATATTTGGACCATCCCAAATTAATTGAATATTACGTCCTGGATAGGTAGTCAATCCTTTTTTATCGGTACCTCTATAGTCATTACTTCTAATCGCTAAATTCCCCATTAATACTGACTCTGTTAAAGGACCTGCAATATCAAAATGAGAACTTAATGTTTTTGCCTCCTTACTTCCTGGACCTGCAATACATGCTTCTACCCAAGCTGCATAGTGACCATTATCTCCATTCTTAACACGATCAATGGTTTGAGGAACGCTTGTTGATTTAGTAAGGTTAGTTGGTAATAATTGAGGATTGATTCCATAAGTTCCAGCCATCATTTTCCCTTTTGTTCCTTCAAAAATGACTCCGTTGCCACCATCTCCCATTACTTCATTAGGTCCTAATTCTGCTGGACGCTCTGGTTGAATACCTCCATCCATCCAATGTAATTTAACATCTGGTTTTCCATTTTGACCTTTAAAAGTTAAAATGATATGTGAAGCTGCTGGCGGACTATCTGGAGAATATACTCTTTGCCAAGGTGCAGTGTATCTTGTAGCCACACTGCATTCTGCAGCAACAGGATATCCTAATCCCAATACTGCAAATGCCGGTGCCATAATATGACAAGCCATATCTCCTAATGCACCGGTACCGTAATCCCACCATCCTCTCCAATTGAATGGTAATAGGTCGGTAAAATATTCTTTCTTTGGAGCGGTACCTAACCATAAATCAAAATCCAATTCCTTAGGGATTTCATTGGCAGTGGCAGGTCGAATAACTCCTTGAGGCCATACGGGTCGGTCGGTATAACAATAAATGGTATGCACATCTCCAATTAAACCTGCATTGTACCAATCTTGCAACATACGCACGCCGTCTCCTGAAGAGCCCTGGTTACCCATTTGTGTTACTACATTATAATCATGTGCCGCCTTGGTCATCATTCTTGCTTCGTATATATCATGTGCCATTGGTTTTTGGACATAAACGTGCTTGTGTAATTGCATAGCTGCCATGGCTTGCACTGCGTGCATATGATCGGGTGTTGAAACTGAACAAGCATCAATATGCTTATGTTCTTTTTCTAACATCTCTCTATAATCTTTGTAAACCTTTGCATTGGGGTAACGCTTACGGCTTAATGCGGTTTGACGTCCATCTACATCACATAAAAAAGCAATGTCAGCTTTCCCACTATTGTAAAATGCGAACAAATCACTTTCGCCTTTACCCCCTGCACCAATTCCAGCAATTTGTAATTTGTCACTTGGTGCAGTAAATCCTTTTCCGCCTAGTACATGTCGGGGTACAATGTAAAACCCACCTAATGCTAAGGCAGAATTTCGGATAAAATCACGTCTTGAATTCATTGAATTTTTTTTAGACATAGCAATCTTTATTGGTGTTTATAATTTGATAAGCAAATGTGTCATCAATGCTTCGGTTAAATTATTAAAAAAATGGGAAATATGGTAATTATTTTGATGAGTGAACAAAACCGAGTTGGCTTTCGTTATTTAAGCATAAATTGCTAATATAAATTCCTTGTATGCAAGCTTCAGTTCAAGATTTACGCACCTATTTTTTAACAGGGGCTACCCAATCCTATGATTTTAGAATCGATCAACTCAAAAGGCTCAAAAAGCAAGTATTGGCTTCGGAGAAAGCGCTTTATAAAGCACTCTATACCGATTTAAAGAAAACCGATGAAGATGCTTGGGCTACTGAAATTGGCTTTTTTTTGAGTGAATTAAACCATGCCATTCATTATTTGAAAAACTGGATGAAGCCCAATCAGGTAGCTACCAATTTGGTAAACATGCCTGCTGCTTCGTATACCGTTCAAGAGCCCTTGGGTGTAGTTTGTATCATTGCCCCGTGGAATTATCCCTTTCAATTATTGTTTACCCCATTGATTGGTGCGATCGCTGGCGGAAACTGTGTAGTATTAAAACCCAGTGAGTTTGCGCCTGCAACGGCACAAGTAATGCGAAATATTATAGAAGCTTTGTTTCCTAAAAATTATATCTACTACTTGGAAGGGGAGGGTGCAACAGTATTACCCCCTTTATTAACTGAAAATCGATTTGATCATATATTTTATACAGGAAGCACCCAAGTTGGTAAGATTATTTATAAGTACGCAGCTGAGCAGTTGGTGCCTGTCACCTTGGAATTGGGTGGGAAAAGTCCTGCAGTGATTGCGCCCGATGCCAATATTCGAGTAGCAGCGAGAAGATTGGCCAGCCCAAAATTTTCCAATGCGGGACAAATGTGTATTGCGCCAGATTATGTTTTAGTGCCTACTGAATTAAAAGCGGAATTGATACAGGAATTAATCAAAGCCATTCAACAATTTTATGGAACCGATGCGGCTCATTCGGAACATTATGGAAAAATAATTAATGAGCGACAATGGGAACGCTTGGCTTCCTATTTAACTCAAGGTGAAATTGTATATGGTGGAAAAACTGATCAATCTAGTTTATTTATTGAGCCAACAATCATGACCAATATAACTGATGATGCAGCTATCATGAAAGATGAAATTTTCGGACCGATTCTTCCTATCATCACTTATCAATCTAATGAGGAAGCATTGGCTGTGATACATAAAAATCCGAATCCTTTGGCATTTTATGTGTTTACAGAAAACAAAGCCACAGAAGATTATTGGTTAACCAATGTGCCTTCAGGGGGTGCATGTGTTAATAATGCTACTATGCATATTACCAATCACAATCTACCTTTTGGTGGACGCGGATTCAGTGGCACAGGAGGTTATCATGGTAAGTCAAGCTTTGATACATTCACACATACCAAGTCGGTATTAAAAACACCTACTTGGATGGATCCAAGTTTTAAATATCCTCCTTATAAAGGAAAAGGTTGGTTGTTAAAGCGATTAATAGGGTAGGTTATAGCATTGCTATTTTGTAAACAATATTTGAATTGGTTTGAAACTTAAAAAAACTGTCATGATAAAAATTGCCATCGCCTTAGGTGTTTTGGTTACAGCCACATTGTTAATGAAAAAATCAGGCATGTCTTACCGACAATCTGTTTTGAAAACAATGTATCCAGCAATCATGTGGGCAAGTAAGTCAAGCGGTAAAAAACAAATACAAGTTAACAAAGAAAATGTGGCACCTACTATTTCCTTTTACACTTTGACTTCAAAAGATATTAATGGCAATGCTTTTAAATTCGCTAATTTAAAAGGGAAGAAAGTACTCATAGTGAATACTGCAAGTAACTGTGGGTTTACTGCACAGTATGAAGCATTGGAGCAATTGTCGCATCAGTTTAGTAATAAATTAGTCATCATCGGTTTCCCTTCAAATGATTTTAAAGAACAAGAAGCGGCTGACAATAGCAATATTGCTAACTTTTGTAAAAAGAATTATGGGGTTACTTTCCCTTTGATGGAAAAATCAGTGGTGATTAAAGGGAGTCATCAAAACGAAGTACACAAATGGTTATCTGATATGACCATTAATGGTTGGTGTCATCAGGAGCCTACTTGGAATTTTTGTAAATACCTCGTTAATGAAAACGGAGTGCTTACTCATTATTTCCCAATGACAGTTGATCCTTTATCTAAGGAAGTAATTGCTGCGATTGAAGCGCAATGAAAGTATTAATTGATTGGGCAGTGTTCGTGGTAATTCTCTAACACAATTTTTCCTGATTCAATCACCATGCCTTTGTATTGTTCCTTTATTTCATCCAAGATGGCTTCGATTTCGGCAGGCTCTGTGATGCGTACTAATTTAGCGCGATAGTCTTTTATACTTGGAAGGCCTTTTAAGTAATTTGCATAATGTCTTCTCATTTCATTGATGCCTGCAATTGGCCCTTTCCATTCCAATGATTTTTGCAAATGCTTTCTTGCCACTTCCACTCTTTCTTCAATGGTTGGATCAGCTCTTCTCGTTCCAGTTTCTATGAAATGTCGTATTTCTCTGAATATCCATGGGTAGCCAATAGCAGCGCGACCAATCATAATGCCATCAACACCGTATTTGTTTTTATATTCCACCGCTTTTTCAGGTGAATTAATATCTCCGTTGCCGAAAATTGGAATGGTAATACGTGGATCATTTTTCACTTCTCCAATCATGGTCCAGTCTGCTTCCCCTTTATACATTTGCATTCTAGTTCGACCATGTATTGCTAATGCTTTAATTCCTACATCTTGTAAGCGCAATGCAACTTCGCGAATATTCTTACTGCTTTCGTCCCATCCCAATCTGGTTTTTACAGTTACAGGTAGGTTGGTACTTTTTACTACGGCTTCAGTTAAGCGTACCATTAAATCCAAATCCTTCAATACACCTGCACCGGCTCCTTTCATGGCTACTTTTTTTACAGGGCAGCCAAAATTGATATCAATTAAATCGGGGTTAACTGTGTCTACAATTTTTGTACAAAGTGCTAAGGCTTCCTCATCTCCTCCAAATATTTGAATGCCAATGGGGCGTTCGTAGTCGTATATATCTAATTTTTGTTTGCTTTTAATGGCATCTCTAATAAGGCCCTCACTACTAATGAATTCAGTGTACATTAAATCGGCCCCATTGTCTTTACAAACTGCTCTAAATGGGGGGTCACTTACATCCTCCATGGGAGCGAGTAGTAATGGGAAATCCGGTAATTGTATATTGCCTATAGAAACCATATGAATTCATTAACTTGCACCATACCGATGCGGTTGCAAAGGTACCAATAAAATTGTATTTAGATGAGCATTGAAAATAGAAGCCTTTTACAAATGAGTCCAGGTATGCGTATTGCCTTGTTTTTGGCAGTAAGTGGAGTTAGCATGGTTGTAGGGGCATTAGTTAGTTTTTCTATTATAGCCGGCTATTTTCATGTTGGCTTTGCTGATATTCAACGCGTATTGCTTTCTCCAGAACATAGTTCGGCAGCCTTGTTTTCTAACGCCTTGGCTTCCTTTATTGCTTTTTTAGTCCCAAGCATTGCAGTTGCTTATTTTACAGCAGGCCCTGTATTGAAAAACATGGGATTTAATATACCCAATACACCAAAATTAATTTTTTCGGTAATCCTATTGTCCATTGCAGGTTTACTGTTGAGTGGAGCATTGGCGAGTGTTACGGAGTGGATTCCTGTACCTACGTCCTTTAAAAACTGGGCCAACGAACTAGAAGCTAATTATAAGAAAGCCATGATGGCCATGTTGCAAATGCATTCTATTGGAGGATTGCTAATTAATTTGCTAGCAGTAGCATTGATTCCTGCAATGGTGGAAGAACTTTATTTTAGAGGGGCTTTACAATCCAATTTAAAAGCATGGTCGGGTAACTATTGGATAGCTATTATTGTTACCTCTATTGTATTTAGTGCTTTTCATTTTTCCTATTTTGGATTTTTATCCAGAATGGGCCTTGGAATGGTATTGGGTTTTATTTTTGAATACACGAAAAGTATTTGGCTATGTATTTTAATGCATTTTTTAAACAACGGTATTGCCATCATTGCAATTTATAGAGCAAAGGGAAATGCCATCGAAGCCGATAAAATAATGGATGCAAAATTTCCTTTGGCTTGGGTTGTAGTTGCCTTAGTACTTGTGGTGATATTATTAAACAAAATTAAAAAGGAGGCCAATTATGTCAACTTGGAAAAAGATATACACGAGTAGTCAATTAGCATCTGCAGCCATAGTTGTGAATTTGCTCAATGAACAAAAAGTGCCTGCAAAAATTTTGGATAAGAAAGATTCTGCATTTGTTTTTATGGGCAATGTTGAAGTATATGTCCCGGAATCATTCGAAACAAAAGCATTAGCTATTCTAGATGGAATTAATTTAGATTCAATACAAGCTTAATTGTATTTTTACCACCAATTTATCTAACTATGGGATTGAATGTATCTGTATTTAAAGTAAGAGCTTTGTCAGCTGTGGTTTTTGTGGCAATTATGTTAACAGGTTTGTTTTGGAATACCTGGTCCTTTATTTTGCTTTTCACTACAATTGCAACAGGCTGTTTGTTGGAGTTTCAAAAACTTTTTTATTTAATTGTACCCAACTATAAAAACACTACCCTTATTCATCAACGTGGATTGCTGTTATCAGGCATTGGAATTATGCTGATGCATTTGCCCCTTCGCTTGGAAATACAAACTATTAGCTTACATACTGCAGGTGCCTTGTTAACTGCTATTTGTTTGGGCTTAATTTTAGCCACCGATTTATTACAAAGAAAATTTAATTTACAAAACTGGGCCATAAGCATTTTGGGCTTGCTCTATATTCCCATGAGTTTTGGATTGATGTTTCAGCTTAATTTTTTCGTACCTATTATCATTATCGCTTCCATTTGGATTAATGATACCATGGCTTATATTGTAGGATCTTTCATAGGTAAAACGCCGTTGTCCTCTATTTCCCCTAATAAAACCTGGGAAGGCACTATTGCAGGTGTGATTTTGTCGGTACTGGCAATGACATTTTTAATTGGAAATTGGATACCTGTAACCAATAAATATATTGCCATGATTAGCTTGGTGGCGGCCATAACGGGCACAGTAGGTGATTTGGTGGAGAGTAAATTAAAAAGATTGGCAGGGGTGAAGGATAGCGGAAGCATGATGCCAGGTCATGGTGGATTTTTGGACCGTTTCGACTCTATTGTATTAGCTACCCCATTTGTTTGGTTATTCCTTCAAATTCTCTTGTAGATGTTTTACATTTGCGCTGTAAATAATAAATATGACTATACATAAAGAAGGTACTGCTACCATTGCATTAACAGCTTTAGTAGTGGGCGCCATAAATATTGCGAATTTCTCTTACTTATTTCCCTTGAGTGCTGTTGCTGCTTGGGGATTGTTTGTACTAACCCTTGGATTGTTTTTATTTATTGTGTCGTTCTTTAGAATGCCCAATAGAAATTGGACTTCAGATGCATCTGCGATTGTTTCTCCAGCTGATGGGAAAGTAGTAGTAATTGAGGAAGTACAACCCGATGAATATTATCAAGAAAAAAGAATTCAAGTGAGTGTGTTTATGAGCCCAGCCAATGTTCACGTAAATCGTACTCCCATTGCAGGTAATATTATCTACAATCAATACCATCCAGGTAAATTTTTGGTAGCATGGCATCCAAAATCATCAACTGATAATGAAAGATGGTCGGTAGTCATTGAAAATGAAAAAGGTAGCATTTTGTTAAAACAAATTGCAGGTGCTTTGGCACGACGTATTTGTAATTATGCAACTGTAGGAACGAAATATGATCAAACAGCTGAATATGGCTTTATTAAATTTGGTAGCAGGGTAGATTTATTGCTTCCTTTGGATGCAAAAATCAATTGTAAAATAGGAGATACTGTAAAAGGCGGCATCACTGTATTAGCGAATTGGTAATCAAACACATTAAATTAGACTTATTTTTTTGATGTTATATAAAAGAGGCCTCGATTCATCGAGGCCTCTTTTGTTCAAATGAATAACTAGTTGGATGGGTTACTTGTATAACTATAATATGCCTTCTAATTCCTTTAGATGTGTAATGGTGTAAGTGGCTGGAACAGTTGGTACAGCTTGAATATGATTTACAAATATCGAGTCCATGCCTATATTGATGGCGCCTTGTATATCGGCCGCTTCATTGTCACCAATCATAATGCATTTAGATAATTGCGCATTGGTTTTGTTTAAAGCATATTCAAAAATCTCTTTATTGGGTTTAAGACTATTACTTGCTTCGGAAGTAATCACCTCCTTGAAATAAGGGCTTAATTTTGAATTTTCAATTTTTTTAAATTGTACCGATTCAAATCCATTGGTGATTAAATGCATTTGATAGCCCTTTGCTTTTAAATAATCTAAAATTTCAAAAGTGTAGGGGAATAGGTTTTTTTTATTTGGCAGTATATCTAAATAATCATGGGACATGGATTTGGATAAATTTTCGTCTGCAATTTTAAAATCGAGTAAACTCAAATAAATACGCTTCCATCTTAATTCTTCCTGTTTAATAAATCCCTTGGTATACCTGTTCCATAAGCGATGGTTGTGGATACTATACTGGTCAAAAAAAGCATCAAAATCGGCAATTCCTTTTTCTGCTAATTGATATTTATGGTGTAAGTCCAATAAGGTTTCTTTTGAGTTGAGTTCAAAGTCCCAAATGGTATGATCTAGGTCAAAGAATAGGTGTTGGTAAGGCATTGTGGAGCTGGTGTTATTTATAAGTAGCGAATTTACATGATTGCTTCTTATCTTTATTACCTATTAATATTGTTTTTAGATGAATATTATCGTTACGGGTGCTTCAAAAGGAATCGGATTTGCTATTGCAGAAGTTTTTGCTGCCAATGGACACAATTTGTATTTGACTAGTAAAACAGCTGCCGACTTAGAACGCGCAGCAACTTCACTTAAACAACAATATCCAAATATTACGATAGCGTACCATGCAGCCGATCTTTCAAAAAAAGAGGAGGTGGATGCATTTTCTACATGGTGTTTACAAAATGCAGCACCAGATATTCTTGTAAACAATGCAGGTTGTTTTGTGCCAGGCAAATTGCAAAATGAACCATCGGGGCAATTAGAAGCACAATTAAATGTGAATTTATTTTCAGCCTATCATTTAACTAGGGCTTTACTACCAAGTATGATCGCTGCAAAGTCGGGCCATATTTTTAATATTTGTTCTATTGCATCTTTACACGCTTATGAAAATGGGGGCGCTTATAGTATTAGTAAGTTTGCCTTACTTGGGTTTTCAAAAAATTTAAGATTAGAGTTAAAAGACCAAGGAGTAAAAGTAACAGCCGTTTGTCCTGGTGCAGTATACACGAATAGCTGGTCTGGTTCAGGTGTAGATCCAAAGCGAATCATGGAATCCAGCGATATTGCTAAAATGATTTACGCAGCAAGCCAATTGAGTCCACAAACTGTGGTGGAAGATATTGTAATGCGTCCGCAGTTGGGAGATTTATAGCATTATTTTATTTAGGTTGTGCGTTTTATAATCTTTCCTCTGTATCGTCAATACGTGGAGTAGTATTAAAACTTTCTCTTGCTTTTTTAGTCGCTGCCAATCGCTCCAATATTACTTGTGCAATTAACTTACCAGCATCTTCGTTTGGATGTGAATTTAATAGGTATTTAAGCTTTGCTTCGGAAACATCAATTCGGTAAAGGATTTGCACTAATCTAGAAAAATCATTTTTAATCAATTCATTAATAGCATCCTCTAGTTGAGGCTTGTTTAATTTTTCTAGGGATTGTAAATTAATTTCCATGATACTTCTTTAAATGAATAATAATTATGCCCTACTTATTTTAGGTGTCTACTATTTCAGTTAGAAATTAAATAAACTTTTCAATCACGCCTAAACTAAATAATGCAAAATCATATTTAACCGGGTCCTTTGGATCTAAAGTTCGGCAATATTCCGTTAACTCCAATGCAGCCTGCCAATCCGTTTGAGGCCTTTTTAAAATGCCGATGCTTCTTGAAACTCTTGCTACGTGAACATCAATGGGAATGATTAAATCTGCGGGTTTTATGGATTTCCAAATGCCAAAATCAACCCCTTGTTGATCTTTTCGAATCATCCAGCGTAAAAACATATTGAGTCTTTTGCAGGTAGATCCTGAAACGGGGCTTGATATATGTTTTTGAGTGCGCTTGGGCGCATCTTCCAAGGACATGAAATAGGTTTGAAAATGGGTTAAAGCTGCTTCAACTGTTTTTATTTTTCCGCCCGTGAATTGATTTTGAAAGAAGGCGGTTTCCAAACTTTGATGCTGTTTAAAATGATGCTTAAAGAATTCAATACAGTACAATGCGTCCGTATCGTTAAAAGTGCGATGTACAAATCCTAATAGCTTTTTTAAATCCTTCGGACGATGGTTTAAAACAAATTCATAAGGGGCATGACCCATTCTATTCAATAAATCATTGCTTTTATTGATAATGGTGGTTCTATTCCCCCAGGCAAATATTGCTGCAAAAAAAGCAGCAATCTCTATGTCTTGCTGCTTTTTAAACTGATGTGGAATACAAATTGGATCCTTCTCAATAAAATCGACCTTATTGTACTGCTTTACTTTGGTATCTAATAATTGCTTAATGGCCTGATTCATTGTATAACGCGCTTATCCAATTGCTTGTGCTAAATCGGCAATAATATCTTCAGCATCTTCGATACCTACGCTTAAACGAATTAATCCGTCGGCTAAACCATTGGCAATTCTTTGTTCACGGGGTATAGATGCATGCGTCATACTTGCTGGGTGATTGATTAAGGATTCTACTCCGCCTAAGCTTTCAGCTAATGAAAATATTTTAGTACTTGATAATACTTTGGTGGCAGCAGCGATGCTATCGTCTTTCAAAGTAAAACTCATCATGCCCCCAAATCCACGCATTTGCTTTTTAGCAATCTCGTGATTGGGGTGGTCCTCAAATCCACACCAGTAGACCTTTGCTATTTTTGAATGATTACGTAAATAAGCAGCTACTTTTTCACCGTTCTCGCAATGTCTTTGCATACGTACATGTAAAGTTTTAATGCCTCTTAATACTAAGAAGCAGTCCTGTGGTCCAGGAACAGCACCTGTACTTTTTTGAATAAAGTACAATTGATCTCTTAATGCTTCATCGTTCATCACCAAACAGCCTTGAATCACATCGCTATGTCCACCTAAATATTTGGTCGCAGAATGCATTACAATGGTAGCTCCATCGTCTAATGGGTTTTGTAAAAAAGGGGAAGCAAAAGTATTGTCTACACAAACAATGCAATTGTGTTTTTTCCCTATTGCCGCCACTGCAGCGATATCGGTGATATTCATTAAAGGGTTGGTTGGAGTTTCTACCCAAATCAACTTTGTTTTAGGCGTAATGGCATTGGCAACATTCTCGGCATTCGAAGTATCTACATAATGAAATTTGATATTCATTTTTTCATATACTTTCGAAAACAATCGGTAAGTGCCTCCATACATATCATGTGCAGCAATTACTTCATCTCCTGGAACTAATAAACGCATTACTGCATCGGTAGCAGCAACACCACTGCTAAATGCCAGTCCAAATTTTCCATTTTCTATCACTGCAAATGCTTCTTCTAATGCAAAGCGGGTTGGATTTTGACTACGGGCATATTCATAGCCCTTATGTACTCCTGGAGCGGATTGTACATAAGTGGAGGTTTGATAAATGGGTGTCATGATCGCACCAGTGCTTGGATCGGGATGTGCACCTGCGTGAATATATTTGGTGCCTAAATTATTTTTATTGAGCATAGTTAAGGTATTAAATGATATGAATTTATTTATTAAATGGGTTGATTACCATTTTTAAACATGCGATAGGAATAAATAGTAGGAATAATTACCATAATGGCGGTCATACTCATAAAACAAATAAATGCGGGCTTGCTTGATAAGCTAATACCAGCAATTACTTGCAACCAACCGCCCCATAACCAAATGGTACCTGCAAGTTTATGTGTTGCATTCCAATTGTCTACATTTTCCAAGGTCCAAGGGAGTTTAAACCCAGCAAAATAGTTTTGTTGTAATTTAGGCATATACCAACCCATTATTGCAAATGCAAAACCCAATAAAGGCAATAAAAGTTTGGTGATATTAATGGCAGGATTGGTGGAAGCATATACAATCACCAAGCCCATTGCACTTAAAAATCCCGTCATAAAAAGTGCAAATTGTTTGAACATGGATTCGTTCTCAGGTTTGAATTTTTTGGGATCGAAGTTTTTAAGATTGGACAATAAGAAAAAGGTAAACAATCCTACCCCCGATAAGATAGCTGGCCCTAAAAAAATACTGCTTCTTTCTCCAAATCCATCTGCCTCTCCCTTCATATTAAAATGGGTTGGGATGGTATTGGGTAAGCTTGGATAGATATAGGCTGCATATGCAACTGGGATGGCCAGCATAATAAGCGCAAAAAACAGGTTGGGGGTTACTTTTTTCATGAAAACTTAAATTTGTCAGAAGGAATTTCGATTCCTACCACAAGTTACTATTTATGCCTAAAAAAAATTACTTTTGCATCAAATCTGAAAAAATGAGCAAAGGACCTATTTCTCAATTTGTTGAGCATCATTATAGACATTTTAATGCTGCCGCTTTAGTAGATGCTGCTAAAGGATATGAAACCCATTTATTGGAAGGTGGTAAAATGTTAGTGAGTTTGGCAGGTGCCATGAGTACAGCCGAATTAGGGATTAGCTTGGCGGAAATGATTCGTCAGGATAAAATTGCCATTATTAGTTGTACAGGTGCCAACTTAGAGGAAGATGTAATGAACTTAGTAGCGCATAGTCACTACAAGCGAGTTCCTAATTACCGTGATTTGACTCCACAGGATGAGTGGGATTTATTAGAGAATCATTACAATCGTGTAACCGATACTTGTATTCCAGAGGAAGAAGCTTTCCGTAGATTACAAAAGCATTTAGTGAAAGTATGGAAGGATGCCGAAGCTGCTGGTGAAAGATATTTCCCTCATGAATTTTTATACAAGGTAGTTTTGAGTGGCGAATTAGAGCAATACTATGAAATTGACCCCAAAGACAGTTGGATAGTAGCTGCTGCCAAAAAGAATATTCCTATTATCGTTCCAGGTTGGGAAGATAGTACTACGGGTAATATTTTTGCGAGCTATGTAATTAAAAATGAATTAAAAGCAAGCACTGTTAAAAACGGTATTGAATATATGGTGATGTTAACCGAGTGGTATAGAGCCAACAGTGGTGGTAAAGGAGTAGGCTTTTTCCAAGTAGGTGGTGGTATTGCAGGTGACTTCCCAATTTGTGTAGTACCTATGATGTACCAAGATTTAGAGTGGCATGATGTTCCGTTTTGGAGCTATTTCTGTCAAGTGAGTGATAGTACTACATCCTATGGTTCTTACTCTGGAGCAGTTCCTAATGAAAAAATCACCTGGGGTAAATTAGATATTCATACGCCAAAATTTATTGTTGAAAGTGATGCTACGATTGTAGTGCCATTGATCTTTGCTTATATCTTGGGTCAGTAATCCAATCAGTATAGCTTTAGAAAAAATACGTATTCCTCGCGGGTTTCCCGCCTTTATAATAAAGAAGCCCTTAAATTACTTAAGGGCTTCTTTATTTTAGCGGTTTGGCATGTTTAAAGGAATATCTCTTTTTAACATTTCATCGCGGTTGGCAATTTCACATGCAGTATAATACACCATCAAGGTTCTCTTTTGCATTAAATCAAAATTGATTTTTTCAATGGTATCGGTAGGCTTGTGGTAATCGGCCAATAACATACCATCATAGAAGAATAAAATAGGAACTCCTTTTCTTGCAAAGTTATAATGGTCGCTTCTGTAATAAATCATATTCTTATCTGCTGGATCATCATACTTGTAATCCAAAGTGATATTGCTTGATTTTTTATTAGCTGCTTCATTGATAATTGGCAAATCAGAACTTAATTTGTCATGACCAATTACATACACATAATTTAAAGAATCACCAGTTTGTCTTTCGGTATCAACTCTTCCAATCATATCAGTATTTAAATCGGCAGTTGTTTTTTCCATTGGGAATAAAGGATGTTCTGAGTAATATTGAGAACCCCATAATCCTTTCTCTTCACCACTTACTGTCATAAATACAATAGTACGTCTTGGGTGCTTTCCTTTTTTAGCTGCTGCAGCAAATGCTTCTGCCATTTGCATTACACCCACGGTTCCTGAACCATCATCATCTGCGCCATAATAAATTATATTGCCTTTTTTACCTAAATGGTCATAGTGGCCTGTTAAAAATAGGAACTCCTCTTTTTTATCGGTACCTGGTAAGTAGGCAATTACATTGCTGCTTTCAAGGTTTTCAGTAGTTTTAGTGGCAGCAAGTGCTAAAGTAGTTTTGTAATCTCCTTTTGCTATAGTTGCTAAATCGCTAATTGCTGTAGTAGTTTTTCCCAATAATGCATTGGCGATATTCATGGAAATATTAGCAGTGACAAACGCAGCTGCATCGTTCTTCTTTAAATACATATTGCCCTTTGTTTCTGTAGGCATTTTGCGAGGGAAATTGGCAGATACTATTAATAAACCTGCTGCACCCTTTGCTTTTGCTGCAGTCATTTTTGCCATTGGAGAAGCCGGGTTAGCATTGAATGCGCGATTGCCTCCTTGGCCCATTGTTGGCATACCTGTGCTAGCACCTTCTACAATGACTACTAGTTTTCCTTTCACATCAAGGCCGGCATAATCATTAATTCCTTTTGCATCATCTACAATACCATATCCTGCAAAAACAATATTGTTATATTCCCATTTTCCAGTGGCAATTGATTGTAAAGAGAAAGTAAAATCCTTATCCCAATCAAATGCAGCTCCATTTACACTGATGCTTTTTTCAGTAAGGTTATCTTGGTAAACAGGATACAATTGTTGATAGCTGTCTCCATTACCTGGTTTAAGGCCCATTCTTTTAAATTCTGACTCAATGTAAGCAGCAGCTCGCTTTTGGCCAGGACTTGCTGTTTCACGACCTTCCATCTCGGCACTTGCAATTACCGACAATTTAGCTTTTAAAGCTTCTTTGGTAATTACATTGCTAAATTTAATCAGTTCATCCGCTTTCTGAGCAACTGCCATTGTGCTTAACAAAGGCAAAAAGATCCAGATCAATTTTTTCATGATTTTGATTTTATTTTTTGTGGATTGATTTAGTATTAAGAACAAGTAATTTTATTCACTCTATTTTGATGTCGGCCTCCTTCGAATGCAGTGGTCATGAATTTTTCAATCATTTCTTTGGCTAATTCCAAACTCACAAAACGAGCAGGTACACAAATCATATTGGCATTATTATGCAAGCGTGTTAATTCTGCTATTTCAGTTAACCAACAAAGTCCAGCACGAATGCCTGCATGTTTATTGGCAGTCATAGCAACACCGTTGGCACTACCGCAAAACAAAATGCCAAAACTAGCTTCTCCGGTTTCAACACTCGATGCCGTAGGGTGGGCAAAATCGGGGTAGTCTACTGAGTCGGTATTATAAGTGCCAAAATCTTTTGTGGCAAATCCCTTTTCTGTTAACCATGCAATGATTTGAGTTTTATACTCAATACCGGCATGGTCAGCACCTAGTGCAATAGGTTTGCTTTGATCAAATACAAATGACATATCAATAATTTTATGGTTAAGGTTCAATGCATGTTTTAATCCCAATCCTCATCTTCTTCAATCTCCATTTTCTTATACGCCCACTTGGAAACGAATATGCTAAATTCAAACAAAGTATACAATGGAATAAATACAATGGTTTGGCTATACCAGTCTGGGCTTGGCGTAATAAATGCCGCTATAAATAATATGATTACTACTGCGTATTTACGCGTATTGGATAAAAATTTAGGGGTTACTAATCCAATTTTAGTAAGCAAAAAAACAATTACCGGCATTTCAAAGGCTATCCCACATCCTAAAATCAAATTGGTTAAATTGTCTAAGTAGTCGGCAAAAGTAGGAATGGTAGTAATTAAACTTTTTGTACCTAATTGGAATCCAGCTAAAAAATTAAAAGTAAATGGTCCCAATACAAAAAAGCCAAATGCAGATCCTAAAAAGAAAAAGAATGACACCCAAAATATGGCGAACCTAGTGTTTTTAACTTCTTTCTCTTTTAAAGCTGGTTTTACAAAGGACCAAACCTGCCAAAATACAAAAGGGAAAGCAACAATAATACCACCCACCATTGCCATACTAATAGCACTTAAAAACTGACCCCCAAATGTGGTGCTCTGTAATTGAGTTTTTACAGGTGGCATGCACAATGAATCACCTAAATGTAAGTAGTGACTAAGGTTACAAAAAGCACGATAAGTGATAAAATCCGGATTTAAAGGTCCGGTAATCACATTGTCCATTACCCAGTCTCTGTATATAAATATTACAATTGCTGCAATTAAAATGGAAAACAAAGATCTAACAATGGTCCCTCTTAATACTTCAAGATGGTCGATAAACGACATCTCTGATTCAGCATTCTTTTTAAATCGATCAAATATAGCCATGGAGATATTTCAATGAGTGCTAAAGTTAAGGCATATCAAGGAAAATGGGAAGTCCAAGGCCAAAAATAGTACTAGTGGATTTTCATTTTAACTTTTTCTATCCTAGTATCGCTTACTGACAGAATTTCGGCATCAAAATGGGCCAAATGGATCACGGTACGCACTTTAGGGATTGACTCATGATGGTGAATTAAATAGCCACTCAAGGTTTCGGAATTTTCAGCAGCGAAGTCAATCCCATATTTTTCGGTTAAATAGTCCAATTCAAGTCGACCACTAAAAATATAGTCTTTGTCCGAAAGTTTCTTTTCAACAAACTCCTGCTCGTCGTATTCATCGTCAATCTCTCCAAAAATTTCTTCCAATACATCTTCCATGGTGACAATTCCTGCAGTGCCTCCAAATTCATCCACCACCCAAGCAATACTCTTCCTTTTTTTAGAGAATAGGTTGATCAAGTCAGCCGCGCTCATACTTTCTGGAACCAGTGGTATGGGGTGTATCACTGCAGCCAAACTAGTGGGCTTTTTGAATAAATCCAATTGATGTACATAACCTACAATATTATCTAGGCTGTCCTCGTAAACAATTAATTTGCTCAATTTGGTTTCCACAAATAAGGCTTTTAGTTCATCAACAGAAGTATACAGTTCAACGCCTACAATTTCAGTTCTAGGCACCAAACATTCCCTGATTTTAATTTCAGGCAAGCTCAATGCATTTTCAAACAAGTCGGTATTTAAATCCTGTTGCGATGGATGTTCCATGGTTTGTTGTACAAAATGTGCCAAGTCCACTTTAGAAAAAGCCTCTTTTTTATTGACGACCTTTACCTGAAATAAAAAACGCACTACCCATTGGGCCAGGCTCACTAATATTTTAGTAAGCGGACTAAACAGCACATGAAATAAGTTGGCAATACTTGCAAATTGAGTAATTAATGTACTTGCCCTTGCTTTAAAAATGGCCTTGGGTACTAATTCTCCAATAAGCAGAATCACGAAAGTCGAAAGCACCGTATTGCCAAGTAGGATACTATATTCGTCCAATTGGTAATGATGCCAAAGGTATTTGTCTAGTAATTGTTCAAATAAAATTCCAAAAACTACTAGGGAAATATTTAACCCAATTAAACAAGTGCCTATAAATTGGGTAGGGGCTTCTAAAAAGCGCGCAATGATCAGACCAGCTTTGTTGCCATTTTTTTTCTTTAACTCAAGGCTTAATCGATTGGCACTTACAAAGCCTATCTCATATCCTGAGAAAAAACCAATTAAAACTAAAGAAGCAATGATGGCGAAAATCATAAATTATATAAATAAGTTGTTTACCACTCAGGTTGTACTGGCTTAGTTTCTACAATATTTTCAATTTGTTCCATTATTTCGGGTGTAAGCAATTCGGAAGTAGCCAACGCGGTTAGGTTGTCAAGTAATTGTTCTTTTTTAGTAGCGCCTAAGATAGCCGTTGTAACGTTTGGATTTTTAATGCACCACGCTATACTCAAGGAAGCAGTACTTACTTTTAAAGCTTTCGCAATGGCGCCTAATTGTTGTACGCGCTTAATTTTATCCTGCATTACCCATTGATCTCTTAACCACTCATATCCTTCTAAATCAAATCTAGAATCGGCAGGAATTCCATCATTGTATTTTCCAGTTAATAATCCCGAAGCCAACGGACTCCAAATAGTGGTACCCAGTCCTACATTTTTATAGATCTCTAAAAAGTCCTTTTCTACTTTGTTTCTTTCAAATAAATTGTATTGCGGTTGTTCTACACTTGGGCCAATTAAACGATAATCAGCAGCAACACGATGTGCTTCCATAATTTCTACACCACTCCATTCACTTGTTCCCCAGTACAAAATTTTCCCTTGTTGAATTAAGGTATTCATAGTTTGCACTACTTCTACAATTGGTGTGCTTTTGTCGGGACGATGACAAAAATACAAGTCTAAATAATCAGTCTGTAATCTTTGTAATGCCTCGTGACAGGCTTCGGTTAAATGCTTTCTGCTTAAACCTGTTTGATTCGGTTTATTGTCTTTCCCTCTCCATCCAAAATAGGCTTTGGACGATAGAGTATATGAAGTTCTATCCCAGTTTTTATTACGCAAAACGCGCCCCATCATTTTTTCACTTTCTCCACCAGCATATACTTCGGCATTGTCAAAAAAGTTAACACCATGGTCATACGCAATGCCCATTAGTTCGTCCGAAATAGAATCGTCAATTTGTTTGTGAAAGGTAACCCAGCTTCCAAAACTCAGTACGCTTAACTGTAGTCCAGTTTTACCCATTTTTCTGTATTCCATAGAATATTATTTTAATCCAGTGCTATCTGATATAATTGCAAAGCTATTGGATTGTGGTTTTATAATTTTGATATCTGTTAAATCCTGATTGGCTTCTAATCCTAATCCATATATTTTTGAAATAGGGCTATGCTGTTTTACCACTACTTCTTTGTCGGTGTGAAACTTACTTGTGTTTTGATCCCAATACATTTCCTTGCACCATAAAGTATCCCCCTTGGTATTGAATACAATTACGTTGCCGCGTAAAAATATTTTATTTTCTTCTTGAATAAAATGCGCATAGTCAGCGCTTAGTTTGCTTTCTACAACAGTGCTGTCTTTATAAAAGTCTACTTTAACAGTGTTGGGAAATTCAATCATCTTACCACTATCAGCAAGGTATTTTTTCATTACAGGCGCCATCATTTTGGCAGTCATTTTTCCATTGTCACTCACATAAATAGCCACATCTTTCCCAATATCAACGCCACCTTGTTTCGAATTCAAGGCCATCACTTCGTTGGCATTGTTTTCGCAGGATTCCATAAAAAAGCAGCTACTTATAAAAGTAACTGCCGTGAATATATTTAAAATGTATTTGCTATTAATCATATTTGCGTTTGTTGAACCAAACATCACTCAAGCTGTAACCCACTGTAAATTGCAAAAAGCTTTCTTGATATGCATTGGCGCTACTTCCACGTTTGCCAAATTGCAAAGCAAGATTAATCAATGAAAACTGGTAGTCATAAGAACGATATTTACGTACTGGAAATCCTGCTCCAACGGTAAAGGTTGTTACATTCATTCCGTTTTGGTCATAGTTGATATAATCTTTCCCGGTATTAAAACCCGCACGATAAATTACAGTTGACCAATAGTTTTCATAATCGAAAGCATTTGGGCAAAACTGAAGTCCTACACGCATCATATGAGCGTTAGACAATTGGTCGGTTTCGCCATAAAAGCTATACTTGTCTTTCCAGTTAGCCATATCATATTGAATACCTAATACCCATTGGTCATAACTGCCACGATTGCTGATTTCTTTTTTATGTAAAGCAATTCCTGTAGTGATAGTTGCTGGTAAATTTACTTTGCCTGCTATGCCAGAAGTTAAGGAAACCGTATCCAATGGTACTTCAACAGTAGAAGAATAAGCGCCCGTTGTGCGTAAAATATCTTGTTTGGCAGACATATTTTGGTTCAAAGTGAAAGTACCTCCATAACTTAAAGAATATTCAGTTTTGTCGGTTGCAATGGTATGGTTTACTGTTTGTAAAGTGTATTCACCCAATACCCCTAATTGTAAAAACACCCCACCATACAAAGTATTGGTACTTGCTTTTGATTGATAAAAAGCAGTCGAATCTGCATTGTATTGGAATGTCTTTATGTTTTCAATATTCTTTTTTCCAAAATTATATCCTGTGTTAAAACCAAGGCTAATATGTTTCCAGCTTTTACCAAACCCAATATAGGCTTGGTTTAAACCTCCTTGTCCTGTATAGTTGTTATACAAAGAATCACCGCTGCTTAACAATTTAGGCTCCACAATGGAGTAATTAATTTGACTTAAAGGTCTCAATCCAAATGCCATTCCAATTTTTTTAACCTTGTCAATAGGCATGCCCACTGAAAGATAGTTGGGAACAAAATAAGCTGATTGATATCTTAAGGTTGGATTTTCACTTTTTAAAGTCGCATTGGTTAAGTTAACGGCTAAATCAAAAGTAGTCATATACAATCCACCATAGGAAGCGGGGTTGTTAAAGTTTACACTTTGACCAAAATTACCATTCATGCTTGGGGTATAGGCAGCAGTAAATCCGCCCATTCCTTGGCTACTTGCGTTTTGACTATGGTAGGTTTCGTTACCGATTCCGTATCTAGAAAATGGAGAATTGATTTGAGCTTTTGAATTAGTGATACAACACACTAAAACAAGCAAGGTAGTTAGCCTAATTATTTTTTTCACAAATAGCATAAAGTCCTTTAAATATTAAGTTTTGGTCGGCAAATATCCTCTTTTTTAGGTGAGGCACAAAATAACAAATGTCTCCACCGGTTAATAGCACGTTAAATTTGGCATATTTGGCCTCATAAGCAGCAATAATGCCGTCAATTTCGGCTGCAATCCCCAAAATTACCCCACTTAGCAGGTTGGTTTTGGTATCATAGCCTACTAAAGTGAATTCCGATGAAGGCGTAATAAGGGGTAAAAGGGCAGTTTGTTCGTGCATGGCCCTAAAGCGCATTTGGGTACCAGGGGAAATACTGCCTCCTAAAAATGCATGTTGATTATTCACAAAATTGTAAGTGATGCAAGTGCCCAAGGAAATCACCAAATTGTGCTCATTGGGATAAAGGTTCACCGCAGCAGCGACCAAGGCCAATCGGTCGGCACCAATGGTTTCGGGTTTTCCAACAGGGGTTGTAAAGTTTATTTTAGTTTGTGGCCCTAGTAAATGAAACTTAGTTTTTTCGGCAAGTAAACCTTCAATGGCTTGGTCGTGATGTATGACTGAAGATAAAATGGATTTACTAGGCTTCCATTGGTCCAACAAGGCTTGAATACTAGCAAGATCAGCTTTTTCAAGCACGGTGGTTGCGACTAGTTCTTGGTTGGTAAAAATGGCCGCTTTGAGCCTGGTATTTCCAAAATCAAAACAAATACTTGTTGACATATGCTTGCTTGAAGTTCAAATTTACTCCCTTTCATGCAAAGTTTGTTTAAAACAATAGGCAAGTTGAGAAAGATTTCGGTTATTTGAAGAACAATTAAAAGGATATGAAAATTGCTGGATTTAGTTTTGTTAGAAACGGCTTTGATTATGGAGTGCCCTTTATTGAATCTATCCAATCTATCTTGCCTATTTGTGATGAATTTGTAATTGCTGTGGGAGATTCTAATGATGGAACAAGAGAAGCTATTGAAGCAATCCAATCCGATAAAATAAAAATTATCGATACTGTTTGGGATATGCATTTGAGGAAGGGGGGGAAAGTGTTTGCTCAACAAACCAATTTGGCGCTTGATGCAATTCATGCAGATTGGGCTTTTCATATTCAGTCAGATGAAGTGATGCACGAAAAAGATCTCCCTTTAATTAAAGCAAACATTGAGCAATACAATGAAGATAAAAATGTGGATGGGTTTTTATTTCCTTTTCTTCATTTCTGGGGAGGATACGATCATATTCGCAATACAAGAAGGGTGCATCAACATGAAATAAGAATTGTTAGAAATCATATTGGGGTTAGATCTTATAGGGATTCGCAAGGATTTAGGAAATTCAGATCCTTTGATAATTATGCCAATGGAGAAGAAAAAGGAACCAAGTTAAATGTTAAACTAATTGATGCAAAAGTATTTCATTATACAGGCATTCGTTCCCCCAAGGCCTTTATTAATAAAGCCAAAATGTTTAATTCCCATTATGACGATCCTGAAGCAGTAGCAAAGCGATTTGAACAAATGCAATACAATATCCATTCTGTGGATCGCACTACATTGTACCATGGTGACCATCCAAAAGTAATGATGGAAAAAGTGCATGCGCAGGATTGGGAATATGCATATGATAAAAGCAAATCGGTTTGGAAATGGAAAGACCGAATCATTCAGCCTGTTGAAGATTTATTAGGATTTAAATTTGGGGAATATAAAAACTACAATCGAATTTAATTGTCTAGCTTACACGATATAGCAGCTATACAGCAAGGCGTTTCAAGTGGTAATTTTTTACTGCTAGCGAAAACGATTAGTGCAATTGAAAATGAAGTTGTAACAACAGTTCATTTTTTACAATCTCTGCAGCCCCAGGCAGTGCCCATTGTGGGTATCACCGGCCCTCCAGGTGCAGGAAAAAGTACACTCATAAGTGCATTGGTGGGTGCATGGGTAAATGAAAATAAAAAAATAGCCATTCTTTCGGTAGATCCCTCTTCCCCTTTTCATCATGGAGCAATTTTAGGAGACCGAATTCGCATGAAGGATTGGTATTTACATCCTAATGTATTTATACGATCACTTGCAAGTAGGGGACATTTAGGGGGATTGAATCATTCGATAGTTGAAATAAGTACTTTGTTACAGTCAGCAGGTTTTGATTGTATTATTGTAGAAACAGTAGGAGTAGGGCAGTCCGAAGTAGAAATCGCAGGACTTGCCGACACCACTGTTGTGGTATTGGTACCAGAAGCCGGCGATTCCATTCAAATGATGAAATCGGGTTTATTAGAAATTGCTGATGTGTTTGTAGTGAATAAAAGTGATCGTCCCGAAGCTGAAACATTTGCCAATCACCTTAAAGATATGCTTGCTGATCATAACCATGCTGAAATGGCACCGAAGGTATTTCAAACAGTGGCTTCTCAAGGAATAGGTATTGAAGCTTTGGCAAAAGTTTTAGGAGAGGAAGGTAAACAACCTACCCAGCTATTACTTAAACATAGATGGGCAAAATTGAGACAACTTATTATCGCCAATGCCATGCAATCATTGCCCATGGATAAAATACAAAAGGATTTGACTGCATCACTAAGTGATCCGCATTTTAATTTATTTGCCTACGCAAAAAGTATTTTGAAATAAGGGACGCATCAATCGATCCTAGCGTTTCATGCCTTTTCATTTTTTCGATAACGGTAGGCGATAAATACAATTATTGCAAAGGGCATAGCTGCCAAATATAAAACACCGGCATTAAATCCCTTTCCAGCCTCTTCTCCCATTTGACTCGCTGTTTTGGTACAAATAGAGCATTGAGCAATTAGCTGGGCTGTAAAGGCCTGGAAAATCAATAAAAGCGTGATAAAACGTTTCATAGCATGTAAAGTTACAATAAAAAAACCCCGAATTATCGGGGAATCTTTATAATAAGGCTAGGCTTAGGCTGCTTTTGTAGCTTTTCTACCTCTAGTTGTTTTGTGAGGTCTGCTCTTACCATAAGAACCTAAAAATCTTTTTCCTTTTGCTGTTTTTTTATCTCCTCTACCCATGATATTGTGTTTTATTTAGTGATTGGACAACAAAAATAAAAAAACCCCCTGATATTAGGGGGTTTTTATCCAAATAAATTTCAGACTACAATTTACCGCTCAATTCTTTACCAGCTTTGAAACGTGCAACTTTTTTAGCTTTAATTTTGATTGTCTCACCAGTTTGTGGGTTACGACCAGTTCTTGCAGCACGCTTAGATACTGAGAAAGTACCAAAACCTACTAAAGTTACTTTATCACCTTTTTTCAAAGATTTAGTAACTGCTTCGATGAAAGCATCTAAAGCTGCGTTTGCTGATGTTTTTGGTAAATCAGCGCTGTCCGCGATGTGTGCGATTAATTCTGCTTTGTTCATAAATGTGTTTTTTATAGTTTTAAACGATAGAACAAATTTATTGGGTTTGCTGAAACAAAAAAATATTTTGGGATAAATTTTTGTTTTTATTTTTCCACCAAAACCCTTAAATAGTAAGGTTTTCACGTGGAAATAGGGGTGACTGTTTTAAATCATTTTTTTAGTAATAATGCCTGAAATCCTTCTTGACATTGACTTTTAGCGCTTTAGTCGCTGAAATATAGGCCAGTAGCGCGTTTGAGGACATTAAACTATCCACAATCAATTCACAATTCTCATGGTAGTAATAAAATGGAAACATTGGTCCCCCCAAGCGTGTAGAAGTGCTTCCATAATGGGTGTCGATCGCTCTTCCTGGTATTGAGTAAGGGTTTCGCTGTTTTCGGCATACAACTGCAAAGTATAAGTGGGTGCCTGATCTTCGGAAATATCAATAGCATAAAATTGATGATTGCTAAAGCATTTTGTATCCTGGATCATGGGAATAAATTTGCTTTTCATCCAAGCTAGCCACTGTTCTTGTAAGTTAGGTGCAATTTGAAAACTGATATTATATACTTGCATAAATCAAATTAAAAGATAGAAAAGAAGGGTTATTTTATTTCAAGCACAATAGGACAATGATCACTGTGTTTCACTAAAGGTAAAATGCTTGCTGATTGAATTGATTTTTCTAATGCAGGTGTGGTGCATAAATAATCAATTCTCCATCCTTTGTTGTTAAGCCTTACTGAAGGAAAGCGCTGACTCCACCAGGAATAAGCGCCAATGCTGTCAGGGTTTTTTGCTCTAAAACTATCAATCCAACCTGCTGCAATTAATTGATCCATCCATGCTTTTTCCTCCGGTAAAAAACCAGATGATTTTTTATTGCCCTTTGGATCATGAATATCTATATCGGTATGCGCGATATTGTAATCTCCTGCTACAATTATTTTAGGTCTTTCTTTTCTGAGTGATTCAATCCATTCCATAAACTCATTGAGCCATTGGTATTTATAAGTTTGTCTTTCCTCGCCACTTGTGCCCGATGGGAAGTATGCATTGATAATAGTAATGTCGCCAATGTCTACACGAATAACGCGGCCTTCAAAATCACTCAATTCATGTCCTGTTCCATAAATAATTTGAGAAGGCTTTTTTTTACTAAAAACTGCTACTCCACTGTATCCTTTTTTTTGTGCAGGATACCAAGCCACATGATAGCCCATATCTTTAAATAGGGATAAGTCAATATCATCGGGTGTGGCCTTTGTTTCTTGAATACATAATACATCCACAGGATATGTTTGTAGCCATTCAATTAAGCCCTTTTTGATGGCAGCTCTAATGCCATTTACATTATAACTTACAATGCGCATAAAAAATATTAATTAGGGCTTTGGAAAATTTCTCCATAAGCCATTAGTAATAATAAATGTTTTAAATCCTTGTCTAAGTGAGTGCTGTTTTCCACCATCTGATGAGGTTTGTTACTGCCTTCAATGATCAATACAATTTGATCGTCTACTAAAATAGTTTTTTGATGGCTGGTAGCACTAACTTGAATAACAAAAGAATGGTTGTGTACTTTTCCTTCAATAATAGTTTTATGATTGATAGCTTCTAAGCCATTGTTGGTGCCTAACATAAATTTTTTCGTTGAATCATATCCATTGTAGTATTGATCTACAGTATAGAATTTTTCTTTTTCAGGCACATAGTTACGCACTTTAAATTGTCCAATGCTATCCTTGTCCTGGTAGATGGTATGTGTTAATTCAGGAATAAAAATCAGTGGGAGTTGCTGAATGTATGCACTGTTATCATAGCCATTTGGATTGAATTCCAAATATGCTTCAAGTGTGTAGTCCTTGTTATTATTTACATCACGAAGTGGTTGAATTACTTGATAAAACTCCTTGCTACTTAATCCGCTTCTGTATTTTTTTATTTTTTCAATGATTGTTTGAAATCTGTAATTAGTGTTTTTGTTTTTCACATCTATTTTAGTAAGTACGGCCGATGGTATTCTCAACATTTGGGTACCATCGATGCTTGGATAACTAATAAATTGTTTACTGGTATCAAATAATACCCTTGATTTATTATGTATAACGGGCATCCAATAATTGTCAGTTGCATAGGCCATAGGAACTTTAGCTTCGATATATTCCATTTCATCCAACTCCGGTCCCAACATACCTATTCCTTTGTATATAGCCTGGAATAAAGCGGGAGGTGTAGTGGGTACAATATTAATAGGATAACCCATGCCTAGGGATTGAGTAGGTAACATACCAATGGAAATAGTCCTTTGAATGGCTTTTTCATGTTTTTGATTGAAAATACTACAGGATATAGCCCAAACCGATTGAATTCGATCCAGTTCTTCTTCGCTGATATCTGCAATTTTATTTTGGTAAGCGAATGTGGGGTCCAATTCGTAAATTTCTAAATAAGCATGAAAAGGAATGTTTCTTGATTGCTCCCAATCGATATTTATTTTTCCTACTTGAGTTTGTTTGGTAAGTTCTCTTCGAATTGGTTTTTGTTCTGGAATCCTGTTTAAATTTAATTTTCTAAAAAGTCCAGTGTCCAATATGTTTTCAATGGTGCTTATATCCTGAGGTAAATGCCAATAATTTAATTTTGGCTGTGTAGTTGAATAGATTTGTATTTGCTCTAAAGCAACTTTTGATTGACCCCATCCTTTTGTAAGGAAGCAAATAAAACAAAGAAATAAGAGTAGGTGTATTTTATTTTTCATTGCTCAAAGAATGCAGATCAAATTTAGTTATTTTAGCCTATACTACTTAATAATTTATACTAACTTCAGGTTGTACAAATTTCAATTTATTGACGCATATGAGCAAGGAGACAAAACAAGCTAATCTGAAACGAATTATTCCTGCTACTACAAAAAATTACCATTTGGAAGGGCCCAAGCCCAGGATGAATGAATTGTATTTTGCCTTTGAAATATTTATTCAATTTATTAAAGGATTTAGAACCTTGCATTTTGTAGGACCTAGCATTACGGTATTTGGTTCGGCAAGATTTAAGGAGGACCATCCGGTATATATTAAATCGCGCGCAATTGGTAAACGAATTGCTGAATTAGGACTTACTACCATGACGGGGGGTGGCCCAGGTGTAATGGAAGCGGCGAATAGAGGTGCTTTTGAAGCGGGGGGGAAATCCATTGGTTGTAATATTAAACTACCTTTTGAGCAACACCCGAATCCGTATACAAATATCTCTCTTACTTTTAATTATTTTTTTATTAGGAAAGTGTTAATGGTAAAGTACTCCTATGCATTTATCATTATGCCTGGTGGTTTTGGGACTATGGATGAATTTTTTGAAACCCTCACCTTAGCGCAAACCAAGGTGATTAATGATTTCCCAATTGTGGTAATGGGGAAAGAATACTATGCCCCTTTTCATGAGTGGATGGAGCAAATGATTGCTGCTGGTACGATTTCGCAAGAAGATAAAAAGTTCATGTTATTTACGGATAGTGTTGATGAGGCCATGGAACATATTTCAAAATACGTACGCAAACATTACACAGTTAAACCACGTAAACGTTTATGGTGGTTATTTGAAAAAGTATAACTGAATTATTTTATTCAATTACAGGTTGTAACCATCTTGTAATATATTCCAAGGATTGTTTTTTGCGTTTTGCATAATTTTCTACTTGATCCTGTTGTATTTTTCCCAAGCCAAAATACTGGCTTTGTGGATTGGCAAAATACCAGCCACAAACACTGGATGCTGGATACATAGCCAAGCTTTCTGTTAAAGAAATGCCGGTATGTTTTTCGGCATCCAACAAATTGAATAAAGTGTATTTTTCAGTATGATCGGGACAAGCAGGGTAGCCTGGTGCAGGACGAATACCAATATAATTTTCTTTAATTAATGCTTCATTGTCTAATTGTTCGTCTTTTGCATAGCCCCAATATTCCTTACGCGTTGTTGCATGTAAATATTCGGCAAAGGCCTCGGCTAAACGATCGGCTAAAGCTTGTAGTATAATTTTATTGTAATCGTCGTGATTGGCTTCAAATGCTTTGATATGTTTTTCAATACCATGTATGGTTACTGCAAATGCACCGATATAATCTTTTTTATTTTCAGTACTAGGGCAAATGAAATCAGCTAAGGAGAAATTGGGTTGGCCAGCTGCTTTTTTAGCTTGCTGTCTTAAAAAATGCAATTGCGTGCTTGTTCCATTATGGTTCAATAGTACATCGTCCCCATTACTACTTGCTTCCCAAAATCCTAAAGCTCCTTTTGCAGTTAACCATTTTTCTTTGATGATGGTTTGTAATAATGCATTGGCATCGGCATATAGTTTACTAGCTACTTCACCTACTTTTTCGTCGGTTAAAATGGCTGGAAAATTGCCATGTAGTTCCCAAGCGATAAAGAAAGGTTTCCAATCAATATAATCCACCAATACCGCTAAATCATTGATTTCAACGGCTTGATTTCCAGTAAAGCTAGGCGTTGTGGCTTCAAACTTGGACCAATCAATTGGCATTTTATTATTCAATGCCTCGACATAAGCAATAGATTGCTTTACCGTTTTTTTATTGTCGAAGTCTGATTTTAATTGGGTATACTCCTTGCTTAATTGCGCAAGGAATCCTGCTTTTTGATCCTTGTTTAATAGAGAACCAGCCACTGTCACACTTCTTGAAGCATCCAAAACATGGATTACACCATTGTTGTATTCTGGTGCAATTTTTACAGCGGTATGCATACGAGATGTGGTGGCTCCTCCAATCATTAAGGGAATATGCATATCCCTACGTTTCATCTCTTTCGCAATATGTACCATCTCGTCTAAAGAAGGGGTAATCAATCCACTTAATCCAATAATATCTACATTGTGTTTCACGGCTTCAGCTAAAATTTTATCCGCAGGTACCATTACACCAATATCAATAATTTCATAGCCGTTACACCCTAATACTACGCCTACAATATTCTTGCCAATATCGTGTACATCGCCTTTAACTGTTGCTAGCAATATTTTTGCGGGTCCTTTGCTTTCTCCATTTGGATTAGCAGATGCATTTTTTAATCTTTCTTTCTCTGCTTCAATGTAAGGTGTTAATACTGCCACACTTTTTTTCATCACCCTTGCACTTTTTACTACCTGAGGTAAAAACATTTTTCCAGCTCCAAACAAATCACCCACTTGGTTCATTCCGGCCATCAAAGGGCCTTCAATTACTTCTAAGGGTGCACTGTATTTTTGTCTAGCTTCCTCAGTATCTTCCTCAATAAAGTCGGTAATGCCATTAATCAATGAATGTGCTAAACGTTGTTCAACTGTATCTTTTCTCCAAGCCAGTTTTATTTTATTGGCCTCCTCTGATGATTGCCCTGCGTTTTCGCCACTTGCTTTTAAATTATCTGCAAATTGTATTAAGGCTTCAGTTGCTTGGTTATTGTCGTTGTTTTTATTTAAGATTACCTCTTCACATAAATTTCTTAATACGGGATCAATTTCATCATAAACTGCCAATTGCCCAGCATTTACTATTCCCATGTCCATGCCAGCTTTAATAGCATGGTATAAAAATACTGCATGGATGGCTTCGCGCACAGCCTCATTGCCTCTAAAGGAAAAAGACACATTGGAAACACCACCGCTTACTTTAGCCAAGGGCATTTTTTGTTTAATTACACGTGTAGCTTCAATAAAATCTACTGCATAATTATTGTGTTCTTCAATACCTGTTGCAATGGCAAAAATATTTGGGTCAAAAATAATATCCTGTGGGTCAAATCCTACTTGTTCTACTAATATCTTATAAGCGCGTTCGCAAATTTCTATTTTACGATCCTTGGTATCTGCTTGTCCTACTTCATCAAAAGCCATTACAATTACTGCTGCGCCATAGGCTTTACAAATATGTGCTTGCTCAATAAACTTAGCTTCTCCTTCCTTCATGGAAATAGAATTCACAATACATTTTCCTTGTACACATTTTAAACCTGCTTCAATTATTTCAAACTTGGAACTGTCAATCATTACAGGAATACGCGCAATATCGGGCTCACTTTGCAATAAGTTTAAAAAAGTGGTCATGGCTTTCACGCCTTCTAATAAGGCATCGTCCATGTTTACATCAATTACCTGTGCACCACTTTCTACTTGCTGACGTGCAACAGACAAAGCTTCTTCGTATTTATTTTCCTTAATTAAACGTGCGAATTTTTTGGAACCGGTTACATTGGTTCTTTCTCCTACATTCACAAAATTAGTTTCGGGACGAATTACTAAGGGTTCTAATCCTGCTAATCTTAAATAAGGCTTAATATGTATTTGATCGCTCATAATTTTCTCTTTAGTTTTAATTCCAATGATTTTGAATCAATGTTATTAAATGGTTGCATCCATAATTGGTAGTGCTCTAGGGGTTAAATTTTTTACATTATCGGCCATTGCTTTAATATGTTCCGGGGTGGTTCCGCAACATCCACCAACAATATTTACAAATTGATTTTTAGCCCACTCCTCAATAAAATGTCCAGTTTGATGAGGTGCCTCATCATATTGTCCCATTGCATTGGGTAGGCCTGCATTGGGATAAGCCGATGTATAACAAGCAGCAATTTGTGCAAGCTCTTCGATATGTGAACGCATTTCCTGTGCACCCAATGCACAGTTGAGCCCAACGCTCAATGGTTTTGCATGTGCAACTGAAGTATAAAATGCTTCCAAGGTTTGTCCACTTAAAGTTCTTCCTGATGCATCGGTAATGGTACCGCTAATCATTATGGGCAATTCAGGTTTGCCTATTTTTCTAAAGTATTCTTTAATGGCAAATATGGCCGCTTTTGCGTTTAGAGTATCAAAAATGGTTTCTACCAATAATACATCCACACCTCCATCTACCAATCCTTTGATTTGTTCAGTATAAGCTGCTACTACTTCATCAAAGGTAACGGCACGAAATCCTGGATTGTTTACATCGGGAGATAAACTCAATGTTTTATTTAAGGGGCCAATACTACCCGCAATATATTTTTCGGTGGTATTGGGATGTTTTGATTTGTATTGCTCAATGGCATCTTTCACACATTTTGTAGCAGCCACATTTAATTCATAAGCCAATTCCTGCATGTCATAATCGGCCATGGCAATGGAAGTACTACTAAAAGTATTGGTTTCAATAATGTCGGCTCCGGCTTCTAAATATTGTAAATGAATGCCCGTAATAATAGAGGGTTGTGTAATGCACAATAAATCGTTATTGCCTTTTACATCACAGTGCCAATTGGCAAAGCGTGTTCCACGGTAATCTTCTTCGTTTAATTTATGGCGTTGAATCATTGTGCCCATGGCACCATCTATCACCAAAATCCTTTTTTTAAGCGTCTCTTGTATTGACATAAATATGTTTTTATGCAAAATCCAAAAGGGCAATAAGCAACTAATAATAGGGGGCGATAGGTTGTATCGTTTATTAGTTCTTTTTTCCTTTCGGATGGCAGGTTGAACAATAAACAAATCCACCTGCAATGCGGTGCAAAGTTAGGTTAGTATTGGCTTTTAGCCAAATAAAGCATATTCGAAGTCAATATTGACTTTATCTGTAATTGGATCGAGCTATTTATTAGTAATTAGCATTGACCTCTACGTTGATTTTATCGGCCACCATTTTAATCATAATGCCACCAATGCCAAAGTCCTTTAGGCTTACTGTGAATTTTGCATTGGCTATTATATGGCCACTTTTAACTTCAATTGTGCCATTGGTTTGAATGGCTTTGTTTACACCATGTACTTGCATATTGCCGGTTACGGTAACGGGGTACTTGCCGTCTTTTTTAAAGTCGACCGTTTTAATATTGGTAATTTGACCATTAAAAATAGCACGCGGAAATTTATCAGATTCAATATATTCTGTGTTAAAGTGTTCTTCCATTTTTGACATTTCAAAATGAAATCCTTTCATTAACATGATGAAACTCAATTTGCCATTGGGTTCTAGTCTACTCACTACTTCCTTGTTAATAGCATCAATATCATTGTCATCCACTGCAACAAAACGCACTTGTGCCGTTTTGGTTTCCAAAGTTTTTTGAGCAGATGCACTGTTTACTCCAATAATAGCAATGGCTAAGTAGGTCAATAACTTTTTCATATTGATTGATTTTATATATTTCAATGTTTAAACATCAAAATTAATAATAATTACTGAAATAACCTATTTTATATATTGACCAATAGGTTGTCTGTTGGAAATACTTTTTCCAAGGGTCATTTCATCGGCATATTCCAATTCCCCGCCAAATGCAATGCCTCGGGCAATGGTAGTGATGCGGCAAGGGGTATTGGCCAGCTTTTTTTGAATATAATAAATGGTAGTATCTCCTTGAATAGTAGGGTTTAAGGCAAAAACCAACTCAGTAACTTTGTCTTTTTGCACTCGATCAATCAAGGCTTCAATGGTTAATTGGTCGGGACCAATGCCATCTAATGGGGATATAATGCCACCCAAAACATGGTAAGTGCCGTGGTACTGTTGGGTATTTTCAATGGCTATAACGTCACGGATATTCTCCACCACACAAATAGTATCTTTTTGTCGGCTACTATTGGCGCAAATGGAGCAGATGCTACCATCGCTTATATTATAACACTTTTGACAAAATTGAATTTCATTACGCATTTTTTGAAGGGTGTCTCCAAAAAGAGTTGTCACTCCTTTCTCTTGCTTTAGCAAATGTAAAACCAGTCTTAGCGCTGTTTTTTTGCCAATGCCAGGTAGTTTTGAGAATTCGGCAACTGCATTTTCTAATAAGGAGGAAGGTAATTGCATAAGGGATAGCTAAACAAAATTACTTATTTAATGGTAAGATTCAACTCGTTGTCCCAGTCTGCTCGGATATTGAGTTTGTTGGGCAATACCAACACCTTTTCGGGTTGCTTAGTTTGCTGTCCCAGTTTGTAATGACCAGTATCCCATTTCCCATTTTGGTTCTCGTCCTGCAATAATTTTAATTGAAATTCTCCTGCAGGTAATAAAGGAATATTGAGCAAATTCTGTTTAAGCGGAAAACTAAATTTAACTTTTTCGTCTTGAGTAAGCAATAGTACTGGTTGAGTATATAATTCCAAACCGCTAAGGCGAATTACACAGGAACCATAGGCTTTATTAGGTTTTGTAGCAAAGCTTACTGTATCTGTTTTCACCAACTTATTATGCAAGCTATCGGAAATCGCATTTTGTGGTATCAATAACTTGTATTTGGTAGCATTGGCCCATTCGTTTTCAATCACCAATGTATTAGGTGCTGCACTATCTACATATACATTAATATCTTCTGCGTTTTTAAAATTGGTATCGTAAAGTTGAATGGGGAAACTATCATTTAAATGAATAGGTGTATCAAATACCAATTTCATTGGTTGCAATACATCCTGCTCATTGCCATCCATAAGTTTACTGTATTTTAAAGATGCTGTGTTGCGCTTTACAGGCTTGTTGTTGCTAGCACTGCTTTTTCTTTTTTCAGCCTTTGGATAGGCTTGAAAAGCAAAAATTTGTACAGAGTCTTTGGACTGATTGGCAATCACTGGACTATTATAAAAGCCAAATATTTTCGTGCTGTCGTCGTATTTTTTTGTGTAATCATTGGGTAGTACAAAAATTTGGAAAGCCTGATTGGGCAAAAAGTCAAAACTAAATTTTCCCTTGCCATTTAGTTTTGAATAGTAGATGGGCTTGTTTTTAAAAATGGCACTGTCATTGCCCATTGGATGTAATACTACAATTAAAGTACTATCTACACGTCCTGTTTCGGCTAGTTGTACCTTGCCTTGAATGCGGCCGCTATCAATATGATCACCCGTGCTAAATACATAGGAAAAATTTTGTACAATATTCCCTTCGTTTACATCCCTTACTGCATTACCAAATTGAATGCGATAAGTTGTATTGGGTAATAGGGTATCATTAATCCGAATACGAAGTGTATTTAATTTGGATTCGACTAAGGGAATATTTTTTAAGCCGGGTCCTACAATTAGGTTTTCTTGTAAGCTAACTGTGTTAATATATTCATTAAAGCCTATGAGAATTTCTTTAGGGTTAACACCAATGGATGAGTCCTTGGGTTTGGCAGCAATGCGATAGGGAGGAATGGTATCTCTTGGTCCTCCACTTGGGGGTACAATATTGGCACAGGCAACCAAAGATTGCACAAAGTAAAAAGCAATTGCAATGGTCAATAAATGGGTACGGCCTATTGGACTTTTGATCATAATTGCAAACTTACTCAGATTCTTCCAAATCTCCATTGGGGATTTGGTGTAAGGCCACTGTTAATTCATTGTTTTTAACAAAATTGCACCAATGGCATTCTGGTTTACCACAACCTGAATAAAAATCTTTTGCTTGTATTTTTTCCCAAACCTTATTTATTTGTTCCGTTACTGTAGTAATGTCTGCATCAGTTATAGCAACCGATGCTTTCTCGAATTGCTTCTTTTTATTGGGTTCTACAAAGTCAAATTCGGCAGTAGTCACTTCCCATTGTTTGGGATGATGTTTGAGAAGTATTTTATAAAACACGGCCTGCCTCCAATAATCACCTCCATTGGGCACTTTTTCATTAGGGGCAACCAGTTTTTCTTTTGCATTTTCTACGCTGCCGGTTTTGTAATCTATCACTACTACTTGTTTGCCGTTGAATTCAATTTTATCTATCGCCCCTTTTAATGGAATGCCATTGAGCACTACATTGTTTATGCGGTATTCGGTAGTCACTACCTTGTTCCAGCTTTGTACGTATTGATCATAATATTGCGTAAGCACTATTTCGCCTTGCTCTTTTCTTCGATTGTATTCTACTTGGGTAAAAGCTTCGCGATGCCTAGCCATATAATAGTTAAAGTCCTGTACTAGTTCCTGTTTGTCGGGGAATTGATTATCGCGATCCTGCATTTTTTTGAATAACTTATTTAATGCATCATGCACAGCCGAACCAAAAGTAGTTGCTTCTGATTTGCCTGAGGGCACACGAATTAAACTATTGTAATAAAAGTGCAAGGGGCATTTTAAATAGTTGTTCAAAGCAGTTACATTCATGGTGAACTGTGCCAGCTTGGGATTGATAAAGTCTTCCTCTAATTGTTTGATTTGAGGGGTGATGGTGCTTTGTATATGCAGTAATTTGTATTGGGTTTTAATGGACTCCTCCAATGGTTTTTCTTGAATTTGTTTTTCATTGCCCTCAATTAATTCAATAATAAATTGACTTGGCTCAGCTACTTTGCCATCGGCTCTATTCAATGCATAAGAAATTTGAATTTCTTTTTTAGCACGCGTAAGGGCAACATAAAATAGTCTTCTCAATTCCTCTTTGTCGTCGGCATTTTCCAGTGTGCTAAATACTGTATCGGGTAAGCTATATCCAATATTGTTAGCGGCCCTTTTCTTTTCCCAGAAATGAGCATTGGTGCCCGCAACAAAAACATATTCAAATTCCAATCCTTTGCTTCCGTGAGTAGTAAGCAGGTTTACGCCACTTACTCCGCCAGTAGTAATGGGTAGCGGTAAGCGAATGCCCTCTTTTTGCATCAAGGACAACATTTCTACTAAGTCTTTTAATTGTAAGCTAGGACGACGGTGTGTTTCTTCCTTTATGAAATCAAAAAATTTGGTGATGACTTCTAATTCAAAACCTTTATTGTTGGATTGAAGTACCGACTGAATGATGCCAGTTTTTTGCAATACCTGTTCTACTAAATTTAATAAAGTTACATTGGGCACTTCGCCAATTAAAGATTCTAGTACCTGCACTGCTTTGGCCAATTCGGGAACGCCGCCTTCTTGAAATAAGCTTCCTTGAACCTGCTGTGTTTTATCAACAAGTACTTTTCTAAAAGCATTTTCGGGACTGCCATATTTTAATTGATTTGCTTCAAATGTTAATTTGGCAATGGTAATAGGAGAGATGTTCCACCATTTAAAATGTAATATTTCAAATAATAAATTGGCGCCTTCATAGGGCTGATCCAATTCACAAGCTAAATAATCTAAGATCGTGTTGATTTGTTTTACCAAGGTTTGATCCAACAAATTGGCTGTGCGTCTGGTATATACAGGAATATTTTTTTGCTGCAAATAATGTGCAATCTCTTCTCCGTATTTATGTTCCTTATACAAAACTGCAATTTCATTGGCCGCCACTCCATTTTGAATGAGTGCAATAATATGCTCAGTAATGTCAATCATTTCCTCCTCGGGCATTTGATAAGCCACTATCTTGGGTGCTAGCGTTTGTGCCTGCAATTTAGGATTGGCAGCAATCAATTTTTTTTCCAGCCCCTCAATTTTATTCACTAGCCTTTCTTGGTTATTGTTGATTACAATAGTGGAAGCGTCTAGTATGGGTTGGGTAGATCGATAATTGTTTTCTAAAACAATGGTAAGAATGTCCTGTGCATATTGATTTTGGAAATGCAACATGTTTTCAACATTGGCTCCCTGAAATCTAAAAATACTTTGATCGTCATCTCCTACTACAAATAAATTAGGCTGCTCCCAATAATTGACCAATAATTGAACCAATTCATTTTGGGTCCCACTCGTATCCTGAAATTCATCTACCAATATATACAAGAAACGTTCTTGATATTGAGCAAGCAAGTTTTTATTTTCTTTAAAAGCATTGATCACCCAGTTAATCATGTCTTCGAAATCATATCGGTTGCGCTGCTTCATTAGTTGTTGATACTTATCAAAACTTCCTATTGCGGCTTTTAGTTTTGCCATTTTTTCTATCTCTGCATCAACTAAACCTTGTTTTAAAGCACCGGCTTCAAATTGCTTGTATTTTCTTTTATAGATAAATTCATCTCTAAACGGAATGGATTGAATATACTCCTCCACTTTTTCAAGTAAGAAAGCAGGCTGCCAACCCTCTTTTTTCATGGCACTAAACAATTTGGACAAATTGCTCATTTCAAAATATATGTCGCCTCGATATCTTTTGAGCGGGTTGTTTTTGTCAAACCCATCAATAAGTGTTTTGAGCAATTCAATTTTTTCCAGTTCCGATATTGGATCTAAACTGGTTTTGTCAAAAAGCGATAGGTTGTCCTGTATGATATCGTTGCAAAAAGAGTGAAAGGTGGCAATATTTACTTTATAGGCGCTGGTGCCAATAAAACTCACCAATCTTTTACGCATGGCAATGGCGCCTGCATCGGTGTAAGTAAGACAAAGTATATTTTCGGGAGCCGTGTCGGTCTCTAATAAAATTTTACCAATGCGCGCACCTAAAATTTGGGTTTTACCTGTGCCGGGTCCGGCAATAACCATTACGGGGCCTTCAATGGTGTTTACGGCATTTTTTTGTTGTTCATTCAGTCCTTCGTATACGGCTTCAAATGCCTTTGCTTGTTCCAACTTACTAATCATATTATAAAATTACTGGCTTTCGAGGGAATTTGCACAACAAAAAACGGCCATGCTTGTTATAAAGCTATGTCTAAAGTATATACCCTACATACAGAGCAAAATTTGCCAATTTCTATAGAACAGGCTTGGGAGTTTTTCAGTAGTCCTGCTAATTTGGCAAAAATTACCCCCCATCATATGGGATTTCATATCATCAGCAAACACCATGACGAAAAAATGTATCCTGGTCAGCTCATTGAATACAAGGTGCGTCCCATTTTAGGCATCCCTTTATACTGGATGACCGAAATTACACATGTGCAAGAGGGGAAGTATTTTGTGGATGAACAACGTTTTGGACCCTATACGCTTTGGCATCACCAACACCATTTTAAGGAAATTCCGGGTGGGGTGTGTATGCAGGATATTGTACATTATAAAATTCCATTGGGTGTTTTAGGGGATATTGCCCAACTGATTTTGGTGAAAAAGCAACTACAGGGAATTTTTGAATTTCGCTATAAGGCAGTAGAACAGCTTTTTGGTACTTACAAGCCTTAGTATTGGAATGGACGGAGTAGGCAAGGTAAAATATTTATAAAATACTTACCTCTTAAAGCGTATTGTTTATATTATTTTTATAAACTTTGTCCCCCAATCAAAATGCTTCATGGCACATACATCTAGTGGGCACGCCCACAAACTCTCCGTAGCAGGTTTAATAGTTACTTTAGGAATTATTTATGGAGATATTGGAACCTCTCCTTTATATGTATTTAAATCTATTATCAATCACAGAGTAATTACTGAGCAGTTGGTATATGGTGCCATTTCCTGTGTGTTTTGGACCCTCACTTTACAAACTACATTTAAATATGTTTTTTTAACACTAAGGGCAGACAATAGAGGGGAAGGAGGCATCTTTTCTCTTTTTGCTTTAGTAAGACGTTATGTAAAATGGATTTATGTACCTGCTATAATTGGCGCAGCGATGTTGCTTGCGGATGGTATGATTACGCCACCCATTTCGGTCGCTTCGGCTGTAGAAGGATTAGGCGGTGTGCGTGGATTGGAAAACACCATTGTGCCTGGCAATAATTTAACAGTGGGCATTGTAATGGCCATCATTTCTTTATTGTTTTTCTTTCAACGATTCGGCACTAAGATTGTAGGATTTGCATTTGGTCCAATTATGTTGATTTGGTTTTCGATGATTTTGATTTTAGGATTATTACAGGTGGTGCATCATGCAGAAATTTTAAAATCATTGAATCCTTATTATGCTTATGATTTATTGGTAAACTATCCGAAAGGATTTTGGATATTGGGTGCTGTATTTTTATGTACAACTGGTGCCGAAGCATTGTATAGTGATCTTGGCCATTGTGGTCGTCAAAATATTCAGGTGAGTTGGATGTTTGTAAAAACAGCATTGGTGATTAACTATATGGGTCAAGGTGCATGGTTAATTACGCATATGGGACAGTCTATAGACGGATTGAATCCGTTTTATGAATTAATGCCACATTGGTTTTTATTAGCGGGGATTTGTGTGGCAACAGTGGCCGCAATTATTGCAAGCCAGGCATTGATTAGCGGTTCATTTACTTTGATTTCGGAAGCGATTAGTTTGAATTTTTGGCCGCGTGTTACCATTAAATTTCCAACCGATCAAAAGGGTCAAATTTATATCCCAAGTTTAAATTTATTATTATGGGCCGGCTGTATTACTATGTTGTTGTTTTTTAGAAAGAGTGAACATATGGAAGCGGCATACGGATTTTCCATTATCATTACCATGATCATGACCACGGTTTTAATGAATTTTTACATGTTGAATGTGAAAAGATGGAGACAGTCGGTGGTGGCCATAGTAATTTTAATGTTTAGTGCAGTAGAAGTTTCCTTTTTTGTAGCCAATATTGTGAAAGTAAAAGAAAGCTATATCACTTTTGTATTTTCATTAAGTATGATTTTTGTGATGATGATATGGCATCGAGCAAGAAAAATTGCCAATCGATTCTTGGACTTTTTGAAAATCAAAGATTATTTAGATGCCTTAGTTGAGTTAAGTAGCGATAAGGATGTACCTAAGTTTGCTACACATTTGGTGTACTTAACAAAGGCCAATAATTATCGAGAAATAGAACATCGTATTATTGATTCAATCTTAAATCGAAAGCCTAAGCGTGCCGACCTGTATTGGTTTATACATATTGACCGTACTGATTCTCCTTATGGAATGGAATACAGTATTCGCGAGTTGGTAGATGATAAAGTAATGCGTGTGGATTTTAAATTAGGATTTAGGATCCAACCGAGAGTGAATGTGTTATTTAAGAAAGTAATGCAGGAATTAAATGAATGTCATGAGCTGGGCATTTACAGCAAGTATGAATCATTGAAAAGTAAGGATTTCCATGCCGATATCACTTATGTAATTATTGAAAGCTTCTTTAGTATTGAGAACGAACTCTCCTTTAGAGAAGACTTTATTATGGACGTATACTTTAATATCAAACAATTGGCTCAAAGCGATCAAAAGGCATTTGGACTGGACAATGACATGACACTCGTAGAACATGTTCCTTTAATTATTCAATCCAGTGAAAACCTGCCGCTTAAAAGGGTTTTTGATAGATAATTTTCCTAAGCCTATTTGCTTATAAAGCTACCAATTTGCTCAATTGATTTTGCAATCCTATTGCAACAATATAATATTGTGTATTGGATTTTTTTTCAACACCCATTGCACTTAGATTAATTAATTTTGTGTAACTAGGTACAATACTTTCTACAGCATAATGGCGATTACTCAAGCTCAATATCGCAAATTGCTTTACTTTTTTCGGATCAGTTGGTTCAATTTGGAATGTATTTTCAGATTTTTTAATTACTTGTGGTGCTGCCATTTCATATTGTACTAACCAAGGCATAGTAGGTTGTAATGCGGGCTTACGGTAATAGTTGGATTGCAAACTGTCGTTCCAGTGATTTGGATTGTTTTTAAAACTACTACTGCTAAAATAGGCACTGCCTCTTGTATTTTGCAAGGCTCTTAAACTTTGTATTTGATAAGGTATTTCCTTATTGCTTTTCCAATTGGTAGTAGTACCTGCACGATAAATGCCATGACCAATATATAAATTTCGTTTAGCGCTATGTTGGTCCCACCAATTTACTAATTCGTCATAATCGGCCAATGCATGTCCGTGTTCCCAATACAATTGAGGAATTACATAATCTACCCATCCCTTATTCAGCCACAATAAAATATCAGCGTACAAATCGTCATAATTGGTTACACCGGCCTTGGTGTTGCTTCCTTTGGGATCTTTGGATTTATTGCGCCAAACACCAAATGGACTAATGCCAAATTGCACACCAGGTTTAATGCTATGAATGGTTGCAGAGAGTTGTTTGATAATGGTATCACAATTGCTTCGTCTCCAGTCTTCTTTATTTAAGCCACGACCATATTTTAAATAAGTAGCATCATCCTGAAATACTTTGCCAGCTACTTTGTAAGGATAAAAATAATCGTCCAAATGAATGGCGTCTACATCGTATCTGCTTACGATATCTCTTACAACTCGGTTGGTATGCTGCCAAACCTCTGGCAATCCGGGATTAAATATTTTTTTATCATCATAGGTAACAAACCATTCAGGATGTGTTTTGGTTAGATGATTGGGCGCAATACTTGATTTTTGTGTGTTGAACACCGCTCTATAAGGATTGATCCATGCATGAAATTCCATTCCGCGTTTATGGGTTTCAGCAATCATAAAACTTAATGGGTCATAAAAGGGGCTAGGAGGCAGGCCTTGTTGCCCCATTAAATATTCACTCCAGGGTTCTAAATTGGATGGATATAATGCATCTCCAGTAGGACGAATTTGCATAATAATTGCATTCATCCCATTTTTTTGATGCAGGTCCAACAACTGTATGAATTCTTTTTTTTGATCTTCGTTACTTAAACCTCTTTTGCTTGGCCAATCAATATTTGCAACCGTTGCAATCCATACGCCTCTAAATTCAAATACTTGCTTGTCTTCGATACTGGGTTGTGCTTTTGCAAAAATAGCTGCTCCTAAAAATAGGATGCTTAAAAAGTAGCGCATAGTTATTCTTTAATTATTTGTGCGCGGAACTGTCACGCATCTTATCCAAAATTTGATTTACAGTAGCTGCTTCTGTTTCAGATAAGCCTTGTAAAATAGAGTCTATTTGTTCGTTAAAATGATCAAGTCTTTCAACCAAGTCAAGACCTTTGTTGGTTAAGATTATATCCACTAATCTTTTGTCCGATTTGCATGCCGATTTTTGCACCAGCTCTTTTACAATGAGTCGGTCTACAATCCTGCTAGTGTCGCTCATTTTGTCCAACATGCGTTCCCTAATTTGCAAAGTACTTAAGGGTACTTCGCTTCCTCTTAAAATTCTTAAAATATTATATTGTTGTTGGGTAATATCTTCTTGTACTAAAAAGCGACCAATTCTTTCGTTCAACCAGTTGGCAGTGAACATTAGGTTGATACCTAATTTTTGGTATTCATTGCGAAAGCTGGATTGTTGTATGTCTTTTTCTATTCCCATACTGGTCTACTTTTTTAGCATTTTTTTTGTCCATGAAAGCATTGGAATTGCTAGTATTGCTCCAATGGCATCTGCTAACATATCACTTACTTCAAAACCTCGGCTAGGCACAAAGAATTTTTGATAAAACTCCATTGCTATCCCATAGAGTATACAAAAAATTAACACCAAGGCTTTTGCTCTTACTGTTTGAAGCCTTGGATTTGTCGATTGTTCAAAATGTACAAAAAATGACATGGCCAATGATCCAAATAATACAATATGAACCAGTTTGTCAATAGGGAAATCTCCAAACCATTTAGAGGTAGTATGAAAACTGCTTCCTGGCATACTCAATAATAGAAACACAACTACAATTTCTGCAATTACCCAAAACAAGGTTTTCATGAATAGGTATTAGTGCACCAACTGAGCATATGCTTCGCTCGTCAACAAGTGTTCAAAGTCGGCAGCATTGTTCACAGTTACTTTTACCATCCATCCTGCACCATAAGGATCGGTGTTCACTAATTCTGGATTAGCAGTTAAAGCAGGGTTAACTTCAGTAATGGTACCTGCCATTGGTAAGAATAAATCACTCACAGTTTTTACGGCTTCAACTGTTCCAAAAACAGCTTCTGCAGCTAAGCTTTTTCCAACTGTGTTAATATCTAAATATACAATATCGCCTAATTCGCTTTGTGCGAAATCGGTAATACCAATGGTAGCAGTAGTACCATCTAATTTAATCCATTCGTGATCTTTCGTGTAACGTAAGTCGGCAGGGAATTGCATAGGTTCATTTTTTATTGTTGCAAATATCCATTAAAATAGCTAAAAAACCAATCTGTTAGAACTGATTCTGCTCAAAATAAAGTAAAATATGGTCTTTTAAAAAAGCTTCCTGCTCCACCAGGTTCATTGTGGGTAAACCCTTTAATTGTTTATAATGAGGCCAGCCTTCTTCGTCCTTGCCTTCTAATAGATAAAAACCACTAGAAGCCAATATAGTACAAATGGCCACATGCATGAGATCCTGCTTTTGTTCTTTGGAAATTTTTTCCTGAATCAATCCGGTTTCTTGGAGTCCAATTAAGAATAAAACGGCCTCTGTATCTGGTTTTTTGCCGAATCGGTCCATTAACTTTTGCTCCAAAGCCCACCATCTTGTTTGCAAATCGTCTTGTATATTCGCCATGCTTACTATCTAATTTTGGGCAAAGGTAGGGTATAAATGGGCGAGCTAAGTTGGTTTGATTATCTTTGCCAAAATTTGCACTATGTTACAAGTAAACTTCTTACGCCAAAACACCGAACTGGCTAAAAAGAAATTGGCTGTCAAGCACTTCGCTTCCTTAAATTTAGTGGACGAAGTAATTGCCATTGATGACCAAAGAAAGCAGTTACAAGCTTCTTTTGATGATATTCAATCAAAAGTGAATGCTGCATCCAAGGAAATTGGGGGACATATGGCAAAAGGAGAAAAGGAGCTCGCCGAGGCTTTGAAAAATCAGGTGGCTGAATGGAAAAAGCAGTTAGAGCCATTGAAAGAACAAATGGCCCAGGTAGAGCAGCAATTGCAACAAGTAATTGTGCAGTTTCCAAATCTTCCGCACGATTTGGTACCCTTGGGAAAAACACCCGAAGAGAATGAAGTGGTACGTGAGGGAGGTTCCAAGCCGCAACTCCCAGCAAATGCCGAAGCGCATTGGGACTTAATTAAAAAATACAATTTAGTTGACTTTGAAACCGGTGCTAAAATCACAGGCAGTGGATTCCCTTTGTATATTGGGAAAGGTGCCAAATTTCAAAGAGCTTTGACGCAATATTTTTTAGATTTTAATACCGCAGCAGGTTATACTGAATATTTGCCCCCTTTTATGGTTAATGAAGCTTCGGCTTTTGCTACAGGTCAATTGCCAGATAAAGAAGGTCAAATGTACCATGCTACTGCCGATGATTTTTATTTGATACCTACTGCTGAAGTACCTGTTACCAATGTATTTCGTGACACCGTTTTAAAAGAAACCGATCTTCCATTAAGAATGACTGCTTATTCACCATGTTTTAGAAGAGAAGCAGGAAGTTTTGGGAAAGAAGTACGTGGATTGAATAGAGTACACCAATTTGAAAAAGTAGAGATTATCCAAATCGTACATCCCGATCAAAGTGATAAGGTATTGGATGAAATGGTAGTGCATGTTGAAAAATTATTAATCAGCCTAGGATTGCAATACCGCATTCTAAGATTGTGCGGTGGCGACATGGGTTTTGCATCGGCCATTACTTATGACTTTGAAGTATACAGTGCGGCACAGGAAAGATGGTTGGAAGTGAGTAGCGTGAGTAATTTCCAAGCCTACCAAACTTATCGTATGAAGTGTAGATTTAAAGATGCCGATGGCAAAATACAATTTGCACATTCCTTAAATGGAAGTTCATTGGCCTTACCAAGGATTTTTGCTGCGATTGTAGAGAATTACCAAACAGTTGGTGGTATTGCTTTGCCAAAAGTATTGCAACCTTATTTTGGCGGTGAAAATCTGGTATAAATTTATAAGCAACAGTCTATTTTTATGTCCTTTGAGTTGAGCTTTCGAGCAACGCAAAGGGTGAGACGAGAAGGAATATTAAAAATAAGTTAGCGGATATTAAAAAGCCCCTCCAATTGGAAGGGCTTTATTATTATAGGTATGTTGGAATTATTTATTCAATTTTGAGTGAGCTTTCGAGCATGCGCAGGGCGAGTCGAAAGATTGAATAAATAATTACTTTAGAACTTACTAAATCTCAAACCCACTGCAAAAGGGTTCATCTCAAAATAGCTTAGCTTGTTGTCAAATAAATTAGATAAGCTGTAAGAACCATACAAACGAATGGATCCAATACCTAATTCACCAATAGTGGATGCTTTAAAATTATTAAGATTAAAATTTCCATTCACTTTTTTCTTGCCTCTTTCATCGCTAATTTGCTTGGTTCTTGAATCAATCAAATAGCCTGCACTCATCCCTAAGCTTGCATAGAAGCTTCGATTGTTTTGTGGGTTGGCTTGGTAATTGATTTGTATGGGGATGGTTAAGTACTCAACAAATAATTTATCTTTTGAAAAATGCACATTGTCAAAATACACATAATTGCCAGGAGTATTGCTAAAGCTAATGGGTTGCTCAAATCTAAAATTAAACATCTCTACACCAATACCGTATTTCAAATTCCAGATATGTTTATACAAGTCTAGTTTTTGTTGAACTATCCAAATATTCACATTACTTGATTTGGCATTGTTTAATTTCAAATCGGTAGAATTAGGCGTATTGCTTGCGATTAAATTATTACTCAACATATTTGCATACATGCGCTGGTCGGTATGATCTACTAAATTGGCAAATCCCAAGTCAAATATCCACCAATTGGTAGTGATAGGTTTTAATTTTTTTGGCGCTCGTTCAATACTGATTTTGGTTTTTTTGAAATCACCATCTAATAAAGATTCCCAATTTTTTTGCCCATATCCTTCATTGCCTTCAGACTTGTTAATAATATGTAAACGGCCTACTTTAACAGTGTCATCAGTAATGGTTACTAAATTATTATTGAAGCTTTCAATCACAACTTCTTTCTTTTTTGAATTGCTAATTTTTCTAACGCCTGCTCCTTTATTGCCTACTATAACCATATTGCCCACTCTAATCGTGTCTTGTGGGTTGCTTTTAGTAGAGTCGTTTTTTGCAAATTCACACATTGAAATAAAATTGCTTGCTAGTAAAATGTAATTTTTCATATTGCTTATTTTTCTTTTTCTGTTTTATTTCTTTTTAATAATGCATTAAAGCGTCTTCCGAATCCTCTTAATTTGTCACCATCAATTTCCAAATTGGCGATATAAATAGTTCTATCTGCATCTTCGGTATTTAATTCTTCGTAAGTTTCATGCGAATTATCAGTAATGATCGTATTGCTATTTACGATATCATTTTTTGCATGAACATCGGCACGAGATAGATTCGTTTCCAATTGGGTACTTGATATCGGGGCATTATTTTTAGAAGAAAGCGCTGGCGTAGTAGGAGTTGCGAATGTGTAAGTTGTAGCAGTTGATGCAACGGTTGCTCCTGCTGGATTGTTTGTGGTAGGAATTATATTTTCACGATGCTGTTCCTGGCTTGTAGTCTGCTTTGAATGGGTTGCCAACATTGTATTCACTATTGTATTTGCAACGAGTGTGGCTTTGACTTGGCTTGGATTTGCACTGCTTTGCTTATTGAGTTTTTTGTTTTGCTGTGCAAGTTGTCCTGTGCTTTTTGCGACTTCAGTTGTAGGGGCTATCCATTGATACCCAATAAATATCATCAACAAAGCAGCTATTGCAATTGCATAACGCGTGTTTGGACGATTGAAAAATCCTTGCATTACCTTTGGCTTGCTTCGATACAATTTTTGTTTAATTGAAGTAGGCAAGCTTGCTTCCATTTCTTGAAAACGATATAACAATGCCTTGTTTGGATAAGAAATAGGAGTGGGGGTTAAAACCGTTTCACGCAATAAAGCAAGTTCAGATGCACATTGGGGGTTTGCTGCTATAAATAATTCCAATTCTTGTTTTGCTGTGGCAGACAATTCATTGTCAATATACAACAAGCAATATTGCTCAAAATTTTGTAAATTGATTTTCATTAAGCACGCATTTTTTCAAGGTGAACTAATTTTCCTTTCAATATTAAACGAGCACGATGTAAATACACTTTAACTTGAGATTCAGATAAATCCATAATCGCACCAATTTCTTGGTAGCTATAGCCTTCATAATCCTTAAGCAAAACCAAACTTTTTTGAACTGGATTTAATTCGTTGATGGCTTTTAATAAAATTTGTTTCAATTCCGCATTGGGTGGTAAATGACTAGGCTCTTCAATGCTTTCAAAACTATCTGTTATCCACTCTTTTTTATCCTTTCTTAACTGGTCAATCATTTGGTGATAAGCCACCGTAAATAAGTAGGACTTTACTTTAGTAGGATCTACTTTTGATCGGTTGATCCACAATTTTTCAAATGCCGATTGTACTATATCCTGTGCATCGGCTTCCTTGCCAATATTTTTGACAATAAATCGGTACACTCCATCGGAGTAATTGTCTACACAAAGATTAAAATCTTGATCGGTCATATTGGATCCCCGTTTGTCGGTTAAGTATAGGTATAACGAGGAAGGGCCAAAAAAGTTACAAGTACTTACTAATAATTGACGATTTGTTCCTGAATATTTGCAGGTAGTTCGCGCCATTCATATTGTTGGTTACGTAATTGTGGCTCAAAACCAGCTTCTTTAATGGCTTCTTGTATCGTTTTATACGTAAATCGGTGAGGTGCACCCGCTGCACTAACTACGTTTTCTTCCAACATAATACTTCCGAAATCATTTGCCCCTGCTTCTAAACAAACCTGTGCAGTAGCTTTACCCACTGTTAACCAGCTTGCTTGAATATTTTTAATATTAGGCAACATTATACGGCTAATGGCAATCATTCTAATGTATTCTTCGGTAGTGGTCTCATTTTGAGGACCTCTTAATTTTGCCAATAAAGTATCCACCCCTTGGAAGGTCCAAGGAATAAATGCCAAGAATCCTTTAGCATCTTTTGGTTTTTTATCCTGCACCTCTCTAATACGTATCAAGTGAATAAATCTTTCTTCCAATGTTTCAACGTGCCCAAACATCATGGTAGCACTGGTGGTAATATTTAATTGGTGTGCCGCAGCCATTACTTCTAACCATTCATCTGCACCACATTTTCCATTAGACACCAATCTTCTTACACGATCTACCAATATTTCTGCACCTGCACCAGGTAAGGAGTCCATACCTGCTGCTTGTAAAGCTTTTAAAACTTCGGTATGAGTCATGCCTTCTAATTTAGCAATATGTGCAATTTCTGGGGGCCCTAAAGTATGTAACTTAATGGTCGGAAATTCTTGTTTTATTTGACGGAAGATATCAGTATAAAATTGTAAGCCCAGTTCGGGATGGTGCCCTCCTTGTAACAATAATTGATCGCCTCCCCATTCCAAAGTTTCTTTAATTTTTACACGATAAGTATCCATATCAGTGATATAGGCTTCGGGATGTCCGGGAACACGGAAAAAATTACAGAATTTACAATTGGCAATACACACATTGGTGGTATTTAAATTACGGTCAATTTGCCAAGTCACTTTACCATGCGGCACTTGTATTTTTCTTAACTCATTGGCGATATAGGTAAGTTCATTCAAAGGTGCATGTTCAAATAAAAACATTCCTTCTTCCTTTGTTAAGTACTCAAAATTCAGGGCTTTCTTGTATAACACATCTAATTCCATATACTTCGTTTATGAGTTACAAAGTTAAGGCTTAATAGGTTTGCTTTCGCCCCTTTTGAATTTATCTATTTTCGCAATAGACTCTCCTTCAAAAGGAGTAATTTTGCCCTTTATTATGATACAATTTGATCGATTCCAATTAGCCAATGGCTTGAAAGTATTGGTGCATCCTGATACTACCACTCCTATGGCAGTGGTGAATATTTTATACAATGTAGGTGCCAAAGACGAAAATCCTGAGAAAACAGGTTTTGCACATTTGTTTGAACATTTAATGTTTGGAGGTAGTGTAAATATTCCAGAATATGATGAACCCTTGCAAAGAGCTGGAGGTGAAAACAATGCCTATACCACCAATGATTTAACCAACTATTATTGTCAATTGCCGGCCGAAAATATCGAAACAGCTTTTTGGTTAGAGAGCGATAGAATGTTGTCCTTGGCCTTTAGTCCAAAGAGTTTAGAAGTCCAAAGGAAAGTAGTGTGTGAAGAGTTCAAAGAACATTATATCAATAAGCCCTATGGAGATGCTTGGCATAAAATGCGTACACTGGCTTATACCCAACATCCCTATCGTTGGATGACCATTGGGGCTTCATTGGAACATGTGGAACAAGCCACTATGGAAGAAGTAAAGGAATTCTTTTTTCAATTTTATCGACCTAATAATGCGATACTGGTTGTTACAGGGAATGTAAAAACGGAGGAAATCAAAGCACTTTCAGAAAAATGGTTTGGACCTATACCATCAGGGAAGCCTTATTTAAGAAATTTACCTCAGGAACCTCAGCAAAATAAAAATAGAAGTTTAGATGTGCGTGCCGATGTACCTATGGATATGTTGATGATGACTTGGCATATGGGTGGCCGTTTTGACGCTTCCTATCATGCCACTGATTTATTAACAGAAGTTTTAGGAGGAGGGGCATCTTCAAGATTGTATGAGCAGTTAATCAAAGTAAGACAGTTATTTTCTTCGATATCATGTTTTCATTTTGGCACGATTGATCCAGGTTTATTGGTAATTACTGGAAAATTGGTGAAAGGCATTAGCATGTCTGTTGCCGAAAAAGCAGTGCTACAAGAAGTTGAGAAAATGAAAGCTGATTTATTAGATCCAAAAGAAGTACAAAAAGTGATCAATAAAACGGAGAGCATGATTTGCTTTGAAGATATGAGCATTATGAATCGTGCACAAAGTTTAGCTTTTTACGAATTACTGGGAGATGCAGCATTGATGAATGATGAATTGGCTAAATACCAAGCAGTAACGCCAGCATTGATTCAAAGCACTGCACAATCCATTTTTGCCGAAGGCAATCGTAACACTTTGTATTATTATAGTAAATCATAAGCTAGCGATAGCATAATTATAAGACCATGGGATTAGACAGAAATTTGGCACCGGCTATTAAAGACGCGGTAGATTTTGATATTCAATTAAAACCTTGTCAAAAATATACATTGGACAATGGGGTGGAAGTATATGCATTTGAGGGCGGTGCGCAGGAAGTAATGTTAATGGAGTTGGTATTTTTTGCAGGCAATAGTTTTGAAACCAAAAACTGGGTAGCACCTGCAACCAATTACTTATTAAAAAATGGGACGAGTACAAAATCGGCCTTTGAAGTAAATGAAGCCTTTGAATTTTATGGGGCTTATTTAAATAGATCCTGTTACAATGAAACCGCTACCATTAGCTTACACACTTTAACAAAGCATTTTCAGGAAGTAGTTCCAGTAGTGAGTGAATTAGTAGCAGATGCGGTGTTCCCTGAAAACGAATTGGATATTTATGCAAAGAATCAAATTCAACAACTTACTTTAAATTTAAAGAAAGGGGATTTTATTGCGAATCGATTTATTGATGAGTATTTATTTGGGATTCATCACCCTTATGGTAAATATTCAACGGAGGAAAGCTATAATCAATTAACCCGTGCCGATTTAGTTGCTTACTATAACAAGTATTATAGGCAAGGGAAATGTATTGTATTTATGGCTGGAAAGTTTCCAGAAAATGTACAATCTATTTTAAATAAATACATTGGTAGTTTGCCTTTGAATCAATCCACTATTGAAACTCCTGAATATCCAATCATTGCAGCCACTGAAAAGAAATACAGTGTGGTGAATGATCCGAATTCGGTACAAGGTTCTATACGTATCGCAAGACATTTTCCAAATAGACATCACCCTCACTTTGCAGGCGCACAGGTTTTGAACAATATTTTTGGAGGATTTTTTGGTTCTCGATTAATGAGTAATATTAGAGAGGACAAAGGATATACTTATGGCATACATAGTTATTTGCAAAATCATATTCAACAAAGTGCATGGATGGTAAGTACTGATGCAGGTAAGGATGTATGCAATGCAACCGTTCAAGAAGTATATAAAGAGATGGCCATTTTAAGAAACGAATTGGTGGATGAAGCGGAATTGAAATTGGTTAAAAATTATATGTTGGGTTCATTATTAGGAGATGTGGACGGCCCATTCCAAATAATTGGCAGATGGAAATCCTATGTATTGAACGGATTAACCGATGCTTATTTTTACAATACTATTGAAACAGTGCGTGCGATTACCCCAGAACAAATCAATGAGCTGGCCAATACTTATTTAAAGGAGGAGGACTTTTACGAGCTAGTGGTTTATTAGAAATCAATAATTATTGCTATTAATCCCAATACCATCTGTCCTTTTCTAAATGCCCTTATCAAGTTTTTTTAAAGCTAATATATTGAAAAACAACATATTAGCTTTTTTAATGTCTATAATACTATAAAATATTTAGTACTCGGTGATACATAGTACTAAATATTCCCCTAGTTTTGTAATCTAAAGTAAATCACATGGATATTCAAAACACACAAAGTCAAATGCGCAAGGGCGTTTTGGAGTTTTGCATATTGTCCATCATTCAAAAAGGCGAAGTATATCCGAGTGATATCGTCGAACAAATGAAAGCGGCTAATTTGCATATTCTGGAAGGCACCCTCTATCCGTTATTAACGAGATTAAAAAACGCAGGGTTGTTAAACTATAGATGGGTGGAAAGTGTAAGTGGTCCGCCAAGAAAATATTTTGTGTTAACCGAGGAAGGGCAGCAAGCTTTTGATGTTTTATTAAAAACATGGAACGAAATGGCTGGAGCTGTGAATCAATTGACACAAAGCAGTGCTATCTAATCCCATCCAAAAATTTAAAAATTAGGTTTATGAATAAAGTAATCAATATTAATTTTCAAGGTCGCATTCTTCCTATCGAAGAACAAGCGTATGAAACATTAAAACAATATATAGAATCATTGCGTGCTTATTTTGCTAACGAAGAAGGCCGCGATGAAATCATTAATGACATTGAATGTCGTGTAGCAGAATTATGCGACGATAAATTAAAAAAAGGGGAAGTATGTATTAATGAATCTACCCTTCAATTAATTATTGACAGCATTGGACGTCCGGCCGATTTTGAGGCACAGGATGGTTTTGAGCAATCGAGCAACGCGTCAAATACGCAGTCGGGTACTGGTGCTCAAGAACATAAAACCTGGGAGTTTACCACACAAAAACGTTTGTATCGTGACGAACAAAATAAAGTATTAGGGGGTGTTTGTAGTGGTATTGCCAACTATTTTAATATCGATCCTTTAGTAGTAAGAATTTTGTGGATCTTTTTATTAGGTGTAAACGTTTTAGGTTATTTGATATTATGGATTGCAGTACCCAGCAGTGCTGTAAAAGAAGTAGGTGGAGTACGTAAAAGATTATTCCGTGATATTGACAATAAAATAATTGGAGGAGTTTGTGCTGGATTGTCTAAATATTTTGGATTAAGAGTAGGCATTATTCGTTTATTGTTTATGATTCCTTTTATTCGTTTCATGTTTCATTTTAGACACTTTCACTTATTCCAATTTTGGGAGAACCCCGATTTTCCTAATTTCTTAGATTTTACTTTTAGCCCTGGTGCCATATTTGTATACATTGTATTGTGGCTGGTATTGCCAGAAGCGAGAACCAGTGCGGATAAGCTTGAAATGGTAGGAGAGAAAGTGGATTTGAATAGTATTAAGAACACCATTCAAAATGATATGGAAGGCTTTAGCAAAAGAGCACAAAGCTGGGGTAGTGAGTTTTACAAAAAAAGAAATGACGCAGATAATACATCAAATGAAACAGCTAGTGCTCATGTTGCATCGGAAAATAAAAAAGGTTGTTTGCATTTTGTGGGTAGAGTAATTACTATTTGCATTAAGGTATTTGTCTATTTTGTATTGGGTGTTATTGGGATTTCATTATTGGCTGCATTATTTGGTATTGGCGCTGCAGGCACAAGCTTATTGCCCTTAAAAGGTTTCATATTAGAAGATGGCATGCAAACCGCAACAGCTATAGGAGCCATTTTATTTTTTGTTTGGGTGCCTGTAATTGCAATTGTAACGGCAATTATCAGAAAAATTGCAGGATTTAAAAAAGCAAATAAATGGGTGAGAACAGGTTTTATAAGTTTATGGGTATTGGGTTGGATTTGTATATTTTATTTCTTTAGCAGTTTAGGTCATAGCTTTTCTAAGCACAATGTACCCGTGGAAGAGAAAGTACAATTAAGTAATGCGAAAGTTGATTTTTTAGCTGTCACTGCTGCACCAAAAATGAAATATTATGAAGATAAATGGTTTCAAATCACACCTTTTAGCAATTTAATGGATGAGGATACTGTATTTGTTAGAAACTTACGTGTTAGGATTGTACAATCAAAAACGGACAGTTTTGAAGTGAAAGTAGTGAAATTGAGTAATGGGAAAACAGTTCAAGAAGCCAATAGTCTTGCTCAAAAAATTAATTTTTCACTTACCCAAGCGGATAGTTTATTGTATTTAGACCGAGGAATTGGCATTAACAAAATGAATAAATTCCGTAACCAACATATCATCATGACCATTGCAGTTCCTGTAGGTAAAAGAATATTAATTACCAGCAAAGGTTGGTCGCAAACCAACGTACGAATTGACAGACGTGGTATGCGTACTGAAACCATTGATAGGATTTCCAATGACAATAATTGGTATGATGAGTGGAATGAGCCTTGGGACAATGAATCTTATAGTTATGAGCAAGGGGTGGAATACCGCATGACTGCTACAGGTTTGGAAAAAATAAGAAGAGCTGACAACGAAGTTTCTGATAATGATGCAGATTCACCCGATGAGATTGAATCCAAATTGAATCAATTAAAAGAAGAGCGAATGGAGTTGGAGCGCAATTTGGAAAAATCTAAGTCTGAAAAAATGCAAGAATTAGAAAAGATAGATCGTGCATTGGATAAGCAAAAAGAAAAAGTAGGAAAAACTGGAGAAGCCGCGAAGGATAAAAAAGTAGCAGCTATAGTTGCGCCTAGCAATTTGAATCAAACGGCAAAGGTTGTAAGTAAATTTTCGGATGTACATTGGGTATTAGACCGTTTTTCATATTAAAAGATTGGATATTGATTACTGGAACTTTGATTTTTGGATTGCCACCCCTTCCTATTTGGAGGGGGTGTTTTATTTAGTATGCTTTTATATATCTTTGCGCAAATACAAATGCCATGAGCGAAATTTTAAACACGCCTTTTACCCACAAGCATATTGCATTGGGTGCTAAAATGGCTCCTTTTGCAGGATACAATATGCCAATTAGTTATTCGGGTATCAATGATGAACATGCTGCTGTACGTGAAAATGCAGGCGTTTTTGATGTGAGTCATATGGGCGAGTTTATTTTAAAAGGACCAGATGCATTGGATTTAATTCAACGTGTTACAAGTAATGATGCTTCAGTTTTAGAAAATGGTAAGGCACAATACAGCTGTTTACCAAATGCAACTGGTGGAATTGTAGATGATTTGTTGGTGTACTGTGTTGAAAAAAATGCAGTTTATATGTTGGTGGTAAATGCCTCAAATATTGAAAAGGATTGGAATTGGGTTGTTGCACACAATATTAAGGGTGTTGAAATGCATAATATCAGTGCAAAAACAGGATTGCTTGCAGTGCAAGGGCCTAATGCAACTAAAATTGTACAAGCCATAACAAAAATGGATGTATTAAATATGCCTTATTACAGTTTTGAAAAAGGCACTCTTTTAGATATTGAGAATGTATTAATTAGTGCAACTGGTTATACGGGTGCAGGTGGTGTAGAAATTTATTTTGAAGATGTAAATGACAATGCCAATAAAATTTGGGATGCTTTATTTACAGCAGGTGCTTCCTATGGATTAAAACCAATTGGATTGGGCGCGAGAGATACTTTGCGATTAGAAATGGGATTTTGTTTGTATGGTAATGACATTGATGATACTACAAGTCCTTTGGAAGCAGGTTTGGGATGGATTACTAAATTCACAAAATCTTTTACCAATTCTGAAGCTTTGCAAGCTCAAAAAGAGACTGGAGTAAGTAAAAAATTAGTAGGGTTTGAAATGATTGATCGTGGTATTCCCCGTCATCATTATAGCATACAAGATGAAGCAGGTAAGGTGATTGGGTCGGTAACATCAGGAACACAAGCACCAAGTTTAGGAAAAGCAATTGGATTGGGTTATGTAGCTACTTCACATGCTAAAGTAGGCACTGAAATTTTTATTGATATTCGCAATACACCCGTAAAAGCAAAAGTGGTTAAGTTCCCTTTTAAATAATAATTACATTACAAAGTGGAAGGATAAAAAAGGGGCATGCCCCTTTTTTTGTTGCGTATAAATACTTGATTTTTACATCCGCCCAGATTGCATTTTTGTGTTTCAATAAAAAATGTAAACATGAAAGCAATTAAAAACAAAGTGCAATTGGTGGGTCGTTTGGGTGCAGCGCCTGAAATAAAAATGTATGGCGATAATAAAAAATTAGCCAATATGCGATTGGCAGTAAATGATCGGTATAAAAACTTAAAAGGGGAGTGGATGGACGAAACCCAATGGTTTAATTTATTGGCATGGTCCAAATTGGCATTGTATGCTGAAAAACATTTGGGCAAAGGTGCAGAACTTGCTGTAGAAGGGCGTTTGGTAAATAAATCTTTTACCGATAAAACAGGAGTGAAGCGAGTAAGTACAGAAATTGTTGTTAGCGAAATTTTAATTTTGTCTAAACAAAAGGATTTGCTGCTGGATCAAAAAACTGTTTAGTATCTTTGCGGCATGAATACAATGGAAACGCAAAAACCAAGTTTACATACGGTACTTACTCCGCAGTTATTGGATTTGTATGAAGTGAAGGATAGTATTGTTGTTATTATTGATGTTTTTAGGGCCACTTCTACCATGGCTACGGCTTTGCATAATGGTGCTACTAAAATCATTCCTGTGGATAGTCCTGAAGCTTGTATTGAAATGGGTAAAGCTACTGGGGGCATTACGGCGGGTGAGCGAGATGGAAAAATCATTCCAGGATTGGCCTATGGTAATTCACCATCGGAATATCCTCGTTCTTTTATTGAAAATAAAACTTTGGTGATTACCACTACCAATGGCACCAAATTATTACATATGGCTTTGCGAAAAGGTGCAAAAGAAGTAATTACAGGATCTTTTCCCAATTTATCCAATGTGGTAAATTACTTAAAAGCACAAAATGCACCGATCATATTAGGATGTTCAGGTTGGAAAAACCGTTTTAATATTGAAGACACCCTTTTTGCAGGGGCAGTTATTGATGCGATTCAGGATCATTTTACGATTCATTGCGATAGTAGCTTTATGGCACACCAACTTTATAAGGAGCAGAAAGACAATTTGCCAGAATACATTAAAACCCTTACCCATTGGCATCGATTGGCTTCTTATGGTTTGGAGGGAGATATGTTATACTGTGTTACACCCGACATTGCTCCTAGTTTACCCCTGTTTAAGGATGGGGCATTGGTAAATGGTGCTTAATATTCTAGAAAATTAGCCTGTAAATACGTACATTTGCAACTTGCCTTTTTCAAAAGGGCAAGTTGTATCATTTATGGCATTACCCTACTTAGTAAAACATATTTATAGCTACGGAACCGAAGAGGTAATTCGACGCGGAAAGAAAATTTTTGCGCTGAAAAATATTGAATTGGTAAAATTCGATCCTTTATTGGGGAGTATACATTGTCGTGTGAAAGATGATGGGTATAGCACTTATTATAAAGTAACCATTGAGAATTTCAAAAATCCAGCTACTCTATCTTTAAGGTGTGGATGTCCCTATAACCTATCGGAGGTTTGTAGACATAAAGCGGCTGCTTTGTTTTTTGTACAAGATTTATTGGACAAAAATTTACTGGACTACAAGCAAACTTCATATGTCACTACACATACCCAGTTACGCACCAAAAATTTGGACTTAAAAATGATTCGAATGCTATGTTCGAAAACCACTTTTGAGCAAGCCGAAAACCTATTGAAGTCCAATAGGCCACATATTATTGAAAGTGCGAATGAAAAGGTAGTGGCCGATATAGCAACCAATGGGAAATCCTTTCATGTGATTGTGCAAAAAAATGAAGAACGCTTTTTTGACACTTCTTGTAATTGTTTAAGCGAAACGGAGTATCCGCTTTGTTTGCATAAAACCATGTTGCTTTTACAATTATTTCAACTAAAAGGGGCTGATTATTTTGATACGATTCGCAACTGGGATAGAGAAAAAAATAAACTGCTTGCTTTATATGGCTACAGTATGGATGATTATATTGAAGACAAATTTGAATTTACTTATCAGGATGGCAAGCCTTATTTGAAAGTATTAGATGAGCGTATTCAAAGAGTGAATGGTACTGACCTGAGCCCAGTGCGTAAAATGCCCAAGTCCAATGATTGGGATCTGGAACAAGACGATCTTGCAGGTAGTACAAAACAGGCTAAAACAAAAGAGGGCTTTGGTTTGGTGATACAGCAAAATACCAATGAGTATCCCTATTTCTTGTTAAGTGTAATCAAAGGTGAAATTAACGAAGCCGGAAATAGTTTTGTTAGTAAAGTGGAAAAAATTGATCTGCCTAAATTTGTAACCCCAGAAGATATTAAGGAGGAAGAAAAACATTTACTACAAATTGTTAGAAAATTACAGGCAGGAGAACTCACTAAATATTTGAATAAGAATTCTCCTTTTATGGGTATCTGGGATACCATTTTACATGCCGATGATGCAAGTTTACCCGATGAAACCAAGGAGTTGATTCAGGAGTACATGCATCCTAAATTGGAGAAATTATGGCGTGAGATTTCGGAACATCCTTTCACTTTTCATTTGCCTACTAACAAAACATTTACTACAGCAAATTTGCAAAAAGCGAATATTGTTTTCAATGGAATTCAGCCCAGTTTCAGCGTAGAGAAGAAAACTGATCGCTATATTGTTTATGCGCAAGCAAATTTGCCCGAAGGGAAAATTGCGATTGAAGAAAATCAAGCTAAGTCTCATTATCTATTTCAATACCAGGATCAGTTTTATATCTGGAAAAATAGTGCCGATTTGAAATGGGTGGAAAGCTTTATGCCAAAGGGTTTCGTAACAATTCCGTTGGGAGAATGGCCCACTTATTTGCAAAAAACTTTATTGCCATTGTCAAAATTATATTCGGTAGAATTGGGCAATGTGAAGCAAGAAAAATTAAAAGGGATCAAGCCTCAATTGCAAATTGTATTAAAAGAAGATCGTGATTATTTGCTTTTTGAGCCTATTTATATGTACAAGGATATTGTAGTAACAAAGGATGATGGCCCATCGGTAATTGTACAGCAGGAAGATAAGATTGTGATGTTAGAAAGGGATTTGGCCGAAGAGCGTAGTTTAATAAGCATTATTGAACAATTGCATTCTGGTTTTGTACGTCCCAATGAAGGAAATGTATTGGCTTTGAAAGGCTCGGAAGTATTAAAAAACAATTGGTTTTTCTTATTCATTGATACGCTCAAAGAAAAACAGATTCCTTTGTTTGGATCGGAACAATTAAAACAGTTCAAATTCAATACCGCTAAGCCTTCAACAAAATTATATATTAGCAGCAATACCGATTGGTTTGATGCTAAAGTAGAAATTACATTTGGAGACCAAAAAGTATCAGTACAGGATATTAAAAATATGTTGTCTAATAAACAACAGTTTGTGCCATTGAAAGATGGAAGTTTGGGTGTCTTGCCAGAGCAGTGGTTAAATAAATATTCCTTGTTATTTAAAGTGGGAGAGGGGAAAACAGATAACTTAAAATTAAGTAAGTATCATTTTTCTATTTTAGATGAGTTATATGATCAGCGCGACGAAGAAGAATTGGTTTTCCAGCTAGAAGGCAAGTACGAAAAAATTAGAGAAAAATATTCCATTACAGATGTGCCACCTCCTGCACATTTATCACCCATATTACGCCCTTATCAAAAAAGTGGTTTTCAGTGGTTGAATTATTTGCATGATGTACAGTGGGGTGGAATTTTAGCCGATGATATGGGATTGGGTAAAACCATTCAAACCTTGTCTTTCTTACAACATTTAAAAGAAAAAAATGGCAAACTCACTGCCTTGGTGGTTTGTCCTACTACACTTTTATATAACTGGCAAAATGAATTAAAAAAATTTACGCCAAATTTAAGTTTTCGTATCCATCATGGCGGTACGCGCACAAAAAATCAATTGTTTAAGGAGCCGGTGGAAGTAATTATTACTACTTATGGCACATTGAGAAGTGATATTAAAATGTTTTCCGAAGTGTTGTTTGATTATGTGATTTTGGATGAAAGCCAGGCGATTAAAAATCCATCTAGTAAGGTTACTAAAGCAGCTTGTTTATTGCAAGCCACCAATAAATTGTGTTTAAGTGGTACACCTTTACAAAACAATACATTTGATATTTATGCACAAATGAATTTCTTAAATCCAGGCATGTTAGGAACGGTAGAATATTTCAAGCATAATTTCTCTATGCCTATTGACAAGTTCGATGAGAAGGAGCAAAAAGAACATTTAAGAAAATTTGTATTCCCATTCATTTTACGAAGAACCAAAGAACAGGTTGCAAAAGATTTACCTGAAAAACAAGAAATGGTTTTGTATTGTGAAATGGGGGCTGCACAAAGAAAAATATATGAAGCTTATCGTAATGATTATCGCGATAAGTTATTAGGAATGGTGGAAGAAAAAGGCATTCAAAAATCGCAGTTATCTATTTTACAAGGACTAATGAAACTGCGTCAAATTTGTGATAGCCCAGCCATTATTAAAGATGAAACTTACCCTAACGAGTCGGTAAAATTAGCTGAATTAACACGTGAAATAGTTGAAAACATTGGTGATCATAAAGCGCTTGTGTTCTCACAATTCCTAGGTATGTTAGGTTTGATAAAAGATGAATTAACAAAGTTGGGAATTGATTATGAATACTTTGACGGAAGTAGCTCTATTCAAGAAAGAGAAAAAGCAATTGAGCGTTTTCAAAATGATTCCAAGTGCAGAGTGTTTTTAATCTCTTTAAAAGCCGGTGGAGTAGGATTAAACTTAACAGCCGCCGACTATGTATATATTGTTGATCCTTGGTGGAATCCGGCGGTGGAACAACAAGCAATTGACAGAACACATCGTATCGGTCAAACAAAAAATATATTTGCGTATCGTATGATTTGTAATGATACTGTGGAAGATAAAATATTGAAACTGCAAGATCGAAAAAGAGCTTTGGCCAAGGAGTTGATTTCCGACGAGGAAGGGTTTGTCAAGTCCTTGACCAAAGATGATATCGCCTATTTATTTAGCTAGGCCTTTTCAAAAAGGGTACAATTATTTTTTTAATTCAGCTGCTACAATACTGGCTTTAGGATCTTTTAAAAATTCAGCCTTGCATTCGCTTGAACAAAAACCAATTACATGATTTTCATAGTGGGCAGTGTCGCTAATGCCTGCTTTTACGGGCATGCCACAAGTGGGGTCTTTTTTGTTGTCAACGATATTTGCATCCAAAGTTTTTACAGCGGTACTATCTAAAGCCAACATTGCAGCACTATCAGTTGTAGTTGGGGTTTCCGTTTTTGTATTGCCACAGGCAGTGATGAATATACTTGCCATTGCGCAACTCAATCCAATGATTCTTTTCATAGTTAATTTGGGATGTTTACTCAAAATTACGAAGCATAAGGGCAATAATAAAACTAACGACTATTATTTTAGGGCCAATTAGGGGGCATTTAAGGCCTTTGGCCCAAATTATAGGCCAGATTGGGCCTGATTTGTATAATTATTTAATACTTTTACAATCTCATTCCTATCTAAGGAAATTATTAAATGAAACAGGACCAATTACATAGCTTATTGACGTGTGCAAATTTTGCACCGGTCCCTGTATTGAACAGCCCCATCAGGTTGCCGCTTGCGGTGAGATTTTCTCCCCGACGTGGATTCTGATAGGACGAGCAATTGGCACTTGCCCCTATCAGTGGAAAAAGCC
>JBDKLP010000025.1:0-3758 GCA_039795575.1 Bacteroidota bacterium | reverse complement strand
ATATTAACGCACCTTCTAATTCTCTAACATTGGTATTGATATTATAAGCAACATACTTCACCACTTCCTTAGGCATTTCTAAACCATCTGCCTTCATCTTCTTCTCTAATATCTCAATACGCGTTTCGTAATCAGGTACTTGAATGTCCGCACTCAAACCCCAACGGAAACGACTTAATAAACGTTCTTGCAATCCTTCCAAATCCTTTGGTGCTTTGTCAGAAGTTAACACCAACTGCTTGCCACTTTGATGTAAGTGGTTAAAGATGGCGAAAAATGCATCCTGAGATTTTTCTGCACGATTAAAGAATTGAACATCGTCAATGATTAACACATCAATCAATTGATAAAAATGTATAAAGTCATTGATTGCGTTATTGCGACTATGATCTTGAAACTGATTAATGAATTTTTCAGAGCTCACATACAAAACCACTTTGTTCGGATGAACACGCTTCACATCGTTTCCAATTGCTTGCGCTAAATGTGTTTTACCTAAACCTACCCCACCATAAATCACCAATGGGTTGAAAGAATTGGCTCCTGGTTTCTCTGCTACTGTTTTACCAGCGCGACGGGCAACCCTATTACAATCTCCTTCAATGAAAGAATCAAATGTGTAATTATGATTTAATTGAGGATCGATCTGCATTTTCTTCAATCCTGGAATCACAAATGGATTCTTTACTGGATTGTCAATCACCAATGGGAAATTCATCTCATTGTTATTGTATGTCTTCATGCCACTTGCTGGCACATCCATAGACCCTTTTTTATTGTTACCGCTATCTACCATAATGCGGTATTCTAATCTTGCCTCTTTTCCTAATTCACGCTTTAAAGTTTTTGCTAATAAGTTCACATAATGTTCTTCTATATATTCATAAAAGAATTGGCTTGGGACCTGAATCATTAAAACCTGATCTTTTAAGTCAACAGGTTGAATTGGTTCAAACCATGTTTTAAAGTGCTGCCATTCGACAATATCTTTAATGATCTTCAAACAATTGCTCCAAATTAAATCTGCACTTTTAGCCATTTTTCTAACGAACCCTTTATATGTGAAATAAGATAATGCTAGTTCTTTTCCCAACCACTATTTTGTGAATCGGTATGCGAATATTCAAAACAATTGTTGAAAAAAAAACTTTTTTATTTGATTTTTTTAACATGTCCCTAAAACAGGGAATTTCCGTCCAATGCTAACAAATATTCTGGCATTCAAGATAGGTCAATTTTGCCTAAAAAGAGAGTTTATCCACTTTTTTTTAGAATATTTTTCAGCCCTCTCCTTTTGCCTATTTTAATGCTACCTTTACACACTTAAATATAACTATGAGCTACGAATTAACAGGTAAATTAATTGCCAAATACGATACAGTACAGAGAAAAGAAACCTTTAAGACTAGAGAGTTTGTGATCGAGAAATCTGATGATATTAATGGCAAAGTCATTACCAATTATGTGAAGTTCCAATGTGTGCAAGACAGAACGGCTATGCCTGACCGTTTTAACCTTGGTGAAACCGTAAAAGTTTTATTCAATATCAAAGGATCAAGATGGAATAAAGATGGCAAGGACAACTATATTACCAACCTTGACGCTTGGCGCATGGAATCGGTTGCATTAGGTGGAGATACTGCTCCTTCCGACAATAGCTATTTTGATATGCCTCCAGGCGAATCTGGAGACGACCTTCCATTTTAAGCGAAAGCGCATTTTTTTAGGATAAAAACCTAACCCATGCAAAAAAACATACAACTACGGGTAAAGCCCGAAGAGGCTACCAATGCAGCAACCCTTATTTCCATTGTAGCTACTGCCCTGGGCGAAGCTCCTTCGTCCATCAATGGCTACCATATTCTGAAGCAATCCATAGACGCAAGAAGCCGTCAGCAGGTTTGGATCAACTTAAGCATTCAAGCCTTTATTCAGGAATCTCCTGGTGCTCGATTTGAAGAACCTATTCATTTCCCTTCCTTGCCAGCCAACGCAAAGGAAGTTATTATTGTTGGTGCTGGCCCTGCAGGTTTATTTGCAGCCCTAGAATGTATTCAATTAGGCTTGAGACCCATTGTACTTGAAAGGGGAAAAGACGTACGCTCACGTAGACGTGATTTAGCCAAATTGAATAAAGAAGGTATTGTCAATCCCGAAAGCAACTATTGTTTTGGAGAAGGCGGTGCCGGTACTTATAGTGACGGAAAATTATATACGCGCAGCAATAAAAGAGGAAGCATTGATAAGATTCTAAGACTCTTTTACCAGTTTGGAGCCGATGAGCGAATTTTATATGAAGCCCACCCCCATATCGGCACCAATAAACTACCCCATATCATTACCGCCATGAGGGAGCAAATTGAAGCGAGTGGCGGAAAAATATTGTTTGAGAAAAAGCTTGTAGATCTAGTAGTCGAAAAAGGACAAATCAAAGAAAGCATTACAGCGGACGGAGACCGCTTCCCCACCGAAGCACTCTTATTGGCAACCGGTCACTCCGCTAGAGACATTTTTAGCCTGTTCAAAGACAAAGGCATTTTGATTGAAGCCAAACCTTTTGCCCTTGGCGTGAGAGTGGAACATCCTCAATCCATCATTGATGGCATTCAATACCATTGTGCCGTTCGAGGACCTCATTTACCCCCTGCCGCTTACAGCTTAGTGGAGCAAGTGAGCGATAGAGGCGTATTTAGTTTTTGCATGTGCCCAGGGGGCATTATTGCACCGGCAGCCACCGCGCCCGGTGAAATTGTTGTAAATGGATGGAGCCCCAGCAAGAGGGACAATGCCTATGCCAATAGTGGCATGGTGGTGCAAATTGACCTTGCTACAGCGGCTGAATTCCTTATCAAACAAGCTAAAAACGAATCAATTTTAAGTAAAAGTATAAATTTAAATGACCCTTTACTATTACTTGATTTTCAACGTTATGTGGAATTTAAATCATTTGAATTTGGTGGCGGAAAACAAGTTGCCCCCGCTGCAAGACTGGTGGATTTTTGCACCAATAAAATTTCAAGCAGCCTACCTTCCGCAAGCTACTTACCCGGCCTACAAGCAGCCAACCTGAGTGAAGTATTACCGCCTTTTGTACACCATACCTTACAGGAAGGATTCAAGGCATTTGGCAAAAAGATGAAAGGTTATTATACAAATGATGCCATCTTGGTCGCCACTGAAAGTAGAACTTCCTCCCCAGTTCGTATTCCAAGAGATCCGGACAGTTTCCAACACCCGCAAATCAAAAACCTTTACCCTTGCGGAGAAGGCGCCGGCTATGCAGGAGGCATTGTAAGTGCTGCTATGGATGGGCAAAAACTGGCACAGGCCATTGCAGAACAACTTAAATAGCAAGTCATGTAGAGGTACTTTCAATAAGAAATACAACAATATAAAAAGGCCATTCCCCAATTTGAAGGAATGGCCTTTTTACTTAAATCAACTTGAAATTAATCTTGAGATTTTGTCTTTTTAGAAAGAAGTAAATCATTCTTTATCAATTCATTAGACTTGTATGATTCTAATTCTAATTGAAGCTTGTCAGACACCCCTCTACTTCCTCCTAAATCAGGCTTTCCAGCATTTACCCAGGCAGTATACCAAAAATCTGCTACCATATTGGCTGAAGCAATTAACTGGGCATTGATGGATGACCCCAACTCCAAAGCATAGGCATCGGCAAACTCCTTGGTATAAACCTTAGCTTCTTTTCCATACCTCATTTGGGTCTTGTACTTAGTGGCTGGGGTAAATTGAGC
>JBDKLP010000024.1:0-46297 GCA_039795575.1 Bacteroidota bacterium | reverse complement strand
AAGCCTCGTCGGCATTGATTTCAGTAAATGTGGCTTGTAAAAGGTTCAAAACAAACCAAGCGCAAAGCAATTGCCAAAATAGCTTGTTGGAATGGGATGCGCTGGGTGTAAGCTGATCGGGTTTTTCTTGAAGCATAGGCAAAGATACTACACTCCTTTTTCTTCTGCTCTTCTTCTTGCCTCTTCGGCTTCCTTATAAATACGAATCCAGGTTAAAGAAATATCAATAATGGCCAAAAGTGGTCCCAACATAATCACCATAATTACTTCTAGACCAGGTGAATACCCAATCACCCCGTCATAAGACGACATTTTAGAGCGCTTATACAATTTATATAGGCAATAGATGGAACATAGTATCCAAACAATGATGATGGCGTTTTGTAACATAGTATTTTGATTTGAGTGAATTAATAGTGAATAAAGTAATTAAACTCTATAATAATCGGCCTTCCAGTTTTGAATGGCTTGTTTAATTTCCTTAGGAGATAGGTTTTCTTTTGCGGCTCTTTCCACTAGGGCAACAAACTCTTCGTCAGAAGCAAAACGCAAAGCTACTACTTGCAAAACACTTAAACTTTTTGGAAACAATTGATTGGTCTTGCTAAAATACCTTAAATTCTCTTCGGCATAAATAGCGCGGTCCTGTGCTTTAAGCGGAAAGGATCTAGTATACCAAGCCACCAAAATAAAAACAACCGATGCCAATATTAATAAAGAAGCCAGGTATTTATTTTCTGGCGTGGAGTGCATAAAATAATTAATAGAACCTCCAAGTAGTGCGAAAATCCCTAAAAAAGTTACATAGTGAAAAACAGGCACCATGCGCGCGTGGTTCTTATAATTTTGAGTAGACATAGTTGTGTATTTTGATTACTACAAGGTACACTTATATTATGTAATTACTTTAATTTGTTGATATACTTTTTTTGTAAAAAGTATTCAAAAATTCTTTTATCAAATTCTGTTCTTTCTTTTTGAATAAGTTCGTCATTACAACCGCTGAAGACCATAAACTTTTTATTAATCATTTGAATGGCCGCTGCTCTAATATTATTTTGAATTTTAAGTGGTTTTTGGGCAATGCCTAATGCGTGATTAATGTGGTTAATAGAGGTCATCACCTCTTTGTGTGCATTCTCAATAAGTAATTGTAATAATAGTGATTCTGCTACCGATAAGTTTTCCTGAAAGGTTTTAGAATGATTAATAACGGGGTCTACAGCATGTTTGTTTTCAACACTATGTCCATTGTTGTTAGCGCCCCGTTTTCTTAATTTGTAAATAATTACAACAATAAAAAAGAGTGCTATAATTATTATAATTCCCAACATCCAAATAGACATGTTTAAGTTGATTTGATATTTAGAATCACTATCAAAATATACGGGTTGTTGAGTAGCCAATAAATCATTTTTGTTAAAACGAATACTATCTGCCTTGTTGGTTGTTGAGTTATAAAAAATTAAATAATCATCCTTACGAAACAACACCCATTCTGCGCCCGACACCAATTTATTATATATCTTGTTTTTTGTTTCAGGCTTTATGTCTAAGAAATGATTGTTTTTAAAATCAATAAGCAAAAGTTCGTCATTGTAAACGGTCAATAATCCTTGTTCTGTGTGAAATACCCCACTAATAAGAAGCGGTGTGATAGATTTTATTTTTGATGTGTTTAAGATTTTTGGATGCTCCCACCATTTGTTGTTTCGAAGGTCAATACATTGCACATAAATTTTAGCATCTAATTGATAGGATTCGTCTTGGTTGAGCTGTTTAACATTTTGATAAATAACATATATCTTTTTATCCTTTACATCATAATAATAACTGCTGGTGTTGGTTCTCATTAGCGGCAAATCCTTATTGCTAGGAATAACATACCACTGGCCGTTTTGGCTATCATAGCAACGCAGCATTCCATTGAATACCCAAAAGCCATAACCTCCCAAACTAAAAATGCTGTCGTTTTTTACAAAAGTAAAAGCACCAAAATTATACCCCTCATAACAGGTATTGTCCATTCGAACGAACCCTTTTTTGGTGTTATCCAAACCATAAAGTTTACCCGATCCGTCTATTTGGACGACTAATTTGTTTTTTAACCATAAATAATTGTGTTTGCTTGCTTCGCAGTGTAGCTCTTCTGGCAAGCTGGCAATTTTGGTTGTGTAATATCTTCCATTAATAGGTCCATTAAAATGCAAACTAGTAAGATATTGCTCCAAGCTATCAAATTTTTGCTGAGCACTCACTGCAGATGTAATGCAAAATAGCAATACCATTAATCCTAGGACATTCTTCTTTAAAGTAAATTTCATATTAACACATTATACCTACAATATATATATAAAACTCTAGATAGTCATTGGGGGGTCTAAAAAATTAAACACTAATTAAATATGTAAAACATTTATAATCAGTTAAATAACAATCATTCATAGAAAATGTCCCAATAATTTCAATAAGCATGTTAATGCATTGATAAGTAAGGGTAAATAGTTGACTTTAGACAAGATATATATCAGTGGAGTCCAGGAACCACTTCAAACGGGGCGCAACCGAAAAGCCATATGAGTAGGGAATAAAAACGATAAATATGAAAAAAAGGCAAATTCTTGTGACCTTGTTGTTGGCAATTGTTTTTTCAACAAACTTAAATGCCCAATCAAATAAGGGCGATTTGTTGAAGTTAGATCTTGGAATTTTAAACAAGATTAGATTAACCTATGAACATCCCCTTTCAACTACATTTACAACAGGAGCTAGTGGAGATTTTTATTATGGTACTTTTCCTGGATTTAAATTAGAGCCATTTGCTAGATTTTACATGGGTGGCGAAGCGCCAGACGGCCTTTACTTACAAGCTAGATTTTTATATGGAAGCTTTAATAAAGATTTTATTTATTATGCAACTGGAGTCGGAAATCCTAATAGCAATTATTATTTAGAAACTTTGTATCAAAAAAAATCTGTTTCTTCAATGGGAGGAGGTCTTGATCTTGGTTACCAATGGTTGTCTGGAAGAAATAAAAACATTGTAGTTGATTTGTCTTTAGGAACTCAATTTATGAACGATATAAATCATACAATTGTTCAAAACGGAGTTGAATATTCAACAGAGAATGTTGGTTTCCTAACTACTGGACCAGGAGGTGTTTTCAATCCGCATTTATCTATTGGATATAGGTTTTAATAAAACAAAAAAGGGGCTTCGGCCCCTTTTTTTATAAGAACAAGTTTTATTATTTCACCCTTTTCAAATCCAAATCCTGAAAATCAAAACTAAAATCGGTTAAAGGGGATATGGCTTTCATGGTAAGGCCTGATGGGTTTCCATCCATATCGGTTGTAAACATCAAATAAGCATCTGCATCCAAAGTTCGATCATTCCATTTTACTATTAATGTGTTTCCTTTATAAGGCAATACCTCGCCAATTAACTTTGGTGATTTTTTAGATTGAAACCAAGCTTTTCCATTTTTCATGCTAATCTCAATTTTCCCAAACCAAGCATCTTCATAAGTGCCAACATAAGGCTTAAAGTTAAAATTGCCTCCTGCTTTTGCTAATTGCATCTGCATATCCTTGTTCACTTCCATGGAAATTTTGTTGGCTTCGGTCTCTCCTGCTACCACTCGGTCGTGCATTATTTTTACCCAGTCATAACCATTCACCCCTAAGTAACTATCTTGAATAGTTCTGCTAATGGCATTAAATGCAGCGCCCACTTGTTGGTTGGTAAATACAATAATGCCTAAATTTAACTCGGGGTACATTACTACTTGAGTTACCATGCCTGCAAGTCCACCTGTATGCGTCACTTGTTTGTAACCCTTAACATCACTTAAGAACCAACCCAATCCATATGCCGAAAAATGGGTGTTATAAGGCGCGGCTGTTTTTACATTGATAATTGTTTGTGCAGCCCAGGTTTCTTCATGAACGGCATCACTAAACAATTTGTTTTGTAAGCTATCTCCGTATTTTCCATGATTCATTTGTGCAATCACCCACTTGCTCCAATCGGTAATATTACTCCAAATGCCACCAGCCGCATTGGCCGATTCACTCCAGTCAATATCTAACACTTGTAATTTTCCATCCATGGGCGCATGTGGACGCACTGCATTGCGATTGTCTTTTAATCGATATAAAGAAGCTGCTGTTTTTTGCATTCCCAAGGGCTTCATTAATTTTTGTTCTACTAAGTCCTCCCACTTGCTTCCTGAAACCCTTTCGGCTACTTCGCCGGCTACAATATATAAATTGTTGTCATAGTCGTATTTGGTTCTAAATGCAGAAACGGATTTTAAATAACGCAAATTATGAATGATGTCTTTTTTTGTAAAACTAGATCCATCTGGAAACATCATTAAATCACCAGCGCCCAAACCCAATCCACTGCGATGTGTTAGCAAGTCGCGGATCGTAAATGCATCCGTTACATAAGGATCATACATTTTAAATTCAGGAATATAATCGGTTACCTTATCATCCCATTTTAGTTTTCCCTCATCTACCAATTGTCCTAATACCGCTGCCGTCATCGCTTTGCTATTGGATGCAATACCGAACAGTGTGTTTTCGTCTACTTTAGCACCAGTTTTTAAATTCGCAACACCATATCCTTTTGCATGAACTAATTTTCCGTCTTTCACCACACCCACAGCAATACCGGGCACATTAAATGTTTTTAACACCAGCTCGGTTAAAGAATCAATTTGATGACTGCTAATGGGGCGGGTTTGTGCAATTGATACATTCGTTAAGGAACAGGCTGTAATCAATAATCCAAAAAATAAACGGTTCATATTTTATAGTTGTATTTTAAAAATTAATCTTCCTCGTCCTCTTCATCGGCAATAATAAAAATGGCTTTTCTTTTATTGGGAGCCAACCATTGTAAATATTGCACCATATCCTTTTCGGCAATGGCAACGCATCCTGCAGTAGGACTCAATTTTTCGTCGGCTACATGAAAAAAAATTGCACTTCCTTTTCCTTTTACAACGGGATGAGTATTGTATTCTATCACCATACAATATTTGTAATAAATATTGTTAAGCAATAAATTTTCGAAAGATTTTGCCTTAGTGTTGCCGCGAACATATTGATTGTACTCCTCCGAAGTGGGATCATCAATCCATTTATCCTGTTCGGTGGTTTTAATAAAAGGTAATTTTACATCTACTTGTTGTGCATAACTAAATAATTGGCCTAGTGCAAATAAACCCGCAGGCGTACAACCATCGCCTTCTTTTTTAGCCACTGCATATACCAATCCGTTTCTGCCAATGCTCGCTCTTGCCGGAGCTTGTTTTAACACCCACACGCCATTTATTTTTTCTACACCCGCCACTTTAATATCGCGGTATCTTTCCCTAAACACCACCACCATTTGATCAACACTGTCTAATAATTTGGCATTTCCGTTTTCTGGATGATTCCAATTGTACAAAAAGGACTGAATGGTATAAGTAGTGTCGTTTTCGTCCTGTGCTTGAACCAAGAAGCTACAAAACAACAAACCAAAGGAGAGTATTATTTTTTTCAAAGGAGGAACTTGTTTTAATGAAATTAAGAAATATTTCCCTAAACCTTATGCCCTCTTATTTGTTAACTTGCATAGATATGATAGGTCATCGTTTTATAAATTATATTCCTGGTGAAAATTCAAAATCCAAGTTTGAACAAATGTTGGATATTTTCACCCAATTATTGAATTACACCAGCGGTGATGCAAGTGAAGCTTTGGACTGGATGAACCAATTGGACCGCACCCATAAATTTACCGACGACAATTATGGTGTGGGAGATTTTATTGAAGATCTAAAACAAAATGGATATCTGAAAGAAAATCCACAAGATGGACGTTTTGCCATAACTGCGAAAACAGAACAAACCATTCGCCAAAAAAGCTTGGAGGAAATCTTCGGAAAATTAAAGAAAACAAAACAAGGTGGTCATAGTACCACCAAAGTGGGTCCTACTGGAGATATTAATTCGGATACGAGGTCCTTTCAATTTGGTGACCTTATGGAACAAATTGATTTTACGGAGAGTATTAAAAATGCACAAATCAATAGAGGGGTTGATGCATTCTCAATGCATGAAGATGATTTGGTGATTAGAGAGGCAGATTTTAAAACGCAAACCTCCACGGTGTTGATGATTGATATTTCACACTCTATGATTTTATATGGAGAAGATAGAATTACGCCTGCGAAAAAAGTGGCGATGGCCCTGTGTGAGCTTATCACTAAAAAATATCCTAAAGACACTATTGATATTGTTGTGTTTGGCAATGATGCTTGGCCGGTTGAAATTAAGGACCTTCCTTATTTGCAAGTTGGTCCTTATCACACTAATACCGTTGCTGGGCTAGAGTTAGCGATGGATTTATTACGAAAGCGAAAAACGGCCAACAAACAAATATTTATGATTACGGATGGCAAACCCACTTGTTTGAAAATTGGCGGCAAATATTATAAGAATAGTTTTGGGTTGGATCGTAAAGTGGTGAATCGTTGTATTAATTTGGCATCACAGTGTAAAAAATTGAAAATCCCCATTACTACTTTCATGATTGCATCTGATCCTTATTTGCAAAAATTTGTTGAAGAGTTTACGGAAATGAATAACGGCAAAGCCTATTTTGCTTCACTTGACAATTTAGGCAGTTTTATATTTAATGATTTTGAAAGTGGTAAAAGAAAAACAGTGTATTAATTATGAGTAAAAAAATAGACATCACTAAAATTTTAACCTTAGGGGATTTAAAAAAAACAGGGTATCAACCCAAGTCCATCAAGGATGAAGTGAGAGATAATTTAATTGCCAGTATTCAAAATAAGGAAAATGCTTTTGAAGGCATTTTAGGTTATGAGGATACGGTGATACCCGACGTTGAACGTGCTTTATTAAGCCGTCACAATATTTTGTTTTTAGGCCTGCGTGGACAAGCAAAAACCAGAATGGCACGCCAAATGGTGGATTTGTTGGATGAATACATTCCAACGGTTGCAGGTTCCGAAGTCAACGACGATCCATTGCAGCCCCTAAGTAGGTTTGCGGTAGACTTAATAGCAGAACATGGCGACAACACCCCTATTCATTGGGTGCACAAAAGCGCACGTTACGGCGAAAAATTAGCAACGCCCGATGTAAGTGTATCAGATTTGATAGGCGACATTGACCCTATTAAAGCAGCTAATTTAAAACTAAGCTTTGCAGACGAGAAGGTAATTCATTACGGAATTATACCAAGAAGCAATCGAGGCATATTTGTAATTAATGAATTACCCGATTTACAAGCAAGAATACAAGTTTCTTTATTTAATATTTTACAAGAAGGAGATATTCAAATTCGTGGATTTAAATTGCGTATGCCTTTGGATATTTTATTTGTGTTTACTGCAAATCCAGAGGACTATACCAATCGCGGAAGTATTGTAACTCCATTAAAAGATAGAATTGAAAGTCAAATTTTAACACACTATCCCAAAAGTATTGAAACTTCTTTAGCGATTACTGAACAAGAAGCGAATATTTTACCCGCCCAAAAAGACACTGTTGAAGTAAGTGATTTGGTAAAAAGACTAATTGAGCAGGTTTCCTTTGAAGCAAGAACCAATGAGTTTGTAGATAAAAAAAGTGGCGTGAGTGCACGTTTAACCATTGCTGCATTTGAGGCTGCGGTGAGTAGTGCAGAAAGAAGGGCAATTATACACAACGAAAAACAAACTCAAATTTGGATCAGTGATTTGTCGGGTATCATTCCTGCGATTACTGGAAAAATTGAATTGGTGTATGAAGGCGAACAAGAAGGTCCTTATGAAGTTGCCCTAAACTTATTGAACAAGTCTATACGAACTTTATTTGTTTCCTACTTCCCTAACCCCGATGAAGTAAAAAAGAAAAAGCCTATCAAAAAATCAGGCGCATCCGGAACAGAAAGCAAACAACCAGAAAATCCTTATGCTGCGATTACTAAATGGTTTGATGCAGGCAATCATTTAGATTTATTATTAGACATGAAAGACGAAGAAAAAATCATTGCTTTGTATAAAGTGGATGGCTTGTTTGGCATTGTGAAAAAATATTTTCCGCAGGCTGCTGAAAAGCAAGCTGCTTTATTAATGGAGTTTGTTTTACATGGGTTGGCTTCCTATTCATTGATCAGCAAAAAAGTAATTGATGGTAAAGTGGAGTTTAAGGACTTAATGGGGAGTATGATGAACCTAGGTTCCATGAACTTTGAAGAGGATGATTTTAATGACTACGGCTAGGTAAGTAAGAAGAAGATATTGAATATTAAAAAGGCCGGTATTTTATCGGCCTTTTTTTGTTAGCTTTTATTAAAACACTATCTTTGTGCTATCATCAAGAACCCTTAAGTGGGTACCAACCGAGAGAGGATAACTCCGCGGTGGTAAAATCGATGAGGTCACCAAGTCAAAAAAATAACCATGTTTGTACAACATCATTCTACTCCTGTCACTGTATCTGCTGTAACCAATTCATTCAACTCGGATTTTTCAAATGAGCATTTTGAAATCATTGTAGACACTAAAAGCCAAAATGGGCTTAAGGGCAGGTTATTGTTTGCTTATTTACATCAAAACCTCGAAGCGACCATCCATATTACAGCAGAAAGCATTCGCGTTCAATCACTATTACCTTTTGAAGGTGTGTTGGCTTCGGCTCCCTTGCTTCAGGAGGAAAACGTATTGGAACAGGCATATTACGCGAATGGAATTATTACCAAAAAGGGGGAGCAAAATATAGTATGGTTAATTTTAGACCTCATACATATATATAATGTACTTAGGTTAAAGCCCAGCAGTATTTTAACCCTGTATCGTGAAATTTTTGCCGAAGTCAAAACAAAATTCCCCGAATTCGTTTTCGGAAAAATTTCCGTCAAAGGCCCTGCGGCTTCCTATGCAGCCAAATTGCTTGCTCAAGCAGCAAAAAGAAAGTATAAATATGTATATGGCAATTCCTTGGATTTATTGGTAAGCTTTCAGCAATTGCTTGCAACCTATCCACAGGTTAGCTGGGAGTTGAAACCCGACTTAGCAGGAAATATAATCCTCCCCCTGTCCTAATATATTTTTGAGCAGTTCGGCCGCTTTTTGGATTTCCTTCTCTTCCCCGGCTCTAAAGACATCGCAAAGGGAAAGTAAATCATACAACATGGGGTCCTTCCTACTCGCATCGGCAGCACCCGAATAAAGTGGTTCAATTAATAATCCCCGCTGACTTCCGTTTTTATGCGCCCAAACCAAGGGGGTAGAATTGGGAAAATAATCTTTTAATATTGGAGAAAGACCAGCAGTGGTAAATCCAACAGCTAGGGTGCCTGGCTTGGTAGGAAAACAATACCTTAAACCATATATAAGAAAATCTCCTAAGGCTTTTTTATTAACTGTTTTCTTATCAATATCTAATAATTCAGCAAATACGGACCTGGTCAATGACTCACAAACCTCTGATTTACTGATACTTAGGTCTTCGGCCAGTTGTTTTTGTAACCAGTCGGCCTCGCCGTAGCTTATTATTTTAAGTAGCACCGCAATGTCCTGAGGGCGCATGGCTTTCTGGTTTTTCATTATTCGAAATTAGGATTTTCCAAATAAATTTCCAATTCGCAAATCAAAAATCAATCCATTCCTGTAAAATAGTACATAATAATGTAACTGCAATCAATCATTTGCTTAATTTACTTCAAATTCTAACCTATGCGCAAACTGCTTTTTGTGGCTCTTTTTTTACTAAGTGCCCAGTCTTTATTGTTAGCTCAATCTATCCCAAGTCCAAAAGAACATTTTGGCTTTAATATTGGCGACAACTATCATTTAGCCAACTTCACTCAAACCGAAGCGTATTTTAAAAAATTAGCTGCTGCATCAAATAAGGTAAAATTGCAGGTAATTGGTAAAACAGAAGAAGGGCGCAATCAATATATGTTGATCGTTTCTGACCCGGGTAATATTAAGCAGTTGGCCAAATACAAGTCTATTTCCCAACAATTAGCTAGAGCCGAGGGGTTGTCCAATGAAGATGCTAAGCAATTGGCGAAAGACGGTAAGTCGGTTGTTTGGATTGATGGTGGCCTTCATGCCAACGAGGTGGTAGGTATCCATCAGTTGATACAAACCATTTATACCGTATTAACGCGTGAAGATGAGGAAACCAAGCGTATTTTAAAATCTACCATCATTCTTTTTGTACATGCCAACCCCGACGGCCAAGAATTAGTTTCCAATTGGTACATGCGCAATCCAGACAGCTTAAAAAGATCAACTGATAATATTCCACGTTTGTATGAAAAATATATTGGTCATGATAATAACCGAGACTTTTTCATGTTAAACATGAGTGAGTCAAAAAACATGAGTCGTCAATTGTATATAGAGTGGATGCCACAAATTTTATACAACCACCATCAAACCGGTCCAGCTGGAACCGTGGTGGCGGGGCCTCCTTATCGCGATCCATTTAATTATGTATATGATCCCATGTTAGTAACAGGCATTGATGCATTGGGTGCCGCCATGAGTAGCCGATTAAATGCCGAAGCAAAACCTGGTTATACCATGAAGAGCGGATCGGTGTATTCTACTTGGTGGAACGGCGGATTAAGAACAGCAGCATACTATCATAATATTATTGGCTTATTAACGGAAATTATTGGCAATCCTACGCCAAGTAAAATTCCTTTAGTACCACAAAGATTAATTCCAAATAGTGCAACCCCTTATCCCATCACTCCACAACAATGGTTGTTTAAAAACTCCATTGATTATTCGGTTTCTTTGAACTATGCCGTGTTGAATTATGCTTCAAGATATAAAGACGAATTGCTGTATAATATTTATACCATGGGTAAGCATAGCATTGAAGCGGGCAGTAAAGACAATTGGACACTTTCTCCTAAAAAAGTGGAGCTGTTGAATGAAACTTTTAAAGCAGATAAAAAAGAAATTAAGGGAGATACATTGCCACTAGAATATTTTTCGAAAGTGTACAATAGTGCTAGCTTAAAAGATCCGCGTGGTTATATTATTCCTGCGAATCAAACAACCACAGCAACCTCCTTTGTAAATATTTTAATTAATAGCGGTATCAAAGTACAAAAAGCAAAAGCAGATTTTACAGTTGCAGGAAAAACCTATGCTGCAGGATCTTATATAGTAAAAACAAACCAAGCTTTTCGTCCACATGTGTTAGACATGTTTGAGCCACAGGATCATCCGAATGATTTTCAATATCCAGGCGGACCTCCAGTGCGTCCTTATGATGCAGCGGGTTGGACACCTGCATTTACCATGGGCATTCAGTTTGATAGAGTGCTGGAAAATTTTGATGGTCCTTTTGAATACATCGCTTATGGTGAAGTGCAAAAACCAACTGGAAAAATAATTACATCATCATCAAACACAAATGGCTATCGTTTTTCAACAAGTGATAATGCATCCTATATTGCGGTGAATGATTTATTAAAAGAAGGGGTGCCTGTTTACAAAAGCAAAGAAAATTATTTTGTAAAATTCACCAATCGTTTTGAAAACTTGGCAGCCTTTGAAAAACGCATTTCAAAATTGAGCAATGATTATGGCATTCAGTTTACTAGTGTCGCCAATAGTGAAAATCAAGAACAACAATTATTAAAACCATTGCGTATTGGATTATGGGATAAATATGGTGGATCTATTTCATCGGGTTGGTTAAGATGGATTTTTGAACAATACCATTTTCCATTTGAATTAACCTATGCAAAAGAAATTGATGCAGCCAATTTGAATAGCAAATTTGACGTGCTTGTTTTTGTAGAAGGAGCTATTCCTTCCTTAAGACAAGAGCCCTCTCCTTGGGAGGAAAAAGAAGCAAAAGAGGAAGACACCCCCAATGAATTTAAAGCACAGCTTGGAAAAATCACAGCTCAAAAATCAATTCCGGCATTGCAGGCCTTTTTAAACAATGGTGGCAGAATTATCACCATTGGTTCAAGCGCCAACCTTGCCTATCATTTAAATTTACCTGTAAGAAACGCCTTGGTTGAAATGGTAAATGGAAAAGAACGCACATTGCCTGGTGAGAAGTTTTATATCCCAGGGAGCGTAATGCAAGTAGCTGTGGATAATAATTATGCACCCAACTGGGGGATGGGCAACAAGGCCGATGTATATTTTAGCGCTAGCCCCGTATTTAAGTTGGCACCAGATGCCATTGCTCAAAAAACAGTAACGCCATTAGCTTGGTATCCTTCAGCGAGCACATTAAGAAGTGGCTGGGCTTTTGGCCAATCCTATTTACAAGATGGGGTTGCGGCATTCGAGGCAAAGCTTGGCAAGGGCAGCTTGTTTGTGTATGGTCCCGAAATCACTTTTAGAGCACAAACTCATGGAACGTATAAGCTGTTATTCAATCAGTTATATCAATAAAATCGGGTTGCGTCCACCTTCAAAAGGAGAGATTTTGACCTAGTTTCGAAAATAGAAAAATACGAATAGTATAATTATTAAATACATAATTTATTCTATTCGTATTTTCTTTTTAATCAATTAATTGTGAAAATGCTTTCCCTGTTTTCTGCTTATATTTTTTCTAAATGATATTTTGCATTTTAACAATTAATTAATAATTTCGCTACCAAATAAAACAAGTACGCATGAAAAGTAAGATTTTATTTATCCTATTTGCCTTATTTACTGTGGCGTTAAATGTAAACGCACAAGGCATTATTAAGGGTAAAGTTTCTGATGAAAATGGTAAGCCATTGTCTGGTGTAACCGTTAAGGCAACGCCTGCTGATAAAAAAGCAGTTGTTACTGCAGTTACCGACGAGAACGGTACATTTTCAGTTAAGATAACAAATGCCAAAACAGTAGCATTTAGCTATGTTGGTTATGAATCACAATCAATCGCTGCAAGCGCGAACATCTCTGTAGTATTAAAACAATCTTCTTCTGATTTATCTGAAGTGGTGGTTGTTGGATACGGTACACAAAAGAGAAAAGAAGCGACTGGTGCAGTTACTTCAATTAAAGGATCAGAAGTTGCTCAAAAAACCATTCAATCTTTTGAACAAGGTTTAGCAGGTAAATCTTCTGGTGTACAAATTACTTCACAAAGCTCTGTGTTAAACTCACCACCAGTATTTAGAATTCGTGGTACGAACTCTATTTCTTTGAGTTCTTATCCTTTGGTAATTGTGGATGGAGTTCCAACTTTCACAGGTGACTTTAGTTCTACTGCTTCTGCTGCAAACGCTTTAGCAAGTATCAACCCTAATGATATTGAATCAATCGACATCGCAAAAGATGCGGCTGCAACTGCTATTTATGGTAGCCGTGCTGCAAACGGTGTGGTTTTCATTACAACTAAAAAAGGTAAGTCTGGTAAAATGAAAGTAAACTATGATGCATCTTATGGCGAAAGCACTGTTTTTGGCTTGCCTAAAATGATGGATGCGTTAGAATACCAAACTTTCAAAACAGAAGCGGTTGCAAACAACCCTTCTTTAACCGGATCTTCTAAACCAGTGTTCACTCAAATCGTAGGTCCAAAAGGATTAATCAATACCAACTGGTTTGATTATGTATATAGAAAAGGAACTGCTATGAACCACAACGTAAGTTTAAGTGGTGGTAACGAAGGTACTAGCTATTATTTTGCTGTAGGTTACAATGCTCAAGAAGGTATCATTCGCAAGAATGATTTCAAGAGAATGAACGTTTTAGCAAATGTGGATTCTAAAATTTCAAAAGCGATCACAATTGGTGGTAAACTTGCTTATTCTAATGAAGCAAACAATGCAGCGGTATCTTCAGGTTCTTTAAGTGGATCTGCATACAACACTGCAGGTTTGGCTCGTAATGCTTTGGTATTACCTCCATTGTTAGCCCCATACAATATTGATGGTTCTTACAATATCAATGGTGCTTCTATTGGTCAAGGTGCTGCAGTTACTGGTACTTCTATTTCTTACTACAACCCTGTAGTTGGTTTGGACAAAAACCGTAACAACGCAGAAACGAATCATATTCAATCTAATTTCTACGTTCAAGTAAAACCAATGAAGGATATCACTTTCAAAAGTGTATACGGTATTGATTACTTGTTTGTAGACAACGACATTTTCTATACTCCAATTTCTGGAGATGGTTATAGCTCAACTGGTGCTGCTTATGCAATTACTGGTAAATACAAAACTTGGTTATGGACTAACACTGCTCAATTTGACCATACTTATGGTGATAAGCATGCGGTAAGTTTATTAGTAGGTAATGAGCAACAAAGAACAACTTCTTCTTCATATGGTCTTTACAGAACAACACTTTCTGATAACGACTATAATGTAATTCAAGCAGGTTGGGTGAACACAAACCAATCAAGCTTAGGTTTAGGAGAAAACTATTTATTGTCTAGCTTTAGCCGTTTAAACTATAACTACGATCGTAGATACTTCTTATCTGGAAATATTCGTCAAGACGAATACTCTGCATTGGGTGAGAAAAAAGGTATTTTCTGGGGTGCGAGTGCAGGATGGGAAATTTCTCAAGAGAAATTATGGAAAGAAAATGGCTTAGATAAAGTATTTAGCAACTTTAAATTAAAAGGTAGCTATGGTAAAGTAGGTAATATTGGCGGTATCAATGATTTCGCTCCTTATTCTACTTTTGGTTCTGGATTATATGGTGGTCAATCAACTTTAGCATTCTCTTCTGTAGGTAACAACAAGTTGACTTGGGAAACAAGTTATAAAACAGACTTCGGTGTAAACTTTGGTTTGTTCAACAACAGAATCCAAGTTGAAGCTGCTTACTACGAAAGCATTATTGATGGTTTGATTTTGAACGTAGCACAGTCTCCATCTACAGGTTTACCTTCTAGCCCATTACAAAACGTAGGTTCTATGTACAACAAGGGTAAGGAAATTTCAATTGATGCAAAAATCATTGACAAACAAAATTTCCAATGGAATGCAAACTTTAATATTACTAACAATGACAACGTGGTAACTGCTTTGGCTCCAGGTCTATCAGTAATTCAAACTGCTACTTCTGGCTTAGAAACCAACAACCAAACAATGCCTGGTTATTCATTAGGTTATTTATGGGTGGTTAAAACTGCAGGTGTTGATGCTGCAACGGGTAAGCGTATTTTCTTGAACAGCGTAGGTACACCAGTATACTATCAATACTATGCACCAGCGGGTCAATATCAATATTCTACAACAGCTGATGGTAGAACAAGATATGTAAGCCCTACAGGTGGTTCTTCAATCACACAGGCTGCTGATGCGGTAATGTACAAGAATACACAACCAAGATACTATGGTGGTTTAACCAACAATATCAAGTACAAAAACTTTGATATGTCTGCAACAGTTACTTTCCAAGCAGACTTCTGGGTATACTACGGAACCAACTCAGGTTTACATGACCAAAGATTCTGGAACAACGCAAAAGACGTGTTAACACAAGCTTGGCGTCAAGCAGGCGATGCAAACATGACGTATGCAAAACCTGTATTTGGTGATAACGTATCAAACGGTTCTTCAATGCCATTAGATATCAACGTATTCAAAGGAGACTTTGTTAAGTTGAAAAACTTGAGCATTGGTTATACATTGCCAAAAACAATTAGCAATAAGCTTAAATTAAGCAATGCAAGATTTTATGTAAGTGGTCAAAACTTAGCGATCTTCACCAAATATCCTGGTCCAGATCCTGAGGTTTCTTCAAACGGTGGTGCTAATACAGCGCAAGGTGTAGATAGAAACACTGTTGCCAATGCAAGAACAATCACATTTGGATTAAACATTGGTTTCTAATTATTAAAATCTAAAATTGACAAAAATGAAAAAGTTGAATACTAAATATATATTGACGCTTATGTTAGGAGCTAGTCTCTTGACTGTGGGTTGTCAAAAGGACTTATTAAGTCCAGTTCCACAAACATCTATTTCAGATGCGTCTTCTTTCAGTTCTGCAACAAGAGTTAAAGCGCAATTGCTTTCTGTATATGGTGCAATGAAAGGGGGTAATTTTTACGGTGGTCGTTTTGTAATTGATGGAGACGTTAAAGGAGATAATTTTATCAATGAATTATCAAACTTAGTAACTGCTTCTGATGTTTGGAACCAAAACCCAACAAACAGTGCTACTGCTGTATTAGGTTTATGGTCTCAAGCTTATTTCACCATCAACTCTGCAAACTTGTTTATTGATGGTATGGCAACACAAACTGCTGTTCCTACTACTACTGCAACGAACTATATTGCAGAGGCTAAAGTAGTAAGAGCATTGTCTTACTTGGCTTTATTACAATATTATGCTCGTCCTTATGCTGATGGTGCTGGTGCTAAACCAGGTGTGCCTTTAAGATTAACTGGTATCAAAGGAACCGGTTTCTCTGATATGGCTAGAAGCACTGTTGCTCAAGTATATGCTCAAATCATTGCTGATTTGGATTATGCAGAAGCAAACTTGCCTGCTTCTTACACTGCAGCTTCTGATAACGCTACTCGCGCGCACAAAAATACAGCGATTGCTATCAAAACAAGAGTGTACATGAATATGCAAGATTATGCACACGCAATCACTGAAGCCAATAAAATTGTTCCAGCTGCGGCTCCATTTGTTGCAGCAACAGGTGTTGCAAATGCATTGAACCCTAGCTATACAAATATCTTCACTGCTTATACATCAACTGAGTCTATCTTGAGTATGCCAATGAGCACAACTGCTGGTGACTACCCAGGTACTCAAAACCAATTAGCTTACTATTTCTCTCCAAGCACAGCGAATGGCGGTGTAGGTAATGGTGAATACTCTTTGAATGCAAGTGGTATCATTGCTGATGCTGGTTGGAAATCAACTGACAGCAGAAGATCATTCATTAGAGTAGCTGCAGGTAAATCTTGGTTAACCAAATATGCTGCTGGAAGCCCTTATACTGACTATGTTCCTGTTATCAGATATGCTGAGGTTTTGTTAAACTTAGCAGAAGCTAAAGTTAGAAGCACTAATACAGTAGATGCGCAAGCAATTGCTTTATTAAATGCAGTAAGACAAAGATCTGACGCAACAACTACTTTCACATCTGCAAACTTTGCAAATGCTGCTGCATTAGCTGATGCAATTATGAAAGAAAGAAATATTGAGTTCTTGGGTGAAGGTTTAAGAAACAACGACTTAACTCGTTTGTTATTAACCATTCCTGCAAAAGGAAGTGCACCTGCTAAAGCTGCTGGTGATATTGGTTATATCTGGCCAATTTCTGCTAACGAATTAGCATTGAACAAATTAATGACCGATAACTAGTATCTACTAGAAAGTATAAAAAAAGGCGATCCATTGGATCGCCTTTTTTTATTTTCAAAATAGTTTATTGTTGTTTTTTATTGAATGGTGGCCTAATCACCCAGCTGGTTTTATGCGCAGCTCTTAACACAATCCAATAAAAGAAAAACAATGTGCTTATTAAAGTAAGTGTATCTGGAAACCATTCAGGAACCACACCCTTTAAATTGAATAGCAATCCATCTTGATTAAAATTTCCAAAACCAATCAATGCAGGTATGCGATATCTATAATAAAGTGACACACCTGCAGCGGCAAATATATTCACCAATGTTTTGTCGTAAGCCTTCTTTGTATAGGCAAATAATACCAGGTAAGTAACAGAAGATACAACAAAACCAATGAAAGGGTTTTTGTATACGATTAACAAATCCATTACTTTGTTTACACTTGCACTATCGGGCACATTAAACCAACCCCAAATAAAACCTGGCAAACCCGCAACAATCATCCATCCACTTAATTGATGAAAAATGGTTTTGGTTGCATGAACCGGACTCATATTGGGTGTTGCATCTGGGCAAGGCACTACACAGTTTTGACATAAATCGCAATGTGCATTTGGTAAGGATAAAAGCACTTTGGCTCCATACAGTTTTTCAACTGGATGAACCGGACAAAGACTCGAACACCAAGCGCTTTTCCATTCATAAACAAAGCTCATTGATACGCCTATTGAAGCCATTACAATAATCATGATGCCGGTTGCAAAGCCATTGTTATTAAAAAGGGCATGTCGCAAAGGAATAATCAGGTATAATGCTATAACAGCCACGAAGCTAAGTAAGCCACTAGTGGTTGAGGACATTTTTTTTCTTTTAGACAAACCCAACTTTCGGGGTAATAGTGTGGTAGTTGCTAGCGGACAAACATTACGCCAAATGCCGGGCGCAATTACAAATAACAAAGGCGCTATAGGAATTAAAATATTCCAAAAAAGTAAAACGCCAAGTTGAGGTGACAATAAAAGACAGGTAAGGATAATCGCTCCAATACACCAAACCAATAGTTGAATCGATCGCCAAATTATTTTTGACTTTGATGATAAGGAAGCTCCCGATTTAAAATGGTGATTTTTTGCAAACATAATTAAGCGACCATATGGATTCTAATATGGGTGCAAAAATTAGTGAATAGGGATTTGCTAAAAAATGATATTAATCACTATGGCCACGCTTTCCCCTAGCCCTGGGCACTAGCAATAGGTTTTTTTGTAAGGTTTGTTTTAACTGACGTTTTACAACCTGCCCCATTGTTTTGGCTTTGTGAAAATTAGATTGTTCTGAAAAATGAGCAGTGAGTTCTGCTTTTAATTGTTCAATTTTTTCCGGCAGCGAAATAGTATCGGCACACATTACGTCAAACAATTCATTTACTCTATATCTTGCCGAGGCAAGTCTAAATGTCATCATGGTGCGCTCCTCAGCTTGGTATTGTGTAATGGAGTCTTTGTCAAGATGCTTTATTACCACTTCTACTAGGGCTTTGTTTTCTTTGAAAAACTGAGGCAGGTATAAATTTTTTTTACCCTCATATGATTGTTGATCAAAGTCAATAGCTCTAATCCTATACTGAGTATCTTCAATATCTGGAATAATATTTACTACAAAATTATAGGAACGCATATCGCCAAGCAATTGTACAAAACAGCGTTCATTAAACTTTACAAATTCCTTTGCTAATCGGGTAAGGTTGGTGTTGGATTGATGTAAATATTCTGATATAAAAATATCACCGGGGATTCCAGGGATATGTTCTTCAACGAGCGTGTCCTGACAAGTAAAATACGTGATACGATTGGGTGACAGTAAGTGTTCAAGTTCAAGCCCGTAAATTCTACTAGCATCTGCACGCTTAATATAATAGTGGTCGTAATTGTCATTAAGCTTATTGATGATGCGAATTCTAAATGGCTGACTATTGCCAAAATAACAAAAATCTATTCTAGCTACATCTAAGTGACTAATTAAACTTGTATCGCCCTCTGTTTTTAAAATGGCATAAATCTTTACAAGGCTTTCCCTTAAGTATTCCCATTGTCTTGTGTCGTAAGAAACTTTTTCCCAATTACTGTCCTTTCCATTTTTATCTTTTAATGGAACAGAATAGGTAAAGCGCTCGAGATCTTTGTAAGCAACAGGAAGGTTTACTTCTCTACGATAATGAGCTAGATAATTGCGCAATTCTTTATTGATAGGAAAAAATATTTTCTTCCTTGATGGTTTTGCACTATCGGCCGATGGGTTAATATGACTAAACAAGTTGGTCAATTGAAATCTTAACTCAATTTACTCAATTATAGTGTATCTCCCACCAAAGATTTACATCCCTACCACCCTGTATTTTAATACATTGCCTTCTATGAACTCTTCGTAGTAAATATGCTCTGGGGTCACATAAAGTTTTTTTCCATTGATAATTACAGTTTTAAATTGACTAGGCAATTGTAATACCACATCACCCACCGTAGGCAAATAAATGGTGGCTGGTGTATTTGAACCTGTGTTTTTATTTGCTAAGCTAACTTCACCATTTACATTATCGGTATTTAAAACGCCGTCTTTACCTTGAACGATGTATCTTATTTTGCCATCACTGCCCATTACCTCTTTGTAGTAGGTGCCAAGGTATTCATATAGTTTTTGGTCATTTACAACAATTGGTTTTGCCTCTTTGGGCAAGGACGGAACTTCTGCGCCAACAGGAGCCTGAACCACTTGATATTTTTTATCTTCGGTTGGTTTATAAAACACACCACTATAGTAAAAGTAAGGGAAGCCGCCGAAATTAAATCCCCAATAGCCTCTTGGTAAAATTCCCAATGTTAATCCAAAAGGAGGTGCAACCAATCCATAATATTCGCCATAAGAAGTATAAAACAAGCCATCGGCAAAATAATAAGGGTATCCTCCAAAACTTAAGCGAATATAGGAACTAGGTAAGCGGTAAATTCCTCCATATGGCAGGACACGGGTGTGATAGCCAAACCCTCCTCCAAAATGTACTCCGCTAGTGTGGCCCACAAACCCTCCTCCAAAATGACTTCCTCCAAAACTTCCTCGGCCAGCTCTTTGTGCATTAGCCGACAAAGTACTCATTGAAAAAACCAGTATAACAACAATTTGAGTCAACAAACTAAAATTCTTTTTCATAAAACTTGATTTTATATCTTATTTGACAACAAATTAGGCAATAAGATTAATCGCTACATACTTATTTTGTCCTAAAGTCGTTAAGGATATCATAAACCTTATTAAAGGACGGGCGAATATTGCGTATTTTTAAGAAGTGAATACTTAAGTTAATTATTTTATATGAAACAGTTTCGTTTAAAAACCTCCCTATTTCTTAATTATTTCTTATTTGCCATTTTGCTAAATAGCGTAGGCATTGTGATTTTGCAAGTGCAAAAAAACTTTGGAGTAACAGAGCAGAGTGCAAGTGTATTAGAGGGCTTTAAGGATTTAAGCATTGCGATGAGCTCTTTTTTGGTGGCCTCTTTTATTTTAAAGATTGGCTATAAAAAAGCCATGTTGTTCGCGTTGGCACTGGTGGGTAGTTTTTGCCTTTTGATGCCTAGTTTAAGTAGCTTCTGGGCTACTAAGTTTTTATTCGCGACTATCGGAGTTGGGTTTGCCTTAATCAAAATCACCACTTTTGCTACTATTGGATTGGTGGTAGAGGATGAAAAAGCGCATTCTAGTTTTATGAACTATTTGGAATCTTTTTTTATGGTGGGGGTATTAACTGCTGGTTTTATATTTAGTGCTTTTGTGGACGATCAAAATCCACAGTCTACCACCTGGTATCATGTATATTATTTATTAAGCGGTATTGCTTTTCTTGCATTTGTTTTGCTTGCAAGTTCCAAGTTGGATGAAGCAGCTATCAAACAAGCTGCACCCAGTTCTCTAAAAGAAGATTTTTTGGGCATGTTAAAAATGTTAGCAATCCCGGTGGTACTTATATTTATTTTCAACGCCTTTTTTTATGTGCTCATTGAACAAAGTATTATGAGTTGGCTGCCCACCTTTAATAGCAAAGTGTTAAACCTGCCCATTTCTTTAAGCATTCAAATGGCAACGATTTTGGCAGCATCTACTGCCTTAGGCCGTTTTGTTGCAGGCTTTGTTTTAAAAAGAATAAATTGGTTTGTGGCTGTAATAGCTTGTTTGGTTTTGGCGGCTGTATTGGTAATTTTGGTCATGCCACTTGCCAATGCAAGTAAGGGTGCTATAGTAACGGGTTGGAGCAATGCACCCTTGGTGGCTTATGTATTTCCGCTTATCGGATTTTTATTGGCTCCCATTTATCCTGCCATCAATTCAGCCGTATTGTCTACGCTTCCCAAACACCAGCATGCGCCAATGAGTGGATTGATTGTGGTGTTCTCGGCCTTAGGTGGTACAACGGGTTCTATTATTACAGGAACCATTTTCCAAAAAATGGGGGGTCAAACTGCATTTTATTTTTCGCTGGTTCCTATTTCACTTTTAATCATTTGCCTTATTATTTTCAAACGTATCAAAGCAAAAAATTAATATCAATTAATGAGAGACCATACCGAAATGGTAGAATTGTTTAAAGCGGTACAAACTCAAAATATTTTTACAGACAGTAAAACCTTTTGCGATTGCTTGCCAAAAAACAACCTTTCTACGATACAAGAAAAATACAATGTCGAAAAAGCAATGGCAGGATTTGATTTAAAGGCGTTTGTGTTAACGCATTTTGAATTGCCCGAAAAATTTGCTGCCACTGTTATTGCTGACATGAAGGGAACGGTTGAAATGCATATCGAAAAACTTTGGTCGGTTTTGTTAAGACAGCCAGACGGCAAATCGGAGGGAACTTTGTTGCCATTACCATACCCATATATTGTGCCGGGTGGAAGATTTGGTGAAATATATTATTGGGATAGTTATTTTACAATGCTGGGATTAAAGGCCGCTGGTAAAATAGATTTAATTGAGTCGATGGCAAAAAACTTTGCGCACCTCATTAAAACAGTTGGTTATATTCCCAATGGGAATAGAACTTATTATATTGGAAGATCACAACCTCCTTTTTTCGCATTGATTATTCAACTACTTGCCGACCTAAAGGGCGAGGCAATTTTAGGTGAATATCTTGATGTGTTGGAAATAGAATACCAGTATTGGATGAGTGGAGATAGATTGGTGCACTTGCCCACAGGTGAATTAAACAGATACTGGGACGAGCACAACACCCCTCGACCTGAAGCATATAAAGAAGATCTTGAACTCGCTGAGCGTGCAGCAAAAGAAGATGGATCTGTTTTTAGAAACATTCGTGCAGCCGCTGCATCGGGCTGGGACTTTTCTACAAGATGGTTTAAGGATGAAAATAAATTTGAGAGCATTCACACTATTGATATTGTTCCTGTAGATTTAAATGCATTATTGTATTTATTTGAATCTATTTTAGAAAAAGCATATATAGTGGTTGGTGCTAAGGAAAAGGCAAGTACAATGCTTCAAGCTAAGGAAAAACGAAAGGCATTGGTTTTGCAATATTGTTGGAACGCAAGCGCAAAAACCTTTTGCGATTATGATGTAAAAGCGGGTACAACCAAAAACACCATCTCTTTGGCAATGCTATTTCCTTTGTATGCACAAATGGCTACAGCGGAACAGGCCAAAACGGTAGTAGAAAATTTAAGTGCTCATTTATTATTCGATGGAGGAGTGGCTACTACCCAAAATAACAGTGGACAACAATGGGATAGCCCTAATGGATGGGCCCCTTTACAATGGATTACTTATGTTGCATTGCAAAACTATGGTTACGATGCATTGGCCGAAACGCTTAGAAATCGTTGGGTGCAATTAAACAGGCAAGTGTTTGCGCGTACTGGCAAAATGATGGAAAAATACAATGTAGTAAATACACAATTAGAAGCAGGTGGTGGGGAATATGAAGGTCAGGATGGATTTGGCTGGACCAACGGTGTTTTCCTTGCAATGGTAGCAAAAGAAAAATAGATTAAATCAACTATTGGATATGAAAAGAATTATTTACGTTTTGTTTGCTTTATGCGCATTGAAAGCACAGGCCCAAAAAACAAATCTTGTTTTAAGTACAGCGGGCAATCTTCAATTAATGGTACATGTCCAAGACAATGGAAGTTTTGCTTACTCGCTATTTTATAAAAACAAACCGGTAGTAGTAAATTCAGGTTTGGGAATGGAATTGTCTAAGCCCGAATTGTTGTTGAACGAGTTTGTACTGAATGAGGTTGATTCTTTGGCAGTAGATCAAAACTGGCATCCGGTTTGGGGTGAACAAAATACCATTCGAAATAAATACAAGGAGTTTAGGTTTCATTTAGCCGATAAAGCCACGCGCAGTTATTTTGTGAATATTGTTTTTAGATTGTTTGAAGATGGCGTAGGCTTTAGATATGAGTTTCCTGAACAAGAAAAATTGAAATATTTTATTGTAAAAGAGGAGTACACTCAATTTAAAATGGCGGGCGATCATAAAGCATTTTGGATCCCTGGTGATTTTGATACCAACGAATACGCATATAATACTTCTTTGCTTTCTAATATCAATGCTGTAGCAGCAAGCGAAAAAGAAAAAGATATTGCAGTTGTGAGTTTGATTGGCCCCAATGCGGTTCAAACACCCTTAATGATGAAGTCGAACGATGGCTTGTATATTAACATACACGAAGCCGCTCTATTGGATTATCCTGCAATGAATTTAGACTTGAAAAAAGAGACCCTTACTTTCTCTTCGGTATTGGTGCCCGACGCAGTAGGCAATAAAGCTTATTTACACGCCCCTTTTCACACACCATGGAGAACGATCATTGTAAGCGATCGTGCAACTGACTTGCTTGCATCCAAAATGATATTGAATTTAAACGAGCCCACTAAAATTAAAAACACTTCATTTATTCATCCACAAAAATTTGTTGGAGTATGGTGGGAAATGCATACAGGAAAAGCAACTTGGTTTAAAGAAGGGGGAAAGCACGGCGCTACCACCGAAAACGTAAAAAAATATATTGACTTTGCGGCGCAACATAAATTTGATGGCGTGTTAGTGGAGGGTTGGAATACTGGATGGGAGGATTGGTTTGGCAACTGGAAGGAAGAGGTATTTGATTTTGTAACGCCTTATTCAGATTATGATGTGAATGCACTTACTAAGTATGCACAAGCCAAGGGGGTTAAAATTATTATGCACCACGAAACCTCAGGTTCGGCATTGGGTTATGAGCGCCGACTAGATACGGCTTATCGTTTTATGCGCAATCACGATATGAATACGGTGAAAACAGGTTATGTTGGAAAAATAATTCCAAGAGGCGAACACCATGATGGACAATGGATGGTGAACCATTATACACGCGTGGCCGAAAAAACAGCACAATATCAAATCATGTTAGATGCGCATGAGCCAGTTCATCCAACAGGACTGCATCGTACTTATCCCAATTGGATGGCAAATGAAGCTGCAAGAGGAACAGAGTTTAACAATGCGCCAACTTTAGGTATTACCCCCGAGCACAACACTATTTTGCCTTTCACTCGATTAATGGGAGGCCCAATGGATTACACACCAGGTTTATTTCACTTTCAATTAAATCAATTTGAACCAGCAAGAAAACAAAAAGTAAATTCTACTTTGGCGAAACAATTGGCTTTATATATCACCATGTACAGTCCTTTGCAAATGGCAGCCGACCTTCCTGAAAATTATGAAAAACATTTAGATGCTTTTCAATTTATTAAAGACGTGCCAGTGGACTGGGCGGACACAAAAATTGTTGAAGCAGAGCCCGGTGATTATATTACTATTGCACGCAAGGCCAAAAACAATAAAGATTGGTTTGTGGGTGCGATCACCGACGAAAACGCACGCAATTTTCAACTCAAATTAAATTTCTTGGATACTAGCAAAAAATACAAGGCAGTTATTTATGCCGATACAAAAGAAACCCATTTTGCAAATAAGCCCGAGGCCTATCAAATTGTACAAAAAACAGTAACCGCTCAAACGGTGCTAGATTTATACCTTGCTCCTGGTGGAGGATGTGCAATTAGTTTGTTTGAGTTAAAATAATTCAACAAGATTTTTATCCTTACCGAAAAAGGAAGCGGAGTAATTTGTAATTTTATAAAAAATTAGAACATGAGTTTATTTTGTTTTGCGGGCAATCAAATTCGTCCAATAGATGAGGCTGGTGTACCTGTAACAGATTTATTGGTACAAAGAGGGTATGGTATATTTGATTTTTTGAGAGTTGCAAAAGATAAGCCCTTGTTTATAGAGGATCATTTGGATCGTTTTTTTCATTCAGCTTCTATTATGCGTTTGAATATTCCGCAAACAAGAGAAGACATCAAGGCTATTGTACAGGAATTGATTCAAAAAAATCAGTTACCGTATTCGGGTATTAGAATGTTAATTGCAGGAGGCGATGCCCCGGACGGATACACCATTGAACACCCACACTTAATTATTATACAAGCGCCTTTGGCGGAGCCCACTCCGGAGCTTCCCAAAGAAGGCATAAATTTGGCCACTTATTCCTATGCACGCCAAATACCCGAAGTGAAGACCACGGATTATTTAATGGCCATTTGGTTACAACCCTGGATGAAAAGCCAGGGAGCGGACGATATCTTATATCAGCAGGATGGATGGGTTACTGAATGTCCAAGGTCTAATTTTTTCTTAGTGACCGACCAAGGAGTATTGGTGACTGCCGATAAAAAAATGCTCAATGGGGTAACTAGGAAGAATATCATAAAGGTTTGCGCTCAAAATAGCATTCCTTTGGAAATCAGGCCAGTTCATATGAATGAATTTGCCACTGCAAGAGAGGCTTTTATTACCAGCTCAACCAAACGAATTATTCCGGTGCACCAAATTGACAAGCAAATACTGAAGCCAGATTATGCTAGTTCTATGGCTAAAAAAGTGTACGATTTATTGGTGGCACTAGAGGGTTAATCGATTCAAGTTGGCCCCTAGCTTACTATTTGCATAACTGATTGACATACAATCATATAGGATAATTATGCAATTAACTACAATTAATTAATATTTGTAAATCAATATTTTATATATAAATAAAACAATTTATTTAAGTGTTCTTTTTAACAAAAAAGCGCTTTAAAAAATTAGTTAATGATTTGTTAACCAAATCTATGGTTAATTAACAAGTTTTAGTGTAATTTCGCACTTTAAAATCATAAACAAATACCTTACAAAATGAAAAGTGTTTTAAAACAAGCTTTGTCTGTGTTGTTGGTTATTTTAATATCTATTATTAAAGTAAACGCACAAGAAACAACAGCCGAGATACAAGGTTTAATCACTGTAGGAAATGCTGGTATTGCAGGTGCAAGTATCACCGCAATTCACCAACCAACAGGAACCAAGTATGTAACTACCAGCCGTAATGATGGTAGATATAACTTAACCAACTTAAAAATTGGTGGTCCTTACTTATTAGAAGTTTCTTATGTGGGTTTGAAAACCGAAAAACAAGATGATATCAACTTGTTATTAGGTCAATCTTTCAAAGCAAACTTTAAGTTGGTGGAAGCTAGTAGCAACCTAAAAGAAGTGGTTGTATCTTCTACAAAACAAGATAAAGTATTTAATAATGCACGTACAGGTTCTCAAGAAACTTTTAATAGAAATCAAATCACAAGTTTGCCAACTATTTCTCGTTCATACAAAGACATCATCAAATTGACTCCTACTTATAATGGTGGTTCTTTTGGTGGTCAAAGTAACCAATTGAACAACATCACAATTGATGGTGCTAACTTCAACAACTCATTTGGTTTATCTGGTGATATCGGTGGTCAAACTGGTTCAAACGCGGTTTCTTTAGACGCGATTGAGCAAATCCAAGTAAACACTTCTCCATTTGATGTTAAGAATGGTGGATTTGTAGGTGGTGGTGTAAACTCTGTAACAAGAAGCGGTACCAACACTTATTCTGGTTCTGTTTATCAATATTTTAAAAACAAAGATTGGCAAGGGTATGATGTAAATGCTCCATTTACTATCAAAGTTCCTAAGCAAGAGTATAACTACGACTTAAAAGGTTTCACTGCTAGCGGTGCAATCATCAAAAATAAATTGTTCTTATTTGTAAACGGTGAGCAAGAATCAACAACTACTCCAGGTACTACTTGGACTGCATCTTCTGCTACCAATCCAGCGAACGGATCTACTGTTTCTTCTGCAAACAAAGATTCATTAGACAAATTGGTTAACTTTTTACAAACAAAGTATAACTACAATCCAGGTGCTTACCAAGGATACTCTTATGTTTCTTCTTCAAAGCGTTTAGCTGTGAAATTAGACTGGAACATTAACCAAAACAATACATTTACTTTCAAGTATAACTACTTGAAATCAGCTAGCCAAATCCCTCCTTCAAATAGTGGATCTGCATCTACAAGACAAGCAGGTTCAACTGCATTGCCTTTCTTTGGTGCTGGCTACGAAATCAACAACAATGCGCACGTGTTTATTGCAGAGTTAAACTCTAAAATGAGCAACCGCATGAACAATAAATTACAAATTGGTTATACTGCATTAAGAGATTACAGAAATGCATTAACATCTAAAGAATTCCCAATGGTGGATATCTTGGATGGTAACGGTAAACCATTTACTTCATTTGGTTATGAGTTATATACTTATGGCAACAAATTGAATACCGACGTTTATCAATTAAACGACAACTTAACTATTTATGCTGGTAAGCACGAAATCACATTAGGAACACAAACTTCATTTAAAAGATATTTAAATGGTTTCTCTCCTAACTACGAAGGAACTTACCGTTTCAATAGCTTAAACGATTTCATCAATTCTGCAAATGGTGTGGGTACAAAAGCTGCAGTATATAGCTTGTCTTATACTTTAGGCGACGGACCTTTCCCATTAGTTGGACCTAAAGATTTTGAGTCTGGTGTATATGCTCAAGATAAATTCAGAGTAACTGACAAGTTAACTTTAACTTACGGTGTACGTTTTGATTACACTAAGTTCTACAACACTTTCTTGTACAACCCAGTAGTAGATACTTTACAACAGTTCTACAATGGTATTCATGCAAACACTGGTGCAGCGCCAACAACTGCTGTACAAGTTTCTCCAAGAATTGGATTTAACTACGATGCGTTTGGTGATCAAACTTTACAAATTCGTGGTGGTGCCGGTATGTTCCAAGGTGCACCTCCTTTCGTGTGGATCTCAAACCAAGCGTCTAACTCAGGTATGGCATTGTTTGGATCTTTCACCAACAACAATACCAACGTATTTAGCCCAGACGTAAATGCTTACAGACCAGCTGCTTCTGCAACTTTAAGTAAGTCTTATTCTATCAACGTAGCAGATCCTAACTATAAATTCCCTCAAGTATTCAAAGCTACTTTAGCTGCAGATAAAAAAATAGGAAATGGTTGGACAGTAACTGCCGAAGGTACTTACACAAAACAAATCAATGCTTCTGTTTTCCAAAACATCGCATTGCCTTCTTCTGGTTTAGTGCGTTTATCTGATGGTCGTTGGAGATTCCCTAAAACTTCTAACTATCCTCAAACAGGTATCACTAACTCAGCTAGTAACCCATCAATTGCAAATGCAATTTATATGACCAACTCTAGCGCTGGTTATGCTTGGACTGGAACATTACAAGTTCAAAAAGTAACTAGAAACTTTGTATTCACTGCTGCGTACACAAGAATGGAAGCAAAAGATGCTGCTGTAAGTGGTTCTACTGCTGCAACAATGTGGGGATCTAAAGTGGTTTCTGATAATCCTAATAACTTTACTATTGGTAATTCTAACAACTATATGCCTCACAGAATCATTGCAAGTGTTGTATATAAGAAAGAATTTATCAAAAACCAATTGTCTTCTATTGGTTTAGTATATGAAGGTTCTCCTAACTACGCCACTTCATACTATGTACAAGGTGACGTAAACGGTGATGGTATTTCATACAACGACTTAATGTTCGTTCCAGCAAACGCTTCTCAAATTAAATTAGTAAACGCTTCTGCTGTAAACGGTGTTGCGGATACAAGAACTCAAGCTGACTTATGGTCTCAATTAGACAACTTTATTAAAAACAGCCCTTACTTAAGTTCTCGTAGAGGTCAGTTTACTGAAAGAAACGCTTATGTATTGCCTTGGACCCACAGATTGGATTTAAACATCACTCATGATGTTAAATTTGCAATCGGTAAAAACAAGCACACTTTCCGTTTCACAGCTGATATCTATAACTTGACTAACTTGTTGAACAAGGATTGGGGAGTATTATATATTCCTACAACAACAACTCCGTTGGTATACCAAAGAATCGATACAGATGGAAAAACTCCAGTGTATACATTCCCTTACTTAGATGGTACGAACAAAGTGCCTTACACTTTGGATCATAAACCAAGCACAAGTATTGCTTCTCGTTGGCAATTACAATTAGGTGTTAGATACATGTTTAACTAGTAACTAACTTCTATATATTATCAAGCGCCCCACAGCAATGCGGGGCGCTTTTTTATGTCCTAAGATTGTGTACATTTAATAAATAATTTCAACTATTAAAAACCTACTTATGAGCGATTTACATTTACACTTAGAAGAACATATGCACAGTAGTGACTTATTGACTGACATTGTAATTGGTATGAGCGATGGATTAACCGTTCCATTTGCACTAGCAGCCGGATTAAGCGGTGCAGTGGGGGACCATGTAAGTTTGATATGGATTGCGGGTGTGGCCGAAATTGCGGCAGGATCTATCGCAATGGGCCTAGGCGGATACCTTGCTGGCAAAACAGAACAGGACCATTATAATAGTGAATTAAAAAGAGAATACTGGGAGTTAGAACACAAGCGTGAGGTTGAAATTCAAGAAGTGCGCGATGTGTTTTTGGGATGGGGCTTAACCCAAACAGTTGCTGAAGAGGCAACACAAGAAATAATTAAGGATGATAAAAAATGGGTAGACTTTATGATGAAATTTGAATTGGGTTTGGAAATGCCCGATCCTAACCGCGCGCGTAAAAGTGCCTTTAATATTGGCCTTAGTTATATTGTAGGCGGAATGGTCCCCTTAATGCCCTATTTTTTTGTGAGCAATGCACTAAAAGGCTTGCAATACTCGGCAATCATTACCCTTGTTTGCCTTTATGTATTTGGATTCTTTAAAAGTAAAATGACGGGCATCAACCCTTGGTGGGGTGGCGTTAAAGTAATGTTTATTGGCGCCATTGCAGCAGCCACCGCTTTTGCAGTTGCTAAATTAATTCAGGCATAATAAACGCAACTAAGGTTGTAAGCTATTATAATAGTTTAAAAAAGCAATTACCTGTGCCTCTGACTTTAATTTGCTGTTGTTTTGTTTTAGCCAATTTTCAACATTATTGATTTGGGGCAAAGCAGATAAGACCGAATTGCGATCCAAATCATTCAATCCCTTCACCTGTCCTTTGTGGTAAATAGCGTATTCCTTTTTGGTATAAAAACTCACAATACTTTTGCCCTGTAAAGGATCGTAGGGGCTTGTTTTTACGAGTTGTTTTTGCAAAAGAATCAATTGGTATTCTCCTGCGTTGAAAACCCTGTAAAACTCTATAGTGTTGCCTATTGCGCGGTTTGTATTATGATTGACTAACAAGGCAAAACTTGCAAGCGGTTGAGACAAATTATTTTTATTTAAAAATACCAAGCGGGTAATGCCCTCATTTTCTACTACCAATTCTGTTCCCTCATTGTTTAAGTAATGAATTTCGTTGGTATAGAGATTTAATTTGGCTTGATTTATTTTTGCTTTGGACCCATTGTTAAAATAAACAATCGCTGGATTCCATTGTTCATTCCAAAATGGAGTCCCCTCTATGTCGGCATAACGAACTATAGCACCCTTACCAGCACCTGGTTTGGCTGGATCGAACATCTGTATATTGTTGTCAAAATCGCGCACATCCATTTGAAGTTGTTGTGCATTTACGTGCATACAAGCAATCATAATAATTGCTACAAGTAGGAGGGCTCTTGAAATTTTCATAATGTATATTTATAGGCACTATAAATATAATCATTTAATTTTTCCATCTTCCATTTTTATAATTCTATGTGTACGTTCTGCAAAACTGGAATCGTGTGTGACTATAAGTAAGGTTTGCTGATATTCGTCTACTAATTGTTTAAAGATGTCAAATACGAGATCGCTGTTTTTTTTATCTAAATTCCCTGTGGGTTCGTCTCCCATAATAATATGTGGATCATTAATGAGTGCCCTAGCAATGGCAACCCTTTGCTTTTCCCCCCCTGAAACCTGATTGGCTTTTTTCATAGCCAAATGGTCAATCCCCAACATTTTTAATTTCTCCATGGCACGGTATTCCACTTGTTCTTTGCTGTATTTTCCCAATTTAAGTCCAGGTAACATCACGTTTTCCAATACATTAAATTCGTTTAATAAGTAGTGAAATTGGAATACAAAACCAATTTTTTCATTTCTGATTTTAGCTAAAAAAGCCTCGTTCTGTTTGGGCATGGCTTCCCCATCAATTAACAATTCTCCTTCAAAATCGGTATCCATGGTAGACAATATATACAACAAAGTAGATTTGCCACAGCCCGACTTTCCAGTTAAAGCCACAAACTCACCTTTATCAATGCTCAGTTGCACATTGTCCAAAACCTTGATGCTTACAGGGTCGTGGAAAAATTTATTGATATTTTTAGCCTCTAATATTTTTTGCATATTATTTTCCTCTAATAATGACAACAGGATCTATTTTACTTGCCTTTCTTGCAGGAAACCATCCAGCAAAATAAGTAGTGATAAATGAAAATACCATGCCGATAATATAAAACCTGGGGTTGTAATTAATAGGATACGTTTTAACAGTAGGAAGCGATGCGGTATTAAATGGAATTTGATCGATCGTTGCAGAAAGTCCAAAGCCAAACAATAGTCCTACCAGTCCTCCAAATATTCCAATAGAAACAGCGATGTAAATGAATATTTTTTTAACATCAGATCCTGAAAAACCCGTTGCTTTTAATATGGCGATAGAATCCATTTTTTCAAAAATCATCATGTTGAGAATATTATAAATCCCAAAACCTGCAACAATCAAAAGAGTAATGCCTACCGAATAAGAAATTAATGTTCTAATGGAACTACCCGTTTCAAATTGAGCATTTGCTGTTTGAATATCTTCGGCATCGGTTTGGTATAACCTTTCGTATTCTTTTGCGGTACTTGGAGCTTGTTGAATATCTTTTAGTTTTACTTGAATGCTGGTTATATAATTACTTGGCACGTTCAGCAATTTTTGAACGGTATTCATTGCTGCATAACTTTGAACATTGTCAAAGTCTTTAATGCCAGATTGAAATATGCCTACTACTTTTAATTGAAATCGTTCCCCTTTTGAAGTAGTGACTTGAACGCCATCACCTATATTTACCAGTAATTTTTCTGCCAATCCATTTCCTAAAATAATACTGTTGCTGATTTTATCTAAATCGGCGGCATTGCCCGAAGTGATATATTCCTCGAAATGAAATAGTTTAGATTCTTCCGTGGCTTGAATTCCAAATACGGTTCCATTGATATCAATACTGCCGTCATTAAAAAAAACTTGAGCAGTAAGTCGTGGAGTAAGCCCTAAAACTCGAGGATCCTTGTGAAGAGATTGCATGATAGCGCTACCATTATAAATGGCTTGACGATTGTCGTCAGACTTGAGGGATCCAATAAAATGATGGCCCGCCTTTAATGTAGTGTTGTTTTGAATTGGCTGGTTGGTATTGGGCTTGATATCATTATATATTCTAACATGTGCGGTTCGATTTACAATTAATCCGTCTAGCAAATCGTTCAAGCCCGACATGAAACTCAACAATGTAATAAACATGGTGATACTAAAAGTAACCCCAATAGCAGCCACTAAGGTTTGTTTCCACCTTGCCAATAACAAGGATTTAGCAATATCTATAAGTAATTTTCTACGCACTATTAATTTTTTATCAATGCATCGGAACTGCTTATGCCCGATAAAATTTCTACTTTCTCATAATCCATCAATCCCAATTTCACTTTTCTTTTTTCTTTATTTGACAAATAAACATATTCGTTGTCAATCAAATAACTGCGCGGAATAGTCATTGCTTTTTCTTTCACGGCAATTACAATATTGGCTTCGGCACTTAAATTGGGAAATAATTGTTGTGGTTGATTTACAAAAACAGCATCTACTTTAAAGGTTTTGGATTGGGGGTTCATGAGGGGGTACACTTTATCCACAATGGCTTCATAAGATTGGCCTTTATAACTGTCCATTCCTATAAATACGCGCTGTCCTTTTTGTATTTTTGCAATATCAAATTCATCAACTTGTAATTCTACATAAAACTGATGATCATTTCCTATAATGGCCACCGGGGTCTGTGTGTTTACAGTTTCGCCTAATACCTTATTAATACTGTATACTTTTCCGTTGATTTCAGCGCGAATGGTAAAATCGTCTAATCCGCTAGAGGCAATACCTGCGCTCTTGTTAGATTGCTGCGCTTGTAACTTAATTTGTTTTTGCAAATCATTTAGTTTTAATTGACTTGCTTTGTATAATGTGCTGCTATTTTTAAAAGCCAAACTTCTTTGGTCCAAATCGTTTTGGGTTCCAATTTCACTATCCCATAATTTTTGCTGACGTGCCAATAAAGAAGCATCATTCTCCATTTTTAATTTTGCAAGTGCCAGTTCGTTTTGCGCTTGATTTAGCTTTTCTTGATTTTGTGCCTCCGAAGCATAATTTGCTAATAATTTTGCATTTTCAAATCCTAGGCGTTGTGGCTTATTGGACAAATAAATGATAGGCTGACCCGCTTTCACAAAGTCACCTTCTTTTACAGCAATTTTTTCAATTTGCGCATTTACTTTTGAATACACTTCATATTGTCCTTTGCTAAGAACGGTACCCGATGCATAAATAGAAGCGGTAATTTTTTCCATTGTTGGATAAATTACCTCTTGTTTATTTTTACATCCTATAAAAAGGACAGTTGCCAATAAAAATGAGCGACTGCTTTGAACTAAAAAACCTTGCATATAAAATCAGTTTCGTATATGCAAAATTAACCTTTTAACTAATCATCAAGGTCTTTACTTAGATTGATTTGAAAAAATGCTGCTCTTTTTGGGGCAGGTACAATTGCCATATCGCCTTTAAGCCCTTTCCAAAGCACTTCATTAAAATCATGGTCATTGATACTGTCCTCTTTTTTAAAATTAAAGAGCTCGCTTTTTCTCTGCATAGCGGTATGGGCCGTGTTTTTCTCGTTTAAATCCCATTCGTTGGGTTTGGCAATGAAGCCGGGATGATTGGCCGTTTTTTCAAAACAGTTCCAAAGCGTATTGGCCGCTGCATCATATTGGCTCATGGGTTGCATGCCCAAGATCATTTCAATGGTTTTTAAAATAGAGGAAGTAGAGTACATGCCATGGTCAATAAAACCTTTCTTTACAAAGCCGCCAGCAATAAAAGCCAGGCTACGGTGTGCGTCCACATGATCTGGCCCATTTTGTGCATCATCTTCTACAATAAATACCACCGATTCATTCCATATAGGACTCTTACTTAGGTATTCAACAAACATACCAACGGCCAAGTCATTATCCGCTACATGGGCATAAGGAGAAGGTCGACCTAAGCGCATACCCTCGGTATGGTCATTAATAAGTCTTAATGTATTGAGCTGAGGAACAGCATTGATGGCTAATAAAGAATCAAAATCCCTTTTCCATTGGCCCACCCTAGTCGTATCTCTCACGCGTTGGTCCCAGCTGGTATAGTAAGTACAAAAATGATTTTTTAAAACGGGTAGATTGGGCTTATAATCGTCAGCAAACTCTCCATAAGTACGATAACTTACTCCTGCCCTTTTTGCAAAATCCCAAATAAAGCCATGTTTATTATTAGCCATTGCCCTAGTGCCTTCTGCATCATAGTTGCCACCCCTGCCACCGTAACTCGTTACCCAGTTTTTTTCAAGGTAGTCATTGGCATAGCCACCAAGTGTCCAATTGTGTCCATCGGCACTCACCTCTCCATTCACATAAAAATTATCTAATAACACAAACTCTTTTGCCAATGCGTGTTGGTTGGGTGTGATTTTTGCACCAAACAAGGCAAGGCTTGTATCGCCGTTTCCTTCGGGAACATCACCCAATATTTGATCATAGGTTCTATTTTCTTTTACAATATAAAACACATGTTTAATGGGGCTTTGTCCTCCAATTTTTTGTGGAATCACAGAGCCCATTTCTGCAAAAGATTTTTGTTCGCGCTCTTTGGTATACGGAGTGTTCTCGTATACAGCTTTGGAGTAGTAGCCAAGTTGTTTTTCGGAAGGCGTATTGATGATACTTAAAGTACCCTGCATCAAACTACCAATATATTGTTCATCTTCTACCGATTTTAGTAAGCCTTGTTGGTATGCCATTTGTGCGCCGCGCTTATAGGGATCTGGACCTAAAGGATTGGGAAATGAACTAAATCCTTTTCCGTTACTCACGTAAATTTTTCCATGCACAAACTTTACTGCAGTGGGATACCATCCAACTGGAATAAATCCTTTGGAGTGGCTTTCTTGCTTTTTACTAACATCAAAAACTGCCAAATAATTATTATCGGCATTGGCTATATAGAGTGTTTTTTCATCCTCACTTAAAGCCACTCCATTAGTAGTGGAACCCGCCGGGGCATTGGGATATAGCGCGGTGTTCAATACCTCTACTTCTTTGTACTGTTGTAAGTTTACTACTGAAACTGTATTGTCTTCGGCATTGGCAACATAAAGGGTTTTGCCATTTTTGGCAATGCAAATGTCATTGGGATGAACACCTACTTTTATTTCTTTCGTGATTTGATTGGTTTGGGTATTGAATACCATTATTTTTTGACCGCCCCAACAACTAATATACAATTCAGGTTGAGTGGGTGCTACCACACAGGTATAAGCTTCGGCTCCTAAATATATTTTTTGAATCAGTTGTTTTGTTTTTAAATTGATTGTATAAAGCGCACTGTCGTCCTTGGTAACAACATATAATTTTTGACTACGTTCATCAATACACATGCCTGTTGGAGAAATTTTATTTGGCCATTTATCTCCAAGTCTTATAGAGTCAACCAGTTGTAATTTTTGATTGTTAATGGTATACTGTAAAATCCAGTTGTCATTCCCGCCCGATGCGTACAAATATTTTTCATCGGCGCTAAAAACAAGGCCTAGCCAAGCTTTATCAACCGAAATATTATCTGCAATCACATCTTTTGTTAAATCAATTAATTGAATGCTTTGTTTGCCCTGTCCATTGTTGGTAATAGCCATCCACTTTTTAGATTTAGAAACGGCCATGTTCAACGGCAAGTCGCCGAGCGGTAAACTTTTTCCTGCAGGGCTTAAATACCAGCCATTAGGTAATTTAATTTTTTGATTGTTGTTGTTTTGTGCATTTGCAATGATTGCAAATAAAATACAGCATAAGCCTATTGTATATTTTTTCATTTTATCGTTTTAATTATTTTTCTTTTGTAAGCTCCCAGTTATCTGTTCTAAATAAATTTACAGGAATACCATCTTTACTAAATAGGTTGGGCCTGTCAGTATTGTTAAACCCAAAACGAACTGCAATAGGGGCAGGTACGTCCTTACTATCAACCACCAAATCATTCCCTTCTAGTTTTGCAGTTGCTGCGAAAAAATGCTGATCGCTACCTGCCAATTCAAAACAGGTCACAGCATTTCCTTTTACCATTAGCCCATTGTCTACATTGGAAAATTGGATTCGAATTTTGTTTTTTTCAATCCTATACGAAGCTATACTAGGGCTTTGCCAAGGCAGACTTGCCATGCCATAATGTTTATTTAATGCAAGGTTGGATAGTCGTAAGGCCACCTCCTTCTTTAAAATGGGATGAATATTGTTCGTGTCGGGCACTAAATCGGAAACCACCACCATGCCTGTATTTGGATAATTTGCTGCTTTTGTTTGGGCTTCTCTTAACAAAGCACCGGTAAGTTTTTGTTCATATTTATAGGGCGCAATTTGTACAAAGTAAAAAGGAAGTTCAAACCCCCATGCTTTTCGCCATGCACCAATCATTTTGGTAAATAGGGATTCATATGCATAATAGGTTTCAACATTGCTTTCTCCTTGATACCAAATCACGCCTGCAATTTTAAAATCGGTAATGGGTGCAATCATTGCATTATAGGTATCTCCCACGCGAGGTGACCACCAAGGGGTGCTATCTTGTTTTTTTGCAGCGGCGCTTAAATTCAAATCTTCCGCTATCACGTATTCTGGCGTCCAAGTTTCAGCGGGTGTACCGCCCCAGTTTGCATTAATTAGTCCCACGGGACTGCTTAATTTGGAAACCAAATTTTTACCAAAAAAATAGCCAATAGCACTAAAATTAAGCATTTCGTTGGGCGTACAAACTACCCAATGTCCATCTACATTTTCCTGTGGATAATTGGAAGTCGCTTTGGGTATGTAAAAAAATCGAATGCTATTATTGTTGGCATTGGGGGCTTCTTCAATAGACTGTTGTAGTTTTTGAGCACCTGACCATTCCATATTACTTTGGCCACTGCAAACCCAAACCTCGCCAATCAACACGTCTTCTAACACAATTTCATTGACTCCTTTAATAGTAATGCGATACGGGCCACCTGCTTTTGGTGTTGTGATATTTGTTGACCACTTTGCGCCATTTCCAGTTTGTACTTTATAGGTTGTAGTATCCCAATTTGTTGTAATACTCACCATTTCCTCTGGTGCACCCCATCCCCAAATTTTCACTTTGGCATTTTGTTGCAATACCATATGTGAACCAATGATATTGGGCAAACGAATATTCGCATAACTAGTCGACAACAAAAAAATACAAATTAAAAGAGGTATTAATTTTTTCATGTTCAACAATTTAATAGATTGAAAATTTAATGGATTGAACTGCCGAAAGGGCTACTCAATTTAATCAATTTAATCGGTAATGAAACCTAAGCTAAACTGTATTATCTTTAGTAACGAAAAATTAATACCTGTCAACCATGAATAGCATCAACCGAAGAAAGTTTTTAGGCCTTACTGGATTAACCGCTGCGGCATTGCCCCTGAGCCAATTGGGCATGAGTCAAAACAATATGACTTCCTTGCTTCGGAATTATAAAGACAATATTGTTCCCATTACAGTAGCAGAACGAAAACAAAGAATTGCTAAAGCACAGGAGTTGATGGCTAGGGAAAAAATGGATGCGATCTTTTTAGAAGGCACCACCTCTTGTTTTTATTTTACGGGTATGAACTGGGGCCAGAGTGAAAGAACTTTTGGGGTGGTTATTCCTGCAAAGGGAGCACTTGTATATATCTGTCCAAAGTTTGAAGAGGACCGTGCTAAAGAACTAATTAAATCCGAGTTTGGTACAGAGATACGTTGTTGGGAGGAACATGAAAGTCCTTATGCTTTAATATTGAGCGCCGTAAAGGATCGTGGAGTGCAATATCATCGAATTGGTATGGAAGAAAGGGTTCGTTTTTTTATTGCCAATGGGGTAAAAAAATTAGCAACAGGTTTTGATATTGTGGACGCAACCCCCATTACTGCGGGTTGTAGAATGATCAAGAGCAATGCTGAAATTGCTTTAATGCAAATAGCCAATGATGTTACCATTGAAGCGTATAAAATGGCATTTCCTTCCGTTCGTCCAGGTATGTCTCAATCTGAATTAAGCGCCAATATTAGTGGGGCTTTTAGAAAACTAGGTTTTAGCGGAGGCGCTATGGTGATAGTAGGTAAGTATTCTGCATTGCCACATGGAAGTATTGCGCCTCAAATTATACAAGAAGGAGATATTGTGTTAGTAGATGGAGGCACTAGTTGTGAAGGGTATGCGTCCGATATTTCCAGAACCATTGTTGTGGGCAAACCTACACAAAGGCAGGTGGATATATGGAACTTAGAAAAGCAAGCACAGGATGCTGCATTTGCCGCCATCAAAATTGGCGCACCCTGTGAAGTTGTGGATGCAGCTGCAAGAGGGGTCATTGAAAAAGCGGGGTTTCATAAAAACTATAAACTTCCAGGCCTACCGCATAGAACAGGACATGGCATTGGATTAGAAGGACATGAGTGGACCAATTTTGTGAAAGGCAATAAAACTCCCATTCAGGTGGGAATGTGTTTTAGCAATGAGCCTACTATTTCTATTCCTGGTGAATTTGGCATTCGATTGGAAGATTGTTTATACATTGCCGAAGACGGCCCTCATTTCTTTACCAAGCAAAGTGTTTCTATAGAGCAGCCTTTTGGTTAGTTGATAAAAATTATCAAAGGCATATCTTTTTAATTTACTGCATGAATGGTTAAGCTTGCGGAAGGAACTGCTGGTCTTGAGGGGGTTTGAGTATTCGCAGGAGTGCCTGCAATGATGGAATTTGCGTTTTTTACAAAGTAAAATATTTCCAAATAGTCATTGCTTCCTAATTCCACAAAACAACTTCCATTAAAATAATTTTTATAATTATTTCCTTGAACAATTACAATTCCATTGCTATTGACATAGGCCGATCCGTTGCGTCGAATCCAAATATTGACTTCATCGTTTCCTGCATCTGTTTTGATAAACTGTAAACTATAGTTGACATGGTAAATTCCTGCATCGGTTACAGTTATCCTTGTTGGCAGTCCATTTGAATTATTGGCAACGCTAATTTTGTTGGTGGCATTTTGAAAAAAAAATTTGACCGCTGTCGCGGTATTGATCAAAGTGGTTTGACGGCCCGTATCATAAAATTGTCCAAATAAATTTTTAACTGGCGTGTAGCCAAGTCCTGTTGTAATTTCACTGCTATTTAATCCACCAACGGAAATTTTTCCATTAATGCGATTGCTTAAAGAAAGGGTATCTGATTTTTTTAATTTTTCATTTAAACTTGTAAGCATCGCAATACTAATGGGCTTTAAACTATCTGGAGTATTGCTAACACGATCAATCCCCATCAATTGTTTGATGTCCCTCAAATTGGTAAGGCCGGTCCCACCCAGCTCAATAGGAACTACCGAATTTATTTTCTTGGCCACCGAAGCGTAAAAAGCCTTAGGCACAAACTGTATTTTTTCAATCCCCATTAAGGTAAAACTCAGTGCATTACTAGGGTCAATTTCTATGCTTATATACTGGGGCATACTCCAATCAACAGCATCAAAGCTACCCATTGTTATCAGTTTGCCATTTTCATTGCTGCCCAAATTGATAAAAAACAGGCCCAATACATTGGTGGTTACGGATTTGATTTCCTGATATACAATATGTGAAAAGTTGCTATCTGTCCCAATGCTTAGTCGCAAGGCAATTTGTTTGTTCGCCACAATCATTCCTAGTTCGTTTCTTGCAATGCCTTGTAAATGGATGCCTTCGGTGTCCTGAGCTACACAGCACTGCATATAGAATAGAAATCCCAGGCCAATAACTAATTGCTTTTTCATAAGTTAATTTTGTAAAAGTGTATAACTGCGCATCTGCTTTACACCATTGCCTACAATAAAATAAATGAGCAGCAAATAGCTCCCAGCACTTATTTGTGCAATATGAATGCGTTTATGGAATGCAGTGCCCGAATACATGCCATTGGATTGATATAGCAGTTTGCCCGATAAATCGGACAACAGGATTTTAGTAATAACAATCCCCTCTTGTTTGCACTGAACAATTAAATAGTTGGAAAAAGGATTGGGCCCCACTTTTATTTGCCATCCAAAACTATCCAAGGATTTAAAAAGCATTGATTTGTCGTAATCATTTTGTAAAAAGCCAAAACTTAAGATCCACTTTAAATAAGGACTAGAAGCAGTAAGCTGAAGGCATTCTCCTCCGGTCCAATCCACAACAAGTGGAGGCAGGTATTTTGTGTTGCCAATAGGGTTGAATCCAAATCCACCAATGAAAAGGTTATTGTCTTGTGCCAACAGAAAGCATGGACTGCTCCAAAATAAGAGATACAAAAGCGATTTCTTATTTCTTTTAAATAAAAAACCCATACATTTTTGTTTTAAATGTATGGGCAATAAAAAAAGTATTTACCGAAAATTATTTGTGACTTACCACTTAAGGTGCATGGATAAGTTAACAACCCTGCCATCTAAAGGCGCCCAAATTTCAGGGAAACTTGGATTATTATAAGGAGGTATTACTATAGAGCCATTTTTATTTTGACGTTGATCAAATAAATTCTCACAGTTAAGTACAAAGCTTGCCTTGCCCCAATTGTATCTTAACATAATTGCTGCCAAGGTATAAGGGTTGGTGCTCGTTCCATTATCTAAGTATTGCTTTCCGGTATAGGAAGCTTCAATGCCTGCTCTAAAGCTTTCACTAAACTCATAAGCAATTACGGTAGCAAATTTATGTTTCGCAATTAATGGAAGGTTACTTGCAATACTATTGTAATTTCTTTTTGCATCGGTGTAAACATACCCAGCATATAGTTCTAAAGGACCGCGTACCGCTTGTAAGTAAGATTCCATCCCTTTTGATTCCAACGTTTTCGCTTCATTTGCGAATACCGACAACAAAGGATAGCTAAAAGAATAATACAATATTTGATTAGGAAGGTATTGTAATGTGATAGGATGTTGAATGCTATTGTAAAAGAATGTTTGATTGAGGGTAAGTTCCCAACCCTCTATTTTTGTTTTATAATTAATATCATAATTAGCACCAATAGATTGCTCTGATTGTATATTGCTATTAAATCCAAGGATATAAGGCAAATTACGCTCATCCACTTCGGCACTAAAAATATTCGGTGTTTTGTATCCCGCTCCGCCGCCAAGTCGCATCGTCACTCGATTATTTACTTTGTACATCATTGATAATCTTGGAAGCACAAAATTGCCAAAATCGTTCATGTGATCAATTCTTAATCCCGACTGTAAAGTAAATGCAGGACTTAATTTCCAGTCATCTTGAACAAAAGCGCCAATTGTGTTTAATGATGAATTGGGAATATAGCTGCTATCGGGCAACTGTTTTTTGAAAGCTTCTCCATTAAAATTCACACCCATCACTAAATGATGTGCTGCTAATTTTTTGGAATAAGCCAATTCGCTATACCAACTTGATTGTGTTCCACGCATACCGAAACTATTAGTGATAATGTCTCGGTTGAGGATGCTATAATTTGCTTTGGCTGTAAGCATGCTTCCATCATCATATTTCTTTTCCCATAATGCGTCGGCAGTGTTTCTAAACATTTTGTTTTCATCAAAATAGGCATGACTTGCATTGGCATTGCCCTTTAATACATTCATATCACCGCCGTTGCGATCCTCGTAGTTTAAGGTATAACCTAGGGTTAGTGTTGAATTGTCTTTCCCATAAATAAATACTCGTGGATGAACGAAAACATTTTTTACACTAGGCACATCTGAAAAACCATCCTTGTCCACATCCATTTCTTTTTGTTGTGTGGTCCCTGCATATAAAGTGTAGCCTATGTTTTTATTTCTTTCTGAGAAAAAAGTATTGGCGTTGAATTCGTTTAGGCTTGAATAATTGAGCGTTAAGCTTTTCTCAGGCCTGCCAAGCTTAGGTTTTTTAGAAATTAAATTCAACATGCCTGCAATCGCACCTCCACCATATAAAGTAGAGCTTGCACCTTTTACCAATTCAATTTGTTGTAAATCCAATGGAGGTATTTGTAAAATGCTAAAGCTTCCTGCATAGCCACCAAATAAGGGCATACCGTCTCTTAGTATCTGTGTGTATTTACCTTGTAAGCCTTGAATACGCATATCTGCATTCCCGGTTGCAGCACTGGTTTGTTGTATTTGTATTCCAGCAATATCTCCTAATAAACTAGCTATATTACCAGGCTTAATACCATTCTCTTCTTTCACTTCTTCTGAGCCCAACACTTCTACTTTGGTGGGGAGATCCTCAATTCTTGAATTGGTTCTTGAAGAGGAAACAATGATTACTTCTTCGAGTGCTTCTTTTTTTGCTTCTAAGGCAAAGTTAATGTTGATTGCATTCTTCCCATTGAGGTGAATAAGGGTGTCTACACTTTCATAACCAGTGTAAGCAACTAACAAGTGCCAGTCTCCGGCTCCAATATTTATTAAACGATAGGATCCTGCTTCATTGCTACTGGTTCCTTTATTGCTATTGGCAATACGAATGCTTACTCCTTGTAATACCTTTCCATCTTCCTTATCTACTATTTTTCCTTCGATATTTTGTGCTTGTACACTTTGCACTCCAAAGGCCATCGACAATAATCCTAAATACTTAAACATCGTTATATTATTTTTTACTTATTACTAAAATTCTAAAACTTCCAGGTACTATCGGTGTTCGCTTGTTCATTTCAACACCAGGAAGTGGTTTTTGAAAATTCGCAGCAGGCAAATAAATATTGCCGCAACTATCATCAATAGCAATGGTTCTTGCACTTACTACCGTTTTAATATTTTCAACTACTTGGTACTGTTTATTATTGGATTTAATAACAGTAAGGGTTCCAGCTTCTCCATTGGCAGTGAATATTAAATTTGCTTGTTTGTTATATACCAAGCCGTCACAACCTTCACCAATGGGTAAGCTTTTTACAATTTTGCCAGTGGTATAATCCACAACCGTCATTCTTTTTTCACCTGCTGCAAATAATCTTTTTTGATCTAGGTCAATTGCCAGTCCTGTGGGTTCTTCAAGAGGAAGCAAATTCCAATGTGCCAATACTTTAAAATGCACAGCATCCACTTTTACAATCTCATTTTTATCTTCCACATTTACATAAATATTACCGGCATTATCGGAAACAGCAGTTTCTGGCTTGCCACCCACTTCTACTTGTCCAATTACATTAAAGGTGATTGGATTAATAAACGTCAAATTTTTTCCGCGGCCATTACAAGTAATAATTGTTTTCGTAAAGGGTTCGTAAAAAATGGCGTCAGGATTTTCGCCTGTTGGAATGGTGGCAATAACTTTATTGTTATCTACATTAAACGCAAACACATTGTTTAATTTTCCATTGCTGGTAAAACCTATATTTTGAATGGGGTCAAATGCAATGCCATGCACGCCAGTTGTATTTTCAATGATACCTACCGAATCTCCCGTTGTTTTGTTTAAAATATTTACCTGCGTACCATGAGACACATACAAATTGTCTTTATACACAGTTAAGTAATCCCAGCCTCCATTGCTTTTAATGGGAAAGGACTTGCTTATTTGATAGCCGCTGTTTTGGGCATTTAATAAAAATGGTAATAGTAGTAAAGCACTGAATACAATTTTTTTCATGCTGTTGATTGTAGTTTAATTTGAGTCAAAATTAAGACAAAATTTATTGTACAATGTTTAATATTATAAGTGGCGCAATACAAGGATTGACTGTTATAGTAGAAACGCTTTAATAGCTACACCAATGAAAGCAAACCCCATAGCCCAAGTAAATAAACAATTACTACTACAAAGGAATCTAGGCCCATACGTAGTATTTGTTTTTTGGAGTGCAATACCATCCCCATCATGTAAATACCTGTAAGGATGATGCCAAGAATGGTTAAATAAATATCGGAAGGTTTTAAATTGGGAAGAATGGCATCACCACTAATAAAAGATGCCATTAAAAATAATACAGGTAAAAATGCATTGCCTCCAAAAATATCACTTACGGCCATATGATAGTCTCTAATTTTTGCAGAAGCGATTCCTGTAGTAATTTCAGGTAAGGCGGTACACAATGCTAAAATGGTAGCACCAAATAATACACCTCCCATATTCCATCTTGCTGCCAATTGTTTGCCCGTAATTTCTAAGCCCCATCCAGCAATTAATGTAATAACAGCTCCCAAAGTTAACACTAGTAATGCTTTGGTGATGCTCCCTTTAAATTTGGATTTAGGTAATCTTAAATTTTCAATCGAAGTGTTACTAGTATGAATAGTACTGTTTTTTTTCTTTCCAATCAATTGGGTGGTCAAGTAAATAGTAAACAACCAAATGCCCAAAATCATCCATTCAAAAGGAGTGCTTCGTGCAAAAAATAAGGTACTAGGAAATTGACTTGCAATAATCACCATGCTCAAAATAAAAATTACAGCAGCGCCTTCAATGATCAATATTTTAGAATGGCCTTTTTCGGTGAGTGCTGCTTTTCGTCCTACACCAAAAATATCAATCAATACCAATACAACTGTTTGAATAGCAATGCCACCTAATAAATTACTAATGGCCATATCATAGTCGCGTTCATAAGCAGCAACTGCAGTAATGGCAATCTCGGGTAAATTGGTAACGATGGATAAAAATACCATTCCCCCAAATGCCTCTCCTAAATTAAAATGGGTGGTAATCGCATCGATGGCTTTTGTTAATTGAATGCCACTGACCCAAATGGCGATAGTAGCAATTAAAAAAAGGACAGCTAAAACGGGAGTGGTCATTGCGAGAAAAATATAGTTAGCATAATTTGCCTCACAAAGATAATTTATAATGAGCTGGTGGGAATGGTTTTTTAAAAGCTACAATATTTCCGTTATAACCAGATTTGTGTAATATGTAAACTTTTGATAATCAATAAAATAAAAAAATGCTTTTCGAATCACAATAAAGTCTATAAAAACAGTAGACAATATGAAATTTTGCGTTATCTTAGTGCTCTCAAAGTGCAACTTAGCAAATAAACTAGCATTTGAAGGCTCAACCTGGAATGCATTATTCAATATATTGTCATGTGGCCGAGTGGAAAGGCAGGGGTCAGCAAAACCCTCAACGATGGTTCGATCCCATCTGTGACAGCAGTTTAA
>JBDKLP010000023.1:0-16388 GCA_039795575.1 Bacteroidota bacterium | reverse complement strand
ATCTAACTGCTTAATTTTCTTAAGTTTGTATGCGTTTGAAACGCCCTATAAAAACAAAAACAGTTCTATTTATGTCAGAAGATTTACAACACCCAGATTCGGCCGAAAACAAGAATTATGGCGCCGATAGTATCCAGGTCCTAGAGGGTTTGGAGGCGGTTAGAAAAAGACCCGCAATGTATATTGGAGACGTGGGCTCCAAAGGGTTACACCACCTTGTATATGAGGTAGTGGACAACTCCATCGATGAAGCCTTAGCTGGCTATTGCTCTCACATTGAAGTGACTATTCATAAGGACAACTCCATAAGTGTTCAGGACAATGGTCGTGGTATTCCTACCGCAATGCACTCTAAAGAGAAAAAATCTGCTTTGGAAGTGGTAATGACCGTACTACACGCCGGAGGTAAATTCGATAAAAATACCTACAAAGTATCTGGTGGATTGCACGGTGTGGGTGTAAGTTGTGTGAACGCCTTGAGTACTAAATTATTAGTGACTGTTCAAAGAGAAGGAAAAATATTTGAGCAAGAATATAGCATTGGTGTACCTAAATATGCGGTAAGAGAAACGGGCACGAGTGAAAAAACAGGAACGCATGTTCACTTCTGGCCTGATGCAAGTATTTTCCAAGAAACCGTTTATAAGAAAGAAATTTTAGAAGGTCGTTTACGTGAGTTGTCTTATTTGAATAAGCGTATCAATATTACTTTAACCGATTTGAGAGAATTGGGCGAAGATGGACAGCCTTACACGAATAATTTTTATAGTGAAGGAGGTATTATTGAGTTCGTGCAAATGTTGGATAAAAATGCCAACCGCAATCCAATCATCACTACTCCATTATATGTTGAAGGACATGATGAAGCATCAAATGTAGCAGTTGAAGTAGCTTTAACTTACAATGATGATTTTAAAGAAAACATTTTCTCCTACGTTAACAATATCAATACCATCGAAGGCGGTACACACGTAACTGGTTTTAGAACTGCGTTAACACGTGTATTTAAAAGCTATGGAGATAAGGAAGGATTGTTTGAAAAAGCAAAAGTAACCGTAGAAGGAGATGACTTTAGGGAAGGTTTAAGTGCGATCATTTCAGTAAAAGTACCTGAGCCTCAATTTGAAGGTCAAACCAAAACCAAATTAGGGAATAGTGAAGTAAGTGGTGTGGTGCAAACTACCGTATCGCGCGTATTAGAAGCTTACTTGGAAGAAAACCCTAAGGAAGCGAAGTATGTAATTTCAAAAATTATCTTAGCTGCCCAAGCGCGTGTCGCTGCTAAAAAAGCGCGTGATATGGTGCAAAGAAAAACCGTTTTATCGGGCGGTGGCTTACCAGGTAAATTAGCAGACTGTTCTGAAAGAGATCCAGAAAGATGTGAATTGTACTTGGTGGAAGGGGACTCGGCTGGTGGTACTGCGAAACAAGGACGTGATAGAAGTTATCAAGCCATTTTACCATTGCGTGGTAAAATTTTGAACGTTGAAAAAGCAATGGAACATAAAATTTATGAGAACGAGGAAATTAGAAATATGTACACTGCATTGGGCGTAACGGTGGGTACACCCGAGGATCCAAAAGCTTTGAACATTGGAAAATTGCGTTACCATAAATTAATCATCATGACCGATGCCGACGTGGATGGTTCGCATATCGCTACCTTAATTCTTACTTTTATATTTAGATACATGAAAGAACTCGTACAAAATGGCTATGTATATATTGCACAACCTCCTTTGTACTTAGTGAAAAAAGGAAAGGACCAGGAATATGCCTACAGTGAAGAACAACGCAAAGACTTGGTAGTAAAATTAGGCGGCGGTAATGATAGCTCCGTAACCATTCAACGATACAAAGGTTTGGGTGAAATGAACGCCGATCAATTATGGGAAACGACCATGGATCCAAGCCGTAGAACCTTAAAACAAGTAACCATTGATAGCGCTGCCGAAGCAGATCGTATCTTTAGTATGTTAATGGGTGACGAAGTGGCTCCTAGACGAGAATTCATTGAAACACATGCTAAATATGCCAAAATCGACGCCTAAACCTTGTTTTAGGTCTAAAAAAGGCATTTTTTAACAAAAAATAACCTACTTTCAATTCAGCAATTTTAACACTAAAATTTATACAAAATGGACACTTCAAAAATGATCAAAGCATACTGCTTAAAAACAAAAGAAAAAAATGTACCAATGCATGACGCGGTAATCACTAAAACTGCTAAAGGCGGCTATATGGCAGGCGGTCATGATGGTAAAGGAAATAAAATGGCTGCTATCATGAGCGAAGCAAATGCATTAAAAGCAATTGCTGACGGTGTAGCTAAAAAAGGATTCTAGTATTCTTGCTTAAAGCAATAACTATAAAAAAAGCCGCTGAATTTCAGCGGCTTTTTTTATGCACCTAAATAAGGCTATTGAATAAATCGAATACACAATGGATATCGATAAGGTTTACCATCCAAAGCCTTGATAGCTGCAACAATACTTACTACTAAGGAGAAGGTACCTAAGAAAATAACGCCTAATATACCTATCAATACTAAAATTAAAATAATACTAATAGTATAATAAATGGCCATAGATATATGAAAGTTCAATGCTTCCTTTGCATGTTCACGCACATAAGGAGACTCGTCTTTCTTTACTAAATAAATAATAAGCGGAACAATAAAGGATCCAAAAAATCCTAAAACATGTGCAAGCACTGCCAATGTTTTTTCATCCTGGGTAGGAGGTATTAAAAAATCTGCTTGTTGATTTTCCATAAAATTGATTTAATACTATAATAGTACAAAAAAAATGGGAGAATCCCTTAAAAACAAAAGCATTCAATTGCAATCACTAAGCTTTAATGCCTACCACACCCCCTACCATTTTTTGCAATACCCTAGCGCATGCTTCCATGCCATTGATGTCTTTAATAATCAAGATAAAAGTTTTACCTACTTGTTTAAAGTGGGCATTGTTCATGGAAGTTTGTGTAAATGCCAGTAAGTTTTTAAAAGTATCACTTTCAAAATAAGGAGAATCAGGACGATTGATAAAGAAGCAGCGAAGGGTATTTTCTTTTAAGGTCATTTTCTCAAAACCCAAGGAAATGGCCAATCTTCTGCATTGTATGGTAATGAACAAATCATTCACTGGTGCAGGCAAAGGACCAAATCGATCTATTAATTCGGCCTTTATTTGCTCCAATTCCGCATCGTCCTCGGACTGATCCAATCGGGTGTACAAGGAAAGCCTTTCTCCAATATTTTCAACATAGCTATCTGGAATCATAATTTCCAAATCAGTATCAATCGTACAATCGGTTACAAAATCATCCTGCTTGCTAATTTCTTCTTTAAACAATTCTTGGAAATCGGAACGCTTCAATTCTCTTACTGCTTCGGCTAAAATTTTCTGGTACATTTCAAAACCTATTTCTGCCATAAACCCAGATTGTTCTCCTCCCAATAAATTACCCGCTCCACGGATATCCAAATCGCGCATGGCAATTTGAAATCCACTTCCTAGTTCACTAAACTGCTCCAAGGTTTGTAAACGCTTACGAGAATCATCGGGCAAAGTGCTCATAGGCGGCGCTAATAAATAACAGAATGCTTTTTTATTACTACGTCCAACCCTTCCTCTTAATTGATGCAAATCACTTAATCCAAAATGATGCGCGTTGTTTACAATAATGGTATTTACATTGGGAATATCTACCCCACTCTCTACAATATTAGTACAAACCAATACATCATACCTGCGCTCTATAAAATCTAAAATCTTTTCTTCCAATTGATGCCCTTCCAATTGACCATGGGCAAAACCAATACTTAAATCGGGACACAATTTTTGAATCATGGCACACATCTCGGCCAAACCCTGTACCCGATTGTGAATAAAAAATACTTGACCGCCTCGTTCTGTTTCATAATAAATGGTTTCTCGTATCACATCCTCATGAAATACCTGTACTTCGGTATGAATGGGCTGCCTATTGGCTGGTGCGGTATTGATAATACTTAAATCACGCGCACCCATTAAACTAAAATGCAATGTTCTTGGAATGGGCGTTGCAGTGAGGGTTAAACAATCCACGGTGGTTCTTAAAGTTTTTAATTTTTCCTTATGTGCCACTCCAAACTTTTGCTCCTCATCTATAATCATCAAACCCAAATCTTTAAATGCTACTTCCTTGCCTAAAATACCATGTGTTCCTACCAATATATCAACCTGACCTGCTTTTACTTTTTCAATGGTTGCTTTTTTCTCGGCGCTGGTTTTAAAACGATTTAAATAATCTACCGTCACAGGAAAATCTTTCAATCGCTCTTTAAATGTTTTATAATGCTGAAAGGCCAAAATAGTAGTAGGCACTAATACCGCAACTTGTTTTCCATCAATGGCCGCCTTGAATGCAGCACGCACAGCCACTTCGGTTTTACCAAACCCAACATCTCCACAAACCAAACGATCCATGGGCGCAGCTTGTTCCATATCTTTTTTTACATCGGCAATGGCTTTGGCTTGATCAATAGTATCCTCATACATAAAGGATGCTTCCAATTCATGTATCATATAATTGTCGGGCGTAAAAGCAAATCCCAACTGGGCTTTACGATGCGCATATAATTTAATCAGGTCAAAAGCAATGGCTTTAACTTTTGCCTTTGTTTTGTCCTTTAATTTCACCCAGGCATCCGATCCTAATTTATTCACTTTAGGAGGCGCCCCTTCCTTACCAGTATATTTCGATATTTTATGCAGGGAGTTAATATTCACGTATAAAATATCACTATCCTTATAAATGATACGCACTGCCTCCTGCATATGCCCATTCACTTCAATTTTTTGCAAACCACTATATACGCCTACCCCGTGATCAATATGCGTTACATAATCGCCCGATTGTAAATCACGCAAGGTTCTAAGGGTAATGGCCTTGCTTTTACTATAAGCCTGTTTAACCTTGTATTTGTGATAACGTTGAAATATTTGGTGGTCGGTATAACAAACCATTTTGTGGTCATGGTCAATAAAACCCTCATGAATACTTTTTACAATTGGTGTAAATTGTATTTCTGTTTTTAAGTCGGTAAAAATGGCATGTAATCTTTCCAATTGCTTTGCTTGCTCAGCAAACAAATAAAGCGTGTACCCCTGTTTTTCTAAATCCTGCAAATTTGCTATCAAGTACTGAAACTGTCTATTAAAAATGGGTTGGGATTGGACATTGAACTGCAAATGCTCATTGCTTAACTGCGCCTGAAATCCCCATTCAATAAGGGTATGCTGTTTCAATTTTTCCTCAGTAGCCAATACAGTTTCAAAATCATCTAAATGGGATTCTTTTTTATGTGGATCCGAATCATCGGCCTTGTTCATAGCGGCATGATGCGTAATAAAAGTTTCCAAAGCTTCGGCTTGATCCAAGCCTTTTTGTTTGGATACATCCCAATCCTTTAACCACACTATCGTATCTTTTTCTAAAAAATCCAATAAAGGAATTTTTTGCGCTTCTTCAAATTGTGTAGTCACATTGGGAATAATATTTACCTGCAATAATTTACGCTCACTTAATTGCGATGCAGGATCAAACAAACGAATACTATCTACCTCTTCTCCAAACAATTCAATACGATAGGGTTTTTCATTGCCAAAAGAATAAATATCTAAAATTCCACCTCTCAATGCAAACTGCCCTGGCTCATATACAAAGTCCGTGCGTTCAAAACCATAATCAATCATTTGTTGCATCAATCCATTCACATCCAAATGGTCATTGGTTTTTATTTGAATGATATTTTGCTGCAAGGTTTTGGCCATAACCACTTTCTCAAACAATGCCTCGGGATAAGTGACCACAATTTTTTTATTCCCTCCCATTGAAATTTTCGTCAAGGCTTCGGTCCTTAACATTACATGCGAAGGATTTAAGATGCTAAAATTATGGGGAGATTTAAAGGAGGATGGGAAATAAAATAAATCCAATGCCTCTGTTACACTTTCAATGGAATTAAAAAAATAGGCGGCTTCTTCGGCATCATTCAACACCACTAAATGATTGAGATGCGAAGTATTAGGATGGGTAAATAGTGCTTGTAAAACAAAAGCTGTAGCCGATCCATTTATGTTTTTTAAAAAAGTTTGATATGGTTTTTTTTCAACATTGGACATAGCAATCCTGTCCACCAAATTATTTAGGAGGGGGGATTGTCTATACTTTTCAAACAAAGATTGCTCATTCATACCGAAGGCACAAAGATACTCTGCTTTTTTAAACTGAAATGAAATTATTATTCAAAACTAGCATTGGATTGAACATGTATATCCAATACCTGTTGCTCATTGGGCTTAATTTCAATTAAACCTAACCAATTGTTACCTGAAAAATAAGGGATATAATAACCCTTTCCGTATTGCACAAAAACGCTGTACTTGCCTGGTTTTAATTGCATCGCAAAAGCCCCTTTTTCATTTGATTGCACAGAATCAAGTCTTTTTGAAAATATGGTAGTAATGGTATTGCCAGGCAGCAAATTTTCCTCAACTTGATTCAGAGCTGTTGGCTCATAGATATACAAGACTGTCTTTAAAGGAATTCCATTACTGCTTTTTTTACCTACCATGGGCATATTATTGTATTGATGCTCATAAATATGCCCAATAAGATTAGACTTTTTACTCATTTTCTGTAGTCCACCACAGGAAAATAGCAAGAATGTACAACAATAAATCCAATAGCTAAACTTAGTTCGCATAAGATCAATTTGCACTAAAATTACAGCAAAAAATATGGAGAATTGATTGTAATTTTAAGTACCCCTATCCCAATCATTTATATTAATCTAGCGGCATGCGAAAACTCATTTATATATCCATTTTTTTATTGACCAAAACAGTGGTTGCAAATGCCCAAATTGAAACCAAAAAAACGGCATTAATCAATACAGCCAAGTCACTTGATTTGGAATATCGCTCTAAGTTTTCACAGGCCATCATTAAAGCAAAGGAAAAAGGATGGCCCTTACAATACAAGTCAAAAAATAATATTTATACAAGCTTAGTTGGATTAGATGATAGTGGTCTACCCATTTATTTTACTACTTATGCCGATCCAGTACAAGCCATTACTGTAAATACCAACCAGCTTTGGACTGGAGGTAACACAGGATTCAATTTAAATGGAAGTAGTGATAGTATTACCAATCGGATTGGCATTTGGGATGAAGGTTCACCACGCTTAACCCATAAAGAACTTATTGGAAGAATTGTTCAAAGAGACAATGCAACCAATATAGTGGACCACCCTACCCATGTCGCAGGCATTATAATGAGTACAGGCATCAATCCTTTGTCAAAAGGAATGGCCAATGGCGTGAAAGGGGCTTATGCTTATGATTGGAACAATGACGAATCTGAAATGGCCACAGCAGCTGCCAATGGATTACTCATTTCCAATCACTCCTACGGTGCAGTTTGTGGATGGGACTACAATACCGATTCATCTAGATGGGAATTCAATGGAAGATGGAATGAGAAAGAAGATTATAAATTCGGTTTGTACGAAAGTTCGGGACAAACCTATGATTCTATTGCATACAATGCTCCCTATTATTTGATTGTAAAATCTGCTGGCAATAATCGTTCTACAACAGGTCCTGCAGTGGGACAAACTTATTGGAGAAGAGATCAAAACGGAAGAATGTACAATGCAGGCAATCGTCCAGATAGTTTAAGTAGTAACAATAGTTATGAAACTTTACCCACCGAAGCGAATGCCAAAAACATTTTAACCGTGGGAGCTATTACAGGAATTAGTGGTGGCTACCTAAAACCTTCCGATGCAACCATGACGAGTTTTAGTTCCTGGGGACCTACAGATGACGGAAGAATTAAACCTGATTTGGTGACAGATGGACAAACAGTTTATTCTACCATTAGTACCAATGATTCTAGCTATGCTTATTTGAGTGGCACTTCCATGGCAGCTCCTGGCGCAACAGGAAGTTTAATCTTACTTCAAGAACTAAGCCAAAGACTCAAACCTAATAAATTTATTAAATCAGCTACCTTAAAAGCCTTGGCAATACATACCGCTAATGAAGCAGGAATTACTCCTGGACCAGATTATAAATTTGGTTGGGGGGTATTGAATATGTCAGAAGCAGCCAACGTTTTAAGTAATGCATTTACCAACCACAACAATGCAAGTAGTGTGGATTTAATTTATGATACTACCCTTGCCAATGCGCAAACGCATACTTATACTGTGATCGCTTCTGGCGCAAAGCCTCTCAAGGCAACCCTTGTATGGACCGATGTAAAGGGAACCACTACAAGTTTATTAAATGATACTACGCATCGATTAGTGAATGATTTAGACATTGTTATTAGCAACAATGGAACGATCACTTATCCTTGGACTTTAAACCGAACAGCTCCAGACAATGCAGCTATAAAAGGTATTAACAACGTTGACAATGTGGAGAAAGTGGAAATTGATTCCACTCAAGTAGGCAAAACCTATACGATTACCGTGAACCATAAAGGTACACTTGCAAGAGGGCAACAAGCTTACTCCCTTGTAGTGAGTGGCGCAGGTGGTGCTGCCTATTGCACATCTACCGCAAGTTCTACTGCGGGCACAAGAATGGACAGTATTAGCATCAATAATATCCAATATACAAATGCAAGCAACAACCAATACATTGACAATACCAATTTATATATCACAGGCGAACCCAATGGCAGCCTACCCGTTTTTATAAAATTAGGCTCAGCAGATGCAACCAACCTAACCCGTTTTGTGAAAATATTTATTGACTATAATAACAATGGCATTTTTGATACCAATGAGTTGGCATTAACTAGCACTGCACAAACGAATGGAAATTTTACAGGCGCAATCAGCATCCCATCTACTATTGCTATTGGAAAATTATTAAAATTAAGAGTTGTAGTAGTAGAAACAAGCTCGGCAGATAATGTAACTGCTTGTGGCACGTATGCAATTGGCGAAACCCAAGATTATACTTTGAAAATAAATAGCGCATCCAATGATTTACAAGTGAACGAAATTACGAATCCTGTAGGCGGAGTATGCAAAAGAGGCGCTCAATATGTGAGCATTAAACTTTCCAATTTAGGCACCACTGCTCAAAACAATATTCCTTTGAATTTAACGGTTCGCAAAGGAGCAACAACCATCTTGAATATTAATGAGGTTTTCAACGCGCGTTTAAATGGCCTTGAAAGTATGTACTATACTTTTCAAAAACCTATTCCTATAGAAGCCAATACAAGCTATACCATCACGGCAACAGCCAACAATGTCAATGACCAACAAACCAGCAACAATTCAATTACTAGCACCATTGTGAGCGCAGCCGATGTAAGTGCACCAACAGGTACTGCAGTATTATGTGGGGGTACCTTAAAATTGATGGTTAACAACCCTAATAATAGTGTCAATTATTACTGGTATGACTCAAGTATTTTATACAATCCAATTGCCTTGGGCAACTTAGCAGTTGCAACTACCACTAATGATAGTGTTTATCTTACACAAGGATTTCAAAATAGCATTCCGCCTTATAACAATTCCAGTTTAGGAAATGGAAGTTACAATGTATACAGCGGCAATTTTATGAAAATCAATGCCACTAAAGCTACTACCATTGAAACTACAAAACTCTATACTGCTTATCCCGGGAAAGTAGATTTTATATTAGGGACTTTGGGCACAGTAACAGGATCTAGTTATACTTATACACCAATTCAAACCGTCTCTTTAAATGTGGGTACAAGTAGCCCCAATCCGGTATATGGAGCTTCCCCCTATACTGCTGGAGACACTGGGAAAATATACACTTTGAACTTAAAAGTACCACAGGCGGGTGACTATATTGTGATAATTAAAACAGATAGTGCTGCACTATTTCGCAACAATGCCGCACCCGATCCCAGCTATCCAATTGGCCCCAATAAAGTATTTAGCTATACGGGCAATAGTGTAGACCCTGCTACCAACAATTATCAAAACTTTTTTTACTTTTTCTATAATACACAAGTAAGCTCAAACGATTGCGTAAGTTCCCCAACTAGGATAAATATACAGTCCACATCCAAGCCTACTATCACCCAAGTGGGAGATAGCTTAATAAGCTCCAATGCCAGTGTTTACCAGTGGTTCATGAATGATTCCTTGATTCAAGGAGCCACCAATATTAGCTATAAACCCCTTAAAAACGCAGTGTATAAAGTTGCAACAATTGTAAGTGATTGTGAAAACATATCTGATAATAAACTAATTTTGGTTACAGATGTAGCAGAAGCGAGTGCTAAGGAAATTAATTTAAAAATCAGTTCTAACGATTATGTTGAGAACCTTATTAAAGGCAATTCTTTTTTCATTCAATTTAGCAATATCCAAACCCAACAAATTTCATTAGAAATAATAAATGCGATGGGGGTAAAGGTTTTCCAAAAAGAAAACCTTATCAATCAAAGAACTCCGCAACATATCAACATTGACAACTTTGCCTCAGGTGTTTATTTTGTAAAGATCTACGCAAACAACAAAGTTTATGTTCAAAGGGTTTTTATTACTAATAATTAAAATGGAAAACTATGGCACTAGAATGGGTTGAAGGAGTGATTACTAAAATTGAAAATGAAACTCCTAACACAAAAAGATTTTATTTTGAAATCCCAGGCCTTGAAAAATTTGATTATATCCCAGGGCAGTTTGTAACCTTAGATTTGCCCATTCACGAGCAAAAAAATAAAAGATGGAGAAGTTACTCCATCGCCTCTGCCCCAAATGGCACTAACACTTTCGAATTGGTCATTGTGTTATTAGAAGGTGGATTAGGTACAACTTATTTATTTAACGAAGTATCGGTGGGCAGTAAAATTACTTTAAGAGGTCCGCAAGGCGTATTTACCCTTCCTAAAAACTTCGACAACGATGTTTATTTTATTTGTACAGGAACAGGTATCGCTCCATTCAGATCCATGATTACTTATATTCATGAAAACAAAATTGCACACAATAATATCCATTTGATTTTTGGATGTCGCAAATTTGAAGATGGTCTTTACATTAGTGAATTAAAAGCCCTGGAAGCCAAAGAGCCAGGATTCCATTTCCATCCTTGTTATTCTAGAGAAACAGAAGTGCCTGCAGGATCACATAAAGGATATGTTCACCCTGTGTATCAAGAATTATTGAAAAACAACAAGGAAACCGCACATGTATGGTTATGTGGTTGGAAAGCCATGATTGATGATGCAAGAAAAAACATGACAGAATTAGGGTTGGATAAAAAGCAAGTACACTTCGAATCATTCGGATAGTCTCCACTCCTATTACCTATTTAAAGCCTCGATTCATTCGGGGCTTTTTTATTGCTACGCTGTTGTATTTTTTTTATGCTACACTGTTTGCTTTTACATTCCTCCGCGACCCAATATAGCTTTGCATAATTCATCACATTCTTCACCATCGCCATGACGCTAAAAATAAACATGTGCATCTAAAATTGCGAACTCGCTGCGCTCAGACATGCGCAATTTTTTAACGATGCAAATGTTCATTTTCTTAACGCTATGGCTCGAAATTCAGAATGTCGATGATTTATTGCAAGCTATTTATAGGACTCGCTGTTTGCATATACATTCTAAAGCGACCTTTCGAGCAAAGCGTCGCTAATATTAAAAAAAGCCGAGCCAACCAACCGTATACCTTGATGGAGAATACCATTCAATACAAATTGAAACTACAGCGCATGCGACAGGGTCGCGGAGGAATGTAAAAGCAAACAGTGAAAAACCTATTATTAAACAGTTAAATCAAGCACAAAAAAAATCCCGAAACAATTGCTTCGGGATTCAATATGCTAGAAAAATTTAAAACTAGTTGATCGCATTTAAAACCAATGACTTTACTTGACTCATCGGGATACGCTCCTGTGTCATCGCATCACGATGACGAACAGTTACAGTTCCATCTTCCTTGGTTTGGTGGTCAATCGTTACACAAAATGGAGTACCAATAGCATCCTGACGACGGTAACGCTTTCCAATAGCATCTTTCTCTTCGTAAAAACAATGGAATGATTTTTTACAATCCTCCATTAATTCTTTTGCTAATTCAGGTAAGCCGTCTTTTTTAGTCAATGGTAAAATAGCCAATTTATTCGGAGCGATTCTTGCAGGCAAATGCAATACCACTCTTGTATCGGTAGTGCCATCTTCCTTTTGAATGGTTTCTTCTTCGTAGGAATTGGACAAAATCAACAAGAACATTCTATCCAAACCAATTGAAGTTTCAATTACGTAAGGAATATAATGTTGGTTGATTTCGGTATCGAAATACTGCATTTTCTTTTTACTAAACTCCTGATGACGGCTTAAGTCAAAATCAGTTCTCGAGTGAATACCTTCCACTTCCTTGAATCCAAATGGGAATTCAAATTCAATGTCTAAAGCAGCATCGGCATAATGTGCCAATTTCACGTGATCATGAAAACGATATTTGTTGGCAGGTATGCCTAAACTTAAATGCCAATTCATACGCTCATTCTTCCAATGCTCATACCATTCCTTTTGCGTGCCTGGCTTAATAAAGAATTGCATTTCCATTTGCTCAAACTCACGCATTCTAAATATAAACTGACGGGCAACAATTTCATTTCTAAAAGCCTTACCAGTTTGTGCAATCCCAAATGGAATTTTCATCCTTGCTGTTTTTTGCACATTCAAGAAATTCACAAAAATACCTTGCGCTGTTTCAGGTCTTAAATAAATAGTACTTGCTTCGTCTGCCACCGAACCCAATTCTGTAGAGAACATTAAATTAAATTGACGAATATCGGTCCAATTCCCTGTGCCACTTACTGCACAATGAATTTTGTGGTCTTCAATTAATTTTTTCAATCCAGCAAAATCATCATTGGCTAATAAAGCATCCATATCTGTAATTAGCTTATCTGCTGCAGCCTGCTCCCCTTTCTCGATTAATTTTTCGGCATGTCCTTCTATCAAATGGTCTACACGATATCTTTTTTTGCTGTCTTTATTGTCAATTAAGGGATCACTAAAACTATCCACATGTCCACTTGCCTTCCAGGTAGTAGGATGCATAAAAATAGCAGCATCAATACCCACAATGTTTTCATTCATTTGGGTCATGGAATTCCACCAATAATCACGTATGTTTTTCTTTAATTGGGCACCATAAGGACCGTAATCATAAACTGCCCCTAAGCCATCATAAATTTCACTACTTGGAAATACAAAACCATATTCTTTCGCATGCGATATAATGGCCTGTAAAGTATTGTCTGTTGGAGTCTTACTCATAGTGGGCAAAGATACGTAGGAATCATTTATCGGTGTAATTTTTCGTTGTTTTGATGCCTTTGCGCGTCCCTATTGGTTTTCTTTTGCAAATTCAGCTCCAAGGCAGTCGCTAAATCAATACCAGTTTGATTGGCCAAACAAATCAACACAAACAGCACATCTGCCATTTCATCGGCTAACTGTAACTGTGATTCCTGTTCCTTAAAAGATTGGTCGCCATACTTTCTCACTAGTATTCTTGACAATTCCCCCACTTCCTCCATCAGGATGCCTAAATTGGTCAATTCACTAAAGTATTTCACACCCACTGTATGGATCCAATCGTCTACTTGTGCTTGTGCTTGTTGAATGGTTATATTATTTGACATAAATTGCTATTCTTTGTTTTTTGAATCCATGGTAATGGTTACGGGGCCATCATTCACTAAGGCCACTTTCATATCGGCACCAAAACGACCTGTTTGAATACTTTTACCCAACAGCCTAGTCAAATGTTGAATAGTTGCTTCATAAATAGGAATGGCTATTTCTGGTTTCGCCGCAGCAATATAGGAAGGTCGATTGCCTTTTTTTGTAGAAGCATGTAGTGTAAACTGACTCACTAATAAAATTTCACCTCCCATCTCCAAAATGCTTTTATTCATGACCCCTTGTTCATCTTCAAACAAACGCATGTTTACTATTTTATTCGCCACCCATTCCATATCCTCGGGCCCGTCTTCATTCACAATACCCACCAATACCATCAAGCCTGGTCCAATTTGGCTAATTACTGCCTCCTTAACCGTCACACTGGCCAATGCCACTCTTTGAATCACCACTCTCATTTATTTCAATTTTATTGCATGAAGATAAACAAAACTATTTTCACTAATTTAGCTGTAATTTCATTCCCTTGAGTAGTATAAAAAAATTAGCAAGCCAAACAGCATGGTACGGATTGAGTTCCATTGCCGCAAGGTTTATTAGCTATTTACTGACCCCTTATTTAACCTATAAGCTTACCGAAATTGCTTATGGTGAGCAGTCTATTGTGTATTCATTCATACCCTTTTTGAATGTAATTGTCACACATGGAATGGAAACTGCCTATTTCCGTTTTGGATCCAAGGAAAACGAGGAAAGCATTTACCATACGAGTAGTTTTTCCATGATTTTTGTAACCAGTTTAGTGATTGTAGGGCTATTGGTTTGGGGAGCTCCTATTGCGAATTTGCTACAGATAAATTTACATCCCGAATATTTGCATCTTGTTGCTTGGGTAGTAGGTTTAGATGCCTTAACTACCATCCCTTTTTCAAGATTGCGTTTACAAGGTCGTCCTAAAAAATTTGCCTTCATTAAGGTCGGTGGCATTTTGTTAAACATTTTAGCAACCTATTTTTTTATAAGTACCCTGCCTCAATACACACAAGCACATCCCGATGCGTGGATCAATTATATCTATAAGCCAAGCTGGGAAGTAGGCTATATTTTAATTGCCAATATTATTCAAAATGTTTTTGTGTTGTTGCTTTTGCAAAAAGAAATCAGACAACTCCGATTTTCATTTGACCTTCAATTATGGGGGGAAATGATGCTGTATGCCTTGCCCTTAATTTTAGTAGGATTTGGAGGGATGATCAATGAAACCATGGATCGCATTATGTTGGGCTGGTGGGGGCCAGGAGGCAGCCCCGACGCCAATAAAGCATTGGTAGGTATTTATAGCGCCTGTTATAAATTGGCTATTTTAATTACCATTTCTGTGCAAGCATTTCGCATGGGGGCAGAACCCTTTTTCTTTAAACAAGCTCAAAGCGAAAACGCACCTAGGACCTATGCAAGGGTTATGAAATTTTTTGTGATCACCTTATGCATTATGTTTTTAGGTGTTGTATTGTATTTAGATATTTGGAAACAATTTATTCGCAATCCCGAAATGTATGTGGGCCTTCGTGTAGTGCCCATTTTATTAATGGCAAATATTTTCTTAGGCATATATTACAACCTAAGTATATGGTATAAACTAAGCAATAAAACCATGGCAGGTGCTTGGATTACTTTGCTAGGCGCGGCAATTACTATACTTATTAACTATCTCGCCATTCCTTATTATGGTTATATGGCTAGTGCATGGGCCACTTTTTGTTGCTATGGCATCATGATGATCGTAAGTTATCAATGGGGGCAAAAAGTATACTATATACCATATGCGACTAAAAAGCTAATTGCTTATTTTGTGATTTGTTTATTATTATATGGCATCAATCAAATCTTGCATTTGATTTCAAGCAATCAACCTTTCAATTATTTATTCTCTACCATTTTACTCATTGCATTTATTGTATTTGTTGGAATGATAGAGCGAAAAGAATTAAAATCCATTTTAAACAAACAAGTATAATGGCCGAAGATTTACACATACATCAAGGAAGTAAACAGGAACAATATGAAGCCCTCCTTCCCCAAATTCAAGGATTACTGTTGGGCGAAACCAATTTAATTGCCAATTTAGCAAATATCAGTGCTGCCCTTAAACAACAATTTAATTGGTGGTGGGTTGGATTTTATTGGGTGCATGATGACGAACTAGTGTTGGGACCTTTTCAAGGACCCGTGGCCTGTACCCGTATAAAAAAGGGGCGTGGTGTTTGTGGTACTACTTGGGAAAAAGAAACGACATTAATTGTAGCCGATGTTGAAAAATTTCCAGGTCATATTGCATGTAGCAGTGTATCAAAATCCGAAATTGTAGTGCCGGTTTTTTCTAAAGGACAGGTTGTAGGGGTATTAGATGTAGACAGTGAACAACTGGCTCATTTTGACGAAATCGATAAAATTTATTTGGAAAAAATAGTGGAATTCATCCCCAATTTATAAGAAAGGGAGCTTCCTAGCCTATTAAGCTTTTAAAAAGTGGGCGAAAAATTAAAAAAATCAATTAAGTTTGCAACCCCTAAGCGGATGTGGCGAAATTGGCAGACGCACTAGACTTAGGATCTAGCGCCGCGAGGCGTGTGGGTTCGACCCCCTCCATCCGCA
>JBDKLP010000022.1:0-12836 GCA_039795575.1 Bacteroidota bacterium | reverse complement strand
AATAAACACCGTTGGTGGATTGCCGCAACCATTGTATTTACTTTATTACTTTCATCGGGTTCATTCTTCATGTCTTTTAATAGTTTCATGTTAGATCATCTTCCTTTCTATAATAAATTCCGTGCGCCAAGTATGATTATTGTGGTGCCTACTTTGTTATTGGGCGTGATGGCTTTGTATGGCATGGACGCATTGGTGAAGGAAACCAGCTGGAAAGAAGTGTTTGCAAAATACAAGCCTAGCTTTATTGTATTGGCCTTGGTATTTGTATCCGTGTTTTATATATACATGAGCAGTGATTTTAAAAGTGAAAATGAAAAACATTTAATTACCACTATTGCACAAATACCTGATGCTGCTCAAAAGGCTGCATTTGAAGCACCTGCCAATGATTTAGTAAACGCAATCGCTACAGATAGAAAAACCTTAATTGAAGGTGACCTGGCTTATGCAGTTATATTCATTGTGATTATTGCTGGTTTACTTTTCTTGGCATTTAAAAAAGTAATCAACCAAACCATCGTATTGGTTGTTTTTGGTGTGCTTGCTTTATTTGATTTATTTCATTTAAATATCAAATACCTTAAGTCAGAAAGCTTCATTGAAGCTGCTGATAATGAAAATGCATTTACCAAAACACCATTGGATATTGCTTTGGCAAAAGATACCACACAATACCGCGTGTTGGATTTAAGAGCAGGTATTCAAAACTCATTTAATGGAGGTGCCATTATTGCATACCATCATAACACAGTGGGTGGATATAACCCAGCTAAGCTGAGCATTTACCAAGACCTTATCGAAAATCAATGGTATAAATTTCCTAACTGCTTGCCAACCATGAATATGATGAATACAAAGTATATCATTTCTGGGGATATGGCAAGGGATACCACTCCAAATCCAAATGCATTAGGCAATGCTTGGTTCGTTAAAGGAATTGAATTTAAAAAAGGACCAGCCGAGGTAATGAACCACTTGAGCTACTTCAATCCTAAGGACAGTGCAGTAATGGAAGAGAAAGATAAGATCGAATCCTTATCCGGTATTCAATTTGATAGTACTGCAACCATTCAATTGGTTAAAAACGATAATGATATTGTAACCTATACGAGCAATAGCACTAAAAAACAATTGGCTATTTTTAGTGAAGTGTATTATAAATTAGGATGGAAAGCCTATATAGATAATCAGGAAACGCCAATTGTAAAAGCTAACTATGTTTTACGTGGATTAGTAGTCCCTGCTGGAAAACATGAAATTCGTTTTGAATTTAAACCATCCAGTATTGCTACAGCCCAAATGGCCAGCAAAACAATTTCTTGGATATTATGGTTAGCAATCATTGGTTTAATTGCGCGTCCATTCATCAATAAGCAAAAGAATTAATGTTGTTAAGTATTGTCATATGTAGTTATAATAGGGCTTCTTATATTGGAGATGCACTCACTAGTTTGTACAATCAAACGAGCGGTTTGGAGCATTTTGAAGCCATTGTTGTTGATAACAATTCTACCGACAATACATTTGAGGTTTACCAAGCATGGCGTGCTGCCCATCCATTGGGCAACTTTAGCTATACCACCGAAACACAACAAGGTGCATCATTTGCACGTAATACAGGAGCGGCTTTGGCAAAAGGGAGTTGGCTTTGCTTTATGGATGATGATGCAGTTGCAACGCCCGACTATGTAAAAAACATCATTCGTCATGTACAGGATCAACCATTTGTTGTTGGATTTGGCGGGCGCATTATTCCAAAGTACATTCCTGCAGAACCAAAATGGATGAGCTACTATGTTTCTTCCTTAGTGGGCAATTTTGACTACGCTCCTACTGCCTGTGCTTTTGAAAATGGGAAATACCCATTGGAAAGTAATATGATTGTAAAAAAAGAAGTGTATGACCAGGTAGGTGGATTTAACACCGCCCTTCCAGGTGTGGTAGGTACTTTAAGAATTGGTGGTGAAGGCAAGGAGCTATTTTTTAAAATCATGGCATTAAATCATACCATTTATTACGACCCCTCTATTTGCGTGCACCATGTAGTAGAAGTGAAAAAATTAACCAGTGAGTACATGTACCGTGTTGCAAGTGGTATTGGAAGAGGAGAAAAAACAAGAACAAAAGCCATCTCACAAAAAGCATACCTGTTAAAAATTATGGAGTACTTATTTAAATTAGGTGCAGCCGTAATTTTAGGATTGAAATATGCCATACAAGGAAACCCTGCCAAAACATGGCCGGTGATTCAATTTAGAATTGACGCTTTAAAAGGATTATTATAAAATGAGTTTACTAAGAAAATTTAACAAGCACCTTACTCGATTTAAAATGTTTTTAGATCAGTCTTCAAATTACTCCTATGCGCAAGAAGGGGAAGACCGCATTTTAGCAAGGTATTTTGGAGATCGTAAAGAAGGTTTCTATATAGATATTGGAGCGCATCATCCTAAATTATATTCCAACACCTATTTGTTTTATACCAGAGGTTGGCATGGGGTAAATATTGATGCGATGCCTGGCTCCATGGATGTATTTAAGCAATTAAGAAAAAGAGATATTAATATTGAAGCCGCTATATCCAATACGAAAGAGGAACTTACTTTCTACACTTTTAGTGACCCTGCTTTAAATACTTTTTCAAAAGAATTGGCAGATCAAAGAGAAAATCCTGCAAAAAACCATTTTTTGACAGGCACAAAAACCATCACTACCCAGCCACTTTCCGAGGTATTAGATAAAGTAATCCCAACGAATCAAAAAATTGACTTCCTTACCATTGATATTGAGGGCTATGATTTGAATGCATTACAGTCTTTGGATTTTACCAAGCATGCCCCTGAATTAATATTGGTGGAAGTGTATAGTGAAAACCTTACCGAAGCTCCTATTGACCAATTCTTGCAAAGTAAGGGTTACTATTTATACGCAAAGGCAGTATTAACTTGTATTTATAAGCGCAAACATCTTAAATAAGCACTGTGTTCAATACGCCCATTTTATTTATTGTATTTAACCGCCCTACTCAAACGCAAAAAGTATTTGAGCAAATTGCTGCGCTACAACCTAAACAACTTTTTATTGCTGCCGATGGCGCAAGGGTTGGAAATGAAGGAGATGCTAAAAATTGTCCTGCAGTAAGACAAATCGTACAAAAAGTGAACTGGCCCTGCGAAGTACAATATTTGTTTCAAGAAAATAATTTAGGTTGTAAAAACGGAGTAGTAACGGCCATAGATTGGTTTTTTAACCAAGTGCCCGCAGGTATCATTTTAGAAGACGATTGCTTACCCCACCCCGACTTTTTTAATTACTGTGCACAGTTGCTTGAAAAATACAAGGAAGATGAACAGGTAATGCATATTGGAGGAACTAATTTTCAGCCAAATGACTTTAGCATTGATACTGATTATTATTATTCTAAAATCATTCACGTTTGGGGCTGGGCTTCCTGGAGCAGGGCTTGGAAAAAGTACGAAAAAGAATTACCCGATTATAACAAACAAGCACTAAAAGAATGGTTTGATCGCTACCAATTTAACAAGGACTCACTTAGGTATTGGGATCATGCTTTTTCAATGGTGCAAAGCCAATCGATAGATACCTGGGATTACCAATGGACCTATTGCTTATGGAAACACAACGGACTCGCAATTATCCCAAAGCACAACCTTGTAGCCAATATTGGATTTGGAAATGATGCCACCCATACCGACAAGGGCGCTAATAGCTATGCAAATTTGCCAATCTATGACTTAACGGTCAAACTGCACCCGGAATCAAAAAAAGTGCACCAAATTGCAGACAATTATACCTTTAACAAATGGTATGTGAAACGTTCCTTGACAAAAAGGATGCTTGACCTTATTAAAAAAATTACGCAATAATGAAATGTAAAATTTGCGACCAGCTTGCAACTGCATTATTTTCAGCCAAGGTATTGAATAAACATCAGGTTCAATATTATCAATGCGGCAGTTGTCAATTTATTCAAACCGAAGCCCCCTATTGGCTTGCCGAATCCTATAGCAATGCCATTACTCAATTGGATATTGGATTGATACAACGCAATATGGAACTTTCAAAAATTACTTCGGTTGTGATCAATACTTTTTTCAATGCCAAAGGAAAATTTATTGATTTTGCTGGAGGATATGGTATGTTGGTTAGAATGATGCGCGATTATGGATATGACTTTTACAGACAGGACAAATATTGCGAAAATACATTTGCACCCCATTTTGACATTCATGACCAAGCAAGTAAACATTTTGAATTGCTAACGGCCTTTGAAGTTTTTGAACATTTAGAAAACCCTATACAAGATATAGAGGAGATGCTTGCCTATTCAAGCAATATTCTATTCTCAACGGTCTTACAACCCCACAATGCTTTAACCCCTGATAACTGGTGGTATATCTCTCCTGAAATCGGACAACATATCGCCTTGTACCATCTCAATACCCTAAAGGCAATTGCAAGCAAAAAAGGATTATACTTTTATACCAACGGTAAAAATTTACATTTATTTACAAAACAAAAAATAAATGGATGCTTGTTCAAACTAATAGCCAATAAAAAAGTGGCCAACCTGCTTTTTGGATTGTCACACAAAAAAAGTAGTTCACTAACACCACAGGATTATGAATTTCTTAAAAATAAGATGCATTCCTAATGAATAGAATAAAGGGATATATATATGACCTCATTAGCTTCGCTGCACAAATTTTGGGCAGAAAAGCTGCTATTCATGAAAAGGTATTGATTCTGCGTGTTGATGAAATTGGAGACTACTTACTTTGGAGGAAATTTTTACAAGAAATAGTAAGCTCCAATATATGCAAGGAGAAGCAAATTCACTTTTTGGGAAACGCTTCCTGGAAATCATTATTTGAATTAGAGTTTGATACGAAACCTGGCAATCCATTTGCAAAAGTAATTTGGCTTGATAAAGGCCAGTATAAAAAGAATATGGCATACCGATTCAAAATAAATCGAATGCTATTTATTGAAAACTACCAAACCATCATTAATCCAACTTACTCAAGGGCTAAACGCGTTGACGACAGTTTAGTAAAGGCCGCCAAGGCAAAAATAAATTATGGTTTTGTACGCAACAATGAAAACTATTTACCTTACGAGCAATCCTTTGACCTTCATTTATACCAGCATGTATTCACTTTAACAGCGCAGCCTTTATTTGAATTTAATAGCAATAAATTATTCACTGCATGGATTACAGGACAATCCTCCAATGTACATACAATGGATTTAGCTAGCCATGTTCAACTACCAAGCTTGAATGAATCATTGTTGTCAAAGACAAACTACTTTGTGGTATTCCCAGGATCCAGAAGCCCAAAGAGAATTTGGAGTGCTCAAAATTTTATTCAATTAAGCAATACACTTTTTGAGAAATACCAATATACGGCTGTGATAGCAGGAGCAGGTTCAGATCAGGTATATGCTGAAGCATTTATTGCCGGATATGCCCATCCTTATATTAACCTCATTGGCAAAACCAATTTGAAAGAAATGTTAAGCGTTTTAAAAAACGCAAAATGCTTGCTTTCGGTGGATACAGGCTCAATTCACATGGCAGCCACCGTTAACTGTACAACGATTGGCATTTTTAACGGATCACAATATGGAAGGTTCTCTCCATACCCTTCTGATATTTGCAATAAAATTCACTCCTGTTACCCATTAAGTATTCAAGCCGACTTAAACGACATTCAAGTAGTGCGAGAAAAATACACACTTATTGTTCCAATAGATTATAACGAAGTAAGCGCAGCACAGGCCATTGAAAAATTAGCCAGCCTAGATTTAAATTAGTTGCCCCTGAGTTTATTTTTGATCTGGAACAGGGCTTTGCCTAATTGGGTATTTAATAAATAGTACAATAATTTTAATCGAAACTGCCAAAGCCTTGATTTTATTGAAAACCCAAAATTGGCTTCATACACTTGTACATTTTGTTGCAATGATTTCAAATACTGCACACTACTAATACCGCTGTCATCAAAAACCGTAATTACTTGATTTAAAAAATAATAAGGTTCGTCTTTAATGCGGCACATTAAATCGTAATCCATTGCAATTTTATACTGCTCACTAAAAAGCCCAATTCGATCGTACACTTCTTTTTTTACAAACCAGGTTGGGTGAGAAACACTTCTCATGCCCTTATATAATTGTTTTTTATCAAAAGGCTTACCTATTTCTACCCAAATACCTGCACGTTTTATTTTAATGCATCCACTTATCCATTGCACATTGGGTTGTGCATCAAAAACATTTTGTACCTGAGCTAGCACGGTATCTGATGCATAAATATCCCCTGCATTTAGTAAATGAATGATGCCTGATGTTACTTTGTGGATACCCTTATTAAAAGCATCCGATATACCTCGATCTCGTTCCGTAATCACTTTTCGATAAGCAGGTTGAACGGTAGAAGAAGTCCAGTTTTCAATATCATTTGTGGTTGATCCATTAATCACTAAATGCTGATAAGGTGATTGTGTTTGCGCGTCAATAGAAGCACAGGTTTTCACTAGGCTATCTAAATCATTAAAGCAAATGGTAACAATGGTAATTTTATTCATTTCTAATTATAAATCGAGGCAAATTACTAAAAAATGATGTTGAACTTTAAATAATATGGCTACTTATGAATAATTCAATAATTTTAGCGTGAAATAGGGAAAATGGGAATAATTCAAACACAGGGTACAAAATCTAGCTTTTACATACTAATTGGTTTCATTATTGGAGCCATTAACATGCTAATCTTATTCCCCTACTTTTTTTCTACTGAAGAAATTGGATTGACACGTGCTATTTTAGACAGCAGTATCACATTCGCTTCCTTTTGTACCGTTGGATCAATCCCTGCCATTTACAAATTCAATCCTTTTTACACCCATTACCTTGGGGTAAAGAAAAACGATTTCCCGCTTATTACTTTGATTACAATGTTACTAGGCTTTGGGGTATTTTTAATCATTGGCATCACCAATAAGGAGTTTGTATTGCGCAAGCTTGGCAAATCACCAACATTAGGTAAGTACTACTATTACATATACATCAGCGTATTTTTATTATTAATTTATAGCTGGCTTGAGGCATTTGCCGGAACTGTTAAAAAAACTATTTTAACTAATTTTTTAAAGGAAACCTTTGTAAGAATTGCTACTACCCTGCTCATTATTTTATACGGTTTTAAGTTGTTAAGCTTTAAATTGTTTGTGGTTCTTTTTTGTTGCCTTTATTTTTTCCCTATACTCATCTTGTTTTATGAACTCATTCGTTCAAAGCAATGGAGCCTTAATTTTATTAGCACAAGTAGTGTAACCAGACGTTTGAAGGGACGTATATTCAACTACGTATCCTTTGTATTCCTGGGTCAATTTTTTGCAGTGTTGGCAAGGACCAATGACACTTTTTTAATTGTGGGTTTAAGAGGATTAAGCGATACGGGAATTTTTACAATCGCAATGTACTTATCGGCAATCATTGAAATTCCACAAAGAAGTCTTCAATCCATATCAGTACCCGTTTTAGCGGAATCATGGAGAGTAAAGGATATGGCAAACATTCAGTCTATTTATAAAAAGAGTATTTCCAATTTAATGACTATTGGCTTTTTATTGTTTGGACTACTCCTTATTAATATACAAAACATAGTAAGCTTCTTGAATATCATAAGCCATAATCAACATAATCTGTTTGGCCCCTTAGCAAACGTATTTTTCATTTTAGGCATTGCTAAAATTGTAGACTTAAGTACTGGCGTAAATGGCGCCATCATTAACACCTCCAATTATTGGAGATTTGATTTTTTAACCAATGTAGGATTTGTTTGCCTGTCCATTCCTTTGAATTATTTTTTAATCAAAGAATTTGGGTTATTTGGATTGGCATTTTCCAATTTGGCCTCAATAATCATCTACAATTCCATGCGCTATTATTTCTTATACAAGAAATTTCAGCTGCAGCCATACACCATTAATCATCTCTACTTTTTTATTACAGTCATTGCAGGCATTAGTATCTTATGCGCATTGCCTAATTTTTCCAATTTTTTATTAGATGGCATTATAAAGTCAACTATCTTTTTAATTGTATTTTATCAAATAGTTTCCCGCTTGAATCCAGCACCTGAATTAAGCAATATGTTTTTTGACTTTTTAGAGAAAAAAGGAATTCGATTATTGAAGCGATTCTAAAAACAATTGCAAGCCTTTCCTTTTAGCCGCATCCAATTGATAGCTGATATTTTCGGTATAATATTTATGCAAATCATATACTTGTTCATTCCGAGGAATTTGTGCAATTACTTCCTTAATTCTATCTAAACCATATGCATTGGCCTGATCGAAAGCTTCCATGAATTGAGCAGGGATGGGCTTATTTGCAATCCAAGTAGCAAATACGAATGGGAGTTGGGTATGTGTGACCCATGCGGTGGCTAGGTCATAGATAAAAGGGAAATGAGGTCTGGCAGCCAATGCTCTGTCCCCAATTATCACCCCGGCAGTAGTCCCTTGAATGGATTCAATATAACCTTCTTCTGCTTTTAGAAATACTACTTCTTTTTTCCAATATTGCTCTAATAAAATGCGGGCCAATTGCACTGAGGTTCTGCTTTGATAGTCTAAGTATATTTTTTCAATTTGCTCCATGGGCACCTGACTGAAAATACATACACTCGCTACTTCACCAACTGCCCCAATACAATAATTGGATACAAAATGGGCTTCTTTTAAATAAGGAGTAATGGCTACAGGTACTAATCCCATATCAATAGTTCCGTCAACTAAGGCCTGTGCAATATTAGCTGGATAATCTTTAACCAAGTCAATCTGCGGCAATAAACCAGATTGCTCCAACCCCAATAATAACGGGCGTGTGTTTAAATAACTTACCGCTCCAATGCGCCAGATTCTATTCAATTGAATTAACTTTGCGCAAAGATATTAAAAACCCATTGTTAAAAACAACCAATATGTCTCAACTTAGCTCCATCTCCCCAATTGACGGACGTTACCACAAACAAACTGCTCATTTAAGTGGGTATTTCTCCGAATTTGGCTTAATCAAATATCGAGTAATGGTGGAAGTGCATTATTTTTTGTTTTTAGCCGATAAAAAGTTTTTCAAAATCACGCCTGCACTTAAAAAAACCTTACTTGCTGTTGTGGATCAATTTTCGGAAAATGATGCACAAAAAATTAAACATATTGAAGCTACTACCAATCATGATGTAAAAGCAGTTGAATATTTTTTAAAAGAAATTTTAGACGCCAACAAAGCAAGTGAATTAAAAGAGTGGATTCATTTTGGATTAACTTCTCAGGATATTAACAATACGGCTATTCCATTAAGCTGGAAAGATGCAATGGAAAACAATACCCTTCCTGCTTTAATCAATTTGCAAAATACACTGTATCAATTTGCAAAACAATGGAAGAAAGTGCCCTTGTTAGCAAGGACACATGGACAAGCCGCATCCCCTACTACCTTAGGAAAAGAAATAATGGTATTTGTGGAACGCTTACACCATCAAATTGAATTATTTGCAGCCATTCCATATGCAGCAAAATTTGGCGGAGCCACGGGTAATTTTAATGCCCACCATATTGCCTACCCAAAAAAGAACTGGGTATCGCTTGGCAATGAATTTGTAGAAGATATTTTGGGCTTACAAAGAATGCAGTTCACTACACAAATTGAACACTACGATAACTTTGCAGCGCATTGTGATAATTTAAAAAGAATCAACAATATCTTAATTGATTTGGCACGTGATATTTGGACCTATATCTCCATGGATTACTTTAAGCAACAAACTAAAAAAGGGGAAGTGGGTTCCAGCGCGATGCCACATAAGGTAAACCCTATTGATTTTGAAAATGCCGAAGGTAATTTAGGCATTGCAAATGCTTTATTAGAACATTTAGCAGCTAAACTTCCTATTAGTCGTTTACAAAGAGACTTAACCGATTCAACTGTATTGAGAAATATTGGTGTCCCAGTAGGACATATTGCCATTGCTATTAATTCTTTAGAGAAAGGTTTGGGCAAATTAATCTTAAACGAGGGGAAAATTCAGGAAGACTTGGAAAACAATTGGGCAGTTGTAGCCGAAGCAATTCAAACCATTTTGCGTCGTGAAAAATATCCTAATCCTTATGAAGCCTTGAAAGATTTAACAAGAGGCAATAGTAAGATTGACAAAAAATCAATGCACAAATTTATTGATGGATTAAAAGTAACAGCGGCGCTGAAAAAAGAATTAAAACAAATCACACCTCAAAACTATACTGGTGTTACCGCTGATTATTAATAAAATAAAATGAGCTAAATTAATCGTTCAATAAATATTAAATAGCGTCACTTGCATCAGGTGGCGCTATTTTTTTACGCGGCTCTTTTTTATTCAGCAAATAATGAATTGGATCCATACCTTCTTTCTCAATAGCCATCGTTAGCACTTTTGCAGTAGCTGCAGCATCCCCCCAAGCGCGGTGTCGCCCTTCAATATGAATACCTAAATCGCGTGTTAAGGAACCTAATCCATATTTCAATAAACCTGGGAACACTTTTTTACTTAAACGAATAGTGCACAACTTGGGTGCCGACCAACTATACCCATGATGGTTCAACAAATAATGGAGAAACCCATAATCAAAGCTCACATTATGGGCTACAAAAATGCGGCCTTTTAATAAATTGTAAATTTGCGGGGCAACTTCCTCAAACAAGGGTGCATTAGCAACCATATCATCGCTAATTCCCGTCATGTTGACAATAAAAGGTGGTATTTTTTGAAGTGGATTTATCAAAGTCACGTATTTGCCTGTCACTTCTGCCCCATTGTGTAGGACAATAGCAATTTCGGTAATGCCATGCGATTGTGGCATTCCGCCCGTGGTTTCGATATCAACGACTGCAAATTCCATTGGGGGCAAGTTCGGATATTTTTGTCAAAATAAGCTAGTGGCTTTTCCTTATTTTTGTGGCTCAATTTAGGTAAAGAAAAATAGCATGGAACTGAGCAAAAATTTTATCCCAGGGGAAGTAGAAAACAAATGGTACCAACATTGGATTAACCAAGGATATTTCCATAGTGAACCCAATGACAAACCAGCCTATACTGTGGTCATTCCACCTCCCAATGTAACGGGTGTTTTGCACATGGGTCATTGCTTGAATAATACCATTCAGGATATTTTAGTGCGTCGTGCAAGAATGCAAGGTTTGAATCCCTGTTGGGTACCAGGCACTGACCATGCTTCTATTGCCACTGAGGCAAAAGTAGTAGCCATGTTAAGAGAGAGAGGCATTTCAAAATCATCATTATCTAGAGATGAATTTTTAGGCTATGCATGGGAATGGAAAGAAAAATATGGTGGCATTATTTTGCAACAATTAAGAAAGATGGGCTGTAGCTTGGATTGGGAGCGCACTTCTTTTACCATGGATCCTGATTATTACGAAACCGTAATCAAAGTTTTTGTTGACTTATACAATAAAGGAAAAATCTATCGCGGCAAGCGCATGATTAACTGGGATGTAAAAGCAAAAACAGCTTTGAGCGATGAGGAAGTAATTCATAAGGAAGTAAATAGCAAAATGTATCATATTCGATACAAGTTAGATGTACCGGGCGAGGAATTCATCACCATTGCCACTGTGCGTCCTGAAACCATTTTTGGAGACACCGCTATTTGTGTACACCCTAAAGATGATCGCTATAAACATTTGGTGGGAAAACATGCTTTTGTACCTATGATCAATCGTCGTATTCCTATTATTGCCGATGATTATATTGAAATGGAATTTGGAACAGGGGCTTTAAAAGTAACCCCAGCGCATGATATCAATGACTTTAACCTGGGTCAAAAACATGGTTTAGAAGTAATTGAAACCTTGAACGAGGATGGTACCATGAACGAAGCCGCTCCCATGTATATTGGCAAGGATCGTATCGAAGTAAGAAAAATAATTGCGGCCGATTTAGAAGTAGCTGGCAATTTAGTGAAGTTGGAAGATTATGTAAACCAAGTAGGATTTAGTGAAAGAACAGATGCTGTTGTGGAACCTCGTTTAAGTTTACAATGGTGGGTGGACATGAAACAATTGGCCGGACCTGCTTTGGAAGCAGTAATGAGTGATGAAATTCAATTCCATCCTGCTAAATTTAAGAATGTATACCGCCACTGGATGGATAATATCAAAGACTGGTGTATTAGCCGTCAGTTATGGTGGGGACACCGTATCCCTGCCTGGTATGATGCCGATGGTAAGGTTTATGTAGCGGAAAACGAAGCAGCAGTCAATGCAAAATATCCAGAAACAAAAGGAAAAATCTTAACACAGGATGCCGACTGTTTAGATACTTGGTTTAGTAGTTGGTTATGGCCTATTGAAGTTTTCAAAGGCATGTCCAATCCAAACAATGCCGAAATTAATTATTACTATCCTACTAGTACCTTAGTAACTGCCCCTGAAATTATTTTCTTTTGGGTAGCACGTATGATTATGGCGGGTGAAGAGTATATGGGAAAAATACCTTTCAAGGATGTGTATTTCACAGGCATTGTAAGAGATAAGCAAGGAAGAAAAATGTCCAAATCATTGGGCAATTCTCCGGACTTATTAGGATTGATAGATCAATACGGCGCTGATGCGGTTCGCTTTGGTATCATGATTGCCTCTCCTGCCGGAAATGATTTATTGTTTGATGAATCCACTTTAGAGCAAGGAAGAAACTTTAATAGCAAATTGTGGAACGCAGCTAAGTTGTTAAAAATGTGGGAGCC
>JBDKLP010000021.1:0-11706 GCA_039795575.1 Bacteroidota bacterium | reverse complement strand
GCGCGGTAACCAGTAAGGTTATGTTTTTGTAAATAAACCAATAAACGCTTACGCTGACCCACTAATTGCATCAAACCTCTTTGAGTAGAGTGATCTTTGTGGTTGGCTTTCAAGTGACCTGAAATGTGCGCAATACGTTGTGTTAACATAGCAATTTGTCCTTCAATAGAACCTGTGTTAGTTGCTTTTCCACCAAATTCAGCAAAAATGCTTGCTTTCTTTTCTTTTGTTAATATAGACATTGTAATCTTCTTTTTTGTGGCCAACAATTAGCCACGGTTTTTTTCTTTTATTTCGGCTGCAAAGATAAGGGTAAAAGGGCTTATCCTAATCAAAAATTTCTACGTTTTTTGGGTATTTGGCCTTATTAAACAAGAAAAGCTTGTCTGCCAAGGGTGCAGCATAGTCAATAGAGACCACTTTAACGTCGGTAATATTGTTGCTTTTGTCCAAAATAGAAGCATTGGAAAGGGCCGATTTGGCCTTATCCACTACTAAAGTCACTTTTTGAAAGCTTTTGCGCTTATCTAAAGGAGACAATTCAATAGTCGCCCTAGTACCATTCTGACTTAATAATTTGAAATTGAAGTCTTTATCATAATTCCCGGCTAGTAATTTTTGAGGGCTTAAAGTTTGATCCGATTCTGATACACTTGATTTAGAAATGGTATTGGCCCCGTCGAAATTGTAAATATTTGCCCCATCGCATACAATTTCCATGGCCCCTTGCTGCAATAGATACTTATCTCCTTTCATTTTTAACTGAATACTCTTGGTGCCCAAGGCCTTTCCCTTATTGTTTTTAGAAATCAATTGAAGACTCACCAAAATCCCTTTAGCACCCTTCACTTTTGCCCCTAATTGGTCTAAAATGACTTTAGCTGCTGGGTCTTTTTGAGCCTGCACGGTCCCAAACGCAAAAAAACTAGATAAAATGAATATATATTTCATAGCCAATGCTGTAAATGTTGATAATTGTATCTTAGACAAAAATAAGCAATCCTAGTTTAATTCTTTCTTTAAACTAGGATTGTTCTACTGAATAGGCCTGTGGACCTAATTACATATTTTGAAGAAAATCGTATAATTCCGTATCGGTCTTATACAATACTTCTCTAGGTTTGCTTCCTTGGCTTGGCCCTACAATGCCTGCAGATTCTAGTTGATCCATTAAACGACCTGCACGATTATACCCCAATTTCATTCTCCTTTGTATTAAAGAAGTGGATCCTTGTTGAGCGCTCACAATTAATTTAGCAGCATCTTCAAATAATGGGTCTCTTTCATTTGGATCAAATCCTCCCCCAGCATCTGCATCTTTTTCATCAGAATATTCTGGCAATAAAAATGCTTGAGGATAGCCTTTTTGTTCTGAGATAAAAGAACATACTCTATCCACTTCGGGCGTGTCAACAAAAGCACATTGTAAACGGGTAATTTCTCCATTGTAACTTACCAACATATCTCCTTTTCCTATTAATTGCTCGGCACCACCTGCATCTAAAATAGTACGACTGTCAATTTTACTTGATACTTTAAACGCGATACGCGCTGGGAAATTGGCTTTAATGGTACCGGTAATAATATTTACAGAAGGTCGTTGCGTAGCAATAATAAGGTGAATGCCAATTGCTCTTGCCAACTGCGCTAAACGAGCAATAGGCATTTCTACTTCTTTACCAGCAGTCATAATTAAATCTGCAAACTCATCTACTACTAATACTATGAATGGTAAAAATTGATGCCCTTTTTCGGGATTCAATTTACGGGCGGTGAACTTCTCATTGTATTCCTTAATATTTCTACAACCCGCTTCTTTCAATAAGTCGTAACGATTGTCCATTTCAATACACAATGCATTCAAAGTATTGATTACTTTTTTGGTATCGGTAATAATCGCATCTTCTTCACCTGGTAATTTTGCCAAGAAATGTTTTTCAATAACACGGTACAAACTCAATTCCACTTTCTTAGGATCCACCAACACAAACTTTAATTGAGAGGGGTGTTTTTTATACAAAAGCGATACAAGGATAGCGTTCAAACCAACAGACTTACCCTGCCCTGTGGCACCTGCCATTAATAAGTGTGGCATGCTTGCGAGGTCCACAATAAAGTTTTCGTTATCAATTTTTTTACCAATTGCAATGGGCAACGAATACGCACTAGTTTGAAACTTTTCACTCGCTAATAAAGTTTTCATACTTACTACCGACTTTCGAATATTAGGCACTTCAATACCAATGGTACCTTTTCCTGGAATAGGTGCAATAATACGAATACCTAAGGCCGCCAAACTCAATGCGATATCATCCTCCAAATTTTTGATTCGACTAATACGTACACCAGGAGCAGGTACAATTTCATATAAAGTAACTGTAGGACCAACTGTTGCCGCAATACGTTGGATGGCAATATCGTAATTTTTTAAAGTAGCAATAATTTGATTCTTATGCGTTTCTAATTCCTCAGGATCCTGCACAATTTTTTCAGAACCATGTGTTTCCAATAAATTTATAGATGGATATTTATAGTTTTTTAAATCCAAAGTCACATCATATTTGGTAGCCAAGCTTCCAATAGCTGCAGAAGTTACTACTTCTTCCTCAACCCCTTCATTCAGTTCTAAATCCAAATCTTCTAATAACTCATCATCTAAATCGGTAAAATCTTCCTCGGAATCTTCCTCGCTATCAGCATCTTGTGTTTCTACTTCAGCCGCATTAAGTTCTAGTGGAGGCGTAGAATGTACTAAAGTTTCATCGGGAATAACTTCCTCAGTTAGCGTAAGTTCGTCTATAAATAATTTCCCCCCTTCATTATCAATTTCATCTGCTTCTGGCATAATTACAGAAATACCATTTTCTCCGGTAGCATTATTTTTTAATCGGTTGCCAGATGGTACTTCTTCATACTGTGGCTGCGGATTGTTTAAATCCCATTCTTGTCTAACAGCTGGCACAACAGGTGCAAATGCAGCGAGTTCTTCTGGTTCAATAGATGCCATTTTCTTTTTAGGAAGCAAAGCCTCAAAATTAGGCACATTGAATTGGGGATTAAAACGCCATATTAAATAACTAGCCCCTGCAATCAATAAAATAGCACCTGTACCAAAACTACCTACCCATTTAATTAACCAGCTACTACTGTATTCTCCTAAAGCGCCTCCCCATGAAAAAGCGGCACCTCTTGTTACAAACGCAAAACAAGTACTCAATACCAATAATCCCAACAACACATAACGTACATTTCTCCAAATACTAAAAATAGGTTTTGTAAAAAATAAGTTCACACCAATCACAAATGTGAATGCACAAAATAAATATGCAGCCAAGCCAAATCCATTAAACATGATTTGATACGCAACAAAAGCACCAATAAAACCCAATTGGTTATTTACTTTCACATCACTTGTGGAAAATAAATGAGTTCTCCATAATTGAACTTTATCTTGATCTTCCTGCCATGTAAATAAATAGGAAGTGAATGCTACGAATAAAAAAATAGTCAATAGCAATATGATCAAACCTGCAATTTTGGAAGTGCGTTCGTCTTTCACCACTTCGGTTACATTAACCGGCGCTTCTTGATCGGGATTTAAATTTGCTTCGCTAATCTTAGCTTCTTTTTTACTTTTAAGCGTATTTGCCATAAAGACAAATATAAGCGATCCCAATAGGATCAAAAAGGATTTTTAGCTAATGTGTAAAATTGAAAAAGAATCGGACTACTTATCCACTTTACAGCGCCATGCCCAGCGTATCCATACCCCCCAGCCCAACATAAAAAACAATCCTCCGATTGGCGTGACAGGACCAATGAAATGTGTATAGTCAAAACTACATAATGGCTGTAAACTAAGCAGGTACAATGAACCGCTAAACAAGAGTACTCCCATCAAAAAGAAGCTTGCAACTGCAAGCAAGCCCCTGTGTTGAAAATAAGGGTTTCCTTGTTGTGATATAAAAAACGCTATTAATACCAGGGCCAATGCATGCATAAACTGATAACGAACTCCCGTTTCAAAAATGGCAACTTTGTCAGCAGACACCAATTGCTTCAAGCCATGGGCACCAAATGCCCCCAATCCTACCGACAATAATGCCAGTAACAATCCTGCTAATAAAATATTACGCACCATGTTTTTGTATAATTTTTTTCAAACTAGCTTCAGTAATATGATCCGATGACAATCTATAATGTGCTTGCACATAAAATGGAGTGCGCTCCAATAATTTCTCTTGAATAAAACTGCTTAATTCACTTTCTTCCAAACCAGCAATTAAAGGTCGGTGCGCTTTTCCCGCAGAAAGTCTTTCTACTAATATTTCAATGGATTCGTCCAACCAAATCACCAAGCCTTCTTTTTTCATCCAATTCATATTGTCTTGGTTGCAAGGCGTACCTCCACCTGTAGCCAATACAAATTTCTTCTTTTCTTTAAACCACTTTAATATTTTGGTTTCAGTTTTTCTAAAATACTCCTCCCCGTCTTCACTAAATATTTCAGCAATGGTTTTTTCTTCATTCATTTCAATCAAACTATCCAAATCATAGCCGGCCGACTTAATCCACTTGGCTATTTTAGGCGTCCAATAAGATTTTCCTGAACCCATCATCCCTATTAAAAAAATTTTCTCTGCTGCCATACTGCCTCTAATGCTTGATAAGCTAATAATTATTTAAATGCATTGAAACCAGTAACATCCATACCAGTTATCAATAAGTGAATATCGTGGGTGCCCTCATAAGTTATTACACTTTCTAAGTTCATCATATGACGCATAATGGAGTACTCGCCTGTAATACCCATACCTCCTAACATTTGACGGGCATCTCTTGCAATTTGCGTAGCAATTTCACAACTGTTTCTTTTTGCCATACTAATTTGACTTGGAGTAGCCCTGCCTTCATTCATTAAAACACCTAAACGCCAAACCAATAATTGCCCTTTGGTAATTTCGGTAACCATTTCGGCTAACTTTTTTTGTTGCAACTGAAATCCACCAATGGGTTTACCAAATTGAATACGCTCCTTACTATATCTTAATGCAGTATCATAACAATCCATCGCAGCCCCCAATGCACCCCATGCAATGCCGTATCTTGCCTTGCTCAAACATCCTAAGGGACCTTTTAATCCTATCACATTCGGAAAAATATTTTCCTTGGGCACTTTCACATTGTCAAATACCAATTCACCAGTTGCACTTGCTCTTAAGCTCCATTTATTATGCGTAGTGGGCGTCGTAAATCCTTCCATGCCACGCTCAACAATCATTCCTACAATTTTGCCTTCTTCATTTTTTGCCCAAACCACAGCAACTTGTGCAAAAGGTGCATTGCTAATCCACATTTTTGCGCCATTCAAAATAACATGATCCCCTGCATCCTTAATATTCGTTAACATACTTGAAGGATCAGATCCATGATTGGGTTCGGTCAAACCAAAACAGCCTAGCCATTCACCACTAGCCAACTTAGGCAAGTATTTTTTCTTTTGTTCCTCACTACCATAGGCATAAATAGGATACATTACCAATGAGCCTTGTACACTAGCTGTACTTCGCACACCACTATCTCCTCGCTCCAATTCTTGCATCATGATACCATAACTGATATAATCCAAGCCTCCGCCGCCATATTCAACAGGAACGGTTGGACCAAAACAACCCAGATCTCCTAATTGCTTTACAATTTGTTGTGGAAATTCCGCCTTTTGAGCATAATCCTCTATGATGGGCGAAATAGAAGTTTTTACATAATCACGCACCGCGGTTCTGACCATCAAATGCTCTTCACTTAATAACTCATCCAATTGATAATAATCTGGAGACTCAAACAAATCCATTCTTACTGCCATAACGTGGTTTTTAAAAGTAAAAAAATCCTTTTCAAATATAAAGCAAACAATTTATTTTACACGGAAAGCAATGCCTTCATTTCATTCGCATATCCAATAGCAGTTTTTGCGGCTTGCTCCGCAAAATCAGGTGCATCGCTTGCAAAAATAATAGCCCTACTCGCATTTACTAATAAGCCAACTTCCTTGTTCTTACCATACTTGGTTACTTCGCTCAAGCTTCCTCCTTGCGCACCCACTCCTGGAACTAATAAAAAATGATTGGGTACTATTTTACGAATATGGGCAAATTCTTCGGCCTTAGTGGCCCCCACAACAAACATCAATTGATTGGCCGATCCCCAACTCGCAACCTGCTCTAAAACAGATTCATACAAAAATTGACCATTCGCCAACTTTTGTTGTTCAAAGTTTTGACTGCCTATATTCGATGTAAGACCAAGTACAATGGTGCATTTATTGGAATAGGCTAAAAATGGATCAATGCTATCTTTCCCCATGTAAGGAGCAACAGTAATTGCATCAAAAGGAAGTACTTCAAAAAATGTTTTCGCATATTGTGCCGATGTATTGCCAATATCCCCTCTCTTAGCATCTGCAATGGTAAAATGGGTAGATGGAATATGCGCCAATGTTGCTTCCATCGCTTCCCAACCCTGCACTCCTTGTGATTCATAAAATGCAGTATTGATTTTATAACTCACACAATAAGGCGCGGTTGCATCAATAATGGCTTTATTAAAATCAATCACTCCCTGTTTTGTTTTGGGCAAATGTGCAGGCAGTTTTGTAATATCGGTATCCAAACCAACACATAGATACGATTGTTTTGCTTCAATTTGTGCTACCAATTCGGTTATTGTCATATGATTATTTTGATCCGTAAACAAATACTTTATAACCCCAAGCTGGCAATTGTAAAGATTGAATAGATTTTGTTTTTTGATGCGTGAAAATTTCTAAATAAGTTTTTTCCTGAGGCAATTTTGCATCTATTTTCACTGTTTGCTCATGCGCAGATAAATTTAAAACAACCAACACCAAATCCTTTCCATGCTTTCTTGTGTAGGCCATTACTTGATCAGGAGCATTCACTTTTAATCGTTCAAATACTGCATCTTCTTTGAAAGCGGCATTTGAAGTTCTTAAATGTAACAGTGTATTGTAAAAAGCTGCTCTTTCATATTTCTTAAACCCCATCGAATCTTTCTCAAAAAAAGAAACCGCTCTTAATACGGGCTCTTCCTGTCCACTATATACCAATGGCATGGTACGATTATAAGTTTGCGTAAACACTGCAAAAGGTGCATGTATTTTTCCAGGCATCGTAGCATAGTCGGCCTTGTTCCATGAATTTTCATCGTGGTTACTTGTAAAATACAATCTCCAAGCGCCTTTCATAAAGGAAGTATCCACGGTATGCAATACGGTATCTAATGACAATAGATTTTTTTTGCCCGCAGCTATATCATTCATCACATGAAACTCTGTCCAACTATAAGTAGCATCAAATCCTGTTTCATGTAATTTATAATCATCGGCTTCGGCCAAGAAAAATAAATTGCGCTCTTTTTTCAATGCAGGAATACATTTATTCCAAAAACGATAAGGCACTCCCCATGCTACATCTACCCTAAATCCATCAATGCCTGAATGCTTTACCCAATACTTCATTGCGTTGATCATACTATCTTCCATCACAGGATTATCATAATTTAATTCTCGCGTATCCGACCAATCGGCAGTATAAATGGCTTTACCCGTACTATCTCTTTCATAAAAATCCAAATGCGATTTTAACCAAGGGTGATCAGCACCCGTATGATTCGGCACCCAGTCAATCAGCACCTTCATTCCCAAAGCATGTGCTTTAGATACTATTTTATTAAAATCATTTAAAGTGCCAAATTCAGGATTCAGTTGTGTATAACTGGCAACAGAATAATAAGAACCCAAACTTCCCTTACGTCCTTCTTTTGAAATGGGCTGCAAAGGCATAAACCAAATAGTTTTTACACCCATTTTTTGCAATCGAGGCAAGTGTTTGGCAAAAGCATTTAAAGTACCCTCTTTTGTATATTGACGAATATTTACTTCATAAATATTGCCCTGTTCCATAAAACTTGGATGCTTTTGTTGGGCTTGAGCAGAGGTAGCTGCCAACATAGCAAAAAACAAGTAGATTTTCCTCATAAAACTTAAGTTTAGACCATCAAATTTAACATTAATAATTGGCTTAACTTTGGGTATGCTTAAAAATCTCATATTCAGTGCCAGCTTATTGCTTACCCTATTTAGTTGTAATAACAAGGAAATCTTGGAACAGGCCGACAATCCATTGGATGGCGGCAGATATTTTATAGAACACTTTATGCAAGGCGATATTATAAAAGCACAGCAATATTTGTTGATCGATGCCAAAAACCAGGCCTATTTTGACCAACAGTCAAAAGACTATTTTGCCTTAGACAAGGAAGGTCGCTCTCAATTAAGACAAGCTTCAATCCAAATCAATGAAGTAAAAGCCTTGGATAGTAATAGCTCGGTAATTTATTACCAACATTCTGCCGACACTACAGCTCGCTGGATTAAAGTTGTACGCACCCCTGATGGCTGGAAAGTAGACTTAAAATATAGTTATGGACCTAAATTATAGGCCAAAAAGATAAAATTAGTATATTTGTCCTGTCTTAAAACATTTATAAAATAACAATACAATGGAAGCACAAAAGAATACTAAGAAATACTGGATTTACTGTTTTGCATGGTTAGCGATTATGGTAACCTTAATGGTAGTTTATAGAGAGTTTTTCTGGTTAGCACTTCCTGGTACTGTTACTTATTTCGCAAAAGCAATGGATATTTTTTAGTAGTATCCTTTTTATACCTAAAAGCCTTACTTCGAAATTCGTTGTAAGGCTTTTAAATTTTCAAAAGCACTTGTATGACAAATAATTATTTTGATGAAATTCTTGAGAAAAGAAGATCCAATCGAAGATTTGACGAAACGGTTGAAGTACCCAATCAAGTCATTCAAAAAAGTCTAGAACGCACCCTACTTTCTCCAAGTAGCAGCAATATGCAATTGTGGGAATTTTATTGGATACAAGACCCTGAAACAAAAAAGAAATTTGAAACACTTTGTTTAGGCCAGTCTGCTGCAAAAACAGCAAAACAATTGGTGGTTTTTGTAACCAGAGGTGACTTATGGAAACAAAGAGCCCAATGGAATTACGATCGCGTAAAAGCAAGCATACAAGGCGAACCTGACAAATTACAAAAAAGAGGATTGAACTATTATTCCAAATTAATGCCCCTCGCTTACAGATCCGATTTCTTTGGATTTTTTACATTGATTAGGAGAACAATTAGCTTCTTCATGGGACTTAATAAACCTTTTTATCGACTTGGAGGCAAGGCCGATCAAAGAGTCACTGTTCATAAATCATGTGCTTTGGCCGCGCAAACTTTTATTTTGTCTATAGCTGCAGAAGGATATGAATCTTGTCCAATGGAGGGCTTTGATGCCAAACGTGTAAAAAAAGCACTTGATCTACCTTGTGGCGCTGAAATTAATATGATTATCGCAGTTGGAAAAGGAACTGCCGAAGGCGTTTGGGGACCTCGTAACAGAGTGACTTATGAAGAGGTGGTTTTTGTGAAATAAAATCAATGCAAATTATCTTTATAAAAAAAGCCTCCAATTTGGGGGCTTTTTTATGCGTATTTTTAAACAAACTCCTTAAACCTTTCAAAACATTGTTCTGTTAAAAATGCACGATCATCAGGATGTGCAATATCGATTAATAGTTTGGCTCTTTGTCGTAAATTTTTACCATACAAATAAGCCACACCATATTCTGTAACCACATAATGAATATGCCCACGGGTAGTAACCACCCCAGCACCTTGTTGTAAATAAGGCACAATTCTAGAAACCCCTTTATGCGTTCTACTCGTCATTGCAATAATTGGCTTTCCCCCTTCGCTTAATGCAGCACCCCTCATAAAATCCATTTGTCCACCAATACCACTGTACTGATATTTCCCAATACTATCTGCGCAAATTTGACCAGTTAAATCCACTTCCACTGCACTGTTGATTGCAATAACTTTGGGGTTTCGACGAATTACATGAGGATCATTTACATAGTCAATATCTAAAAAATGAATCGCAGGATTGTCATTAATATAATTGTATAATCTATTAGTGCCTAAAGCAAATGAAGTAATCAATTTATGTGGATGTATTTTTTTCTTTCTATTATTAATGATGTCTTTCTCAAATAAATCAATCACCCCATCACTAAACATTTCAGTATGCATGCCCAAATCCTTATGATTACCCAAGGATTTTAAAACCGCATCTGGAATGGTACCAATTCCAACTTGTAAAGTACTCCCATCCTCTATCATATTCGCCACATTATAACCCACTTTTGCTTCGGTATCTGTAATCTTAGCGCCATAATCCACTTGTGGCAAAGCCTCATCATGAAATACCATGGCCGCAAATCTATCTGTATGAATCATGCCATCGCCATGGGTACGCGGCATTTGTGGATTCACTTGTGCAATTACAAATTTTGCATAGTTCACAGCAGTTTTTGCAATGTCTACCGATGTACCCAAGGAGCAATAACCATGCATATCGGGCGGTGACACTTGCACAATGGCAACATCTACGGGCAATACCGTTCGAATCATATCGGGAATATCACTCAAAAATGCAGGAATAAAATCTGCCCTGCCTTCCATCACCGCTCTTCTTACAGGTTCTGATACAAATAAGGAATTAATATGAAAAGCATTTTCAAAACCTTTCTCTGCAATTTCAATACTGCCCTGTAAAGTGATTGAAATGATTTCTACATTTTGCAATCGATCCTTCTGCTTGGCCAATGCACGTAATAAATACAAAGGGGTACAAGCACTACCATGGATAAAAATGCGATTGCCACTTTGTATGAGTTGCAAAGCTTCCTCGGCCGTAGTATATTGAAAAGGATGTATCATAATTATTTATTACGAATACAAAAGAACCCCCTTTAACAAGTAAAAAACATGATTTAAATCAACCTAAGGATTGATATAAACTAGCTTTATGGCTTAAAGGGAGCCATTTAAACAAAAAGGCCACTCATAAGAGTGGCCTATGATTTTTAAAATGTTTGATTAATTGACAGCGGGTGTCAATATAATATTCCTAAATTCAATGGGTCCATGATCCCCCTGCATCATTATAGGTCCTGGCTCTCCTTCTTTACTATCTAATGCACCACCCGTGATACCCGGAATTTCTTGTTTATAAATAATAGTGGTTCCGTTGGCTTTAACCGTAACCATTCTTCCTACTAGTTCCACATCATAAGATTGCCATTCCCCAGCTTCTTTGGCCATATTCAACCATGGATCAATAAATCCATAAATACCTCCAAGGTATAAACTCATTGGCTCCATGCCTTTATTATCTTCAATTTGAATTTCATATCGGCCTCTTAAATATACCCCACTATTACTGCCTTTTGGATACTTGAATTCAATATGTAATTTAAAATCATTGAAAGTTTTTTCCGTTCTAATATTGGCTCCAGATTGTGGACTTTTTAATACCCCATTTTCAACTACCCACTGATTGGTTTTGCCTAATGCCTGCCAGCCCGTCAAATCTTTGCCATTAAAAATATGAATAGGCGCGCCCCATTTAGGCGCTTTGTCTCTCCATAATTTTGGAGCAGGCACTCCTTCCCATGTATAAGTTTTACCCATGGTAGACAACATGGTGCCAGATAATTTACCATCCACCAACGCGCCTTCTACTACTAATTCTTTATCGGTTCTTT
>JBDKLP010000020.1:0-5156 GCA_039795575.1 Bacteroidota bacterium | reverse complement strand
TGTTAATAGTGGTTTAAGCGAGACTTTATTTTATATAACTATCCATAAGTTCTTACCGAGCTACACAATTCAGTACAAAAGACTACAAAAGCCTGCCCAAAAGGGCATAAAAAACCCCAAGATCTAATGAAATTGGGGGTTTTTAGTGCTATTTACTAGCTAGTATATTAGTATAATTATTGGGATTGTCGGCTCCACTGCGTTCCGCCGACTTCCCACCGCATTGAGCTAGCCCAAAGCCCTCAACCATCACACTTCGTGTGCTGGTTGCTTTTTTGTTTCTCGTCCGTTTACGAAAGCAAGCTTTCGACACGTCCTTAAAACAAAAAAGCCCCGACTTGCGTCGGAGCTTTGTGATCCCGCTGGGACTCGAACCCAGGGCCCATACATTAAAAGTGTATTGCTCTACCAACTGAGCTACGGAATCTGACCTTTTTCCCTTTTGAGGAGTGCAAAAATAAGCATAAAATAAAACTATCCAAATAATTAGGTACTTTTATTTTCAACATCTTTAATTCTTCCTAAGTAGTTCATCATCAATTTAGAACTACCTTTGTGTAAATTCAATCACATGGCTAATTTCAAGGATAAGGTAGTCGTTATTACAGGTGGTTCCGACGGTATTGGAAAAGCTTTGGTACAGCAGTTTTTAACATTGGGGGCCAAAGTGGCTACCTGTGGTAGAAATGCCCAAAAATTAGACCAATTAATGACTGAAATCCAGTCGCAGCAGCTATTTACCATGCAAGTGGATGTGGTAAACCAAGCTCAAGATGAGGCTTTCGTCCAGGCGGTGTTGGACAAGTGGGGGAGTATTGATATTTTGATTAACAATGCGGGCATTTCCATGCGCGCTTTGGTGACTGAAGTGTCGGTGGAGACCCTTAAAAATGTGATGGATATTAATTTTTGGGGTACCGTATATACTACCAAGGCTGCTTTGCCGGCAGTACTTAAAGCCAATGGGGTGATTGTGGGGGTTTCGAGTATTGCAGGTTATCGTGGTTTGCCAGGGCGAAGTGGATATTCGGCTTCTAAATATGCATTGAATGGTTGGTTAGAAGCATTGAGAACTGAATTATTTGGATCAGGTACCCATGTGATGTGGGTTTGTCCTGGGTTTACAAGTTCTAATATTCGCAATGCTGCTTTAAATAAAGATGCGCAGGCGCAAGGAGAGTCACCCATGGATGAAGGGGCCATGATGAGCTCCGAGGAATGCGCCCAACATATTATCAATGCCATTGACAAACGCAAGCGGAGCTTAGTGTTGACCTTTACAGGAAAACGTACGGTATTCATGAATAAATTTTTCCCAGCTTGGGCCGATAAATTAGCCTATCAATTCTTTTTTAAGAATGGCAGGCTAGTAAAATAAATGTATAAATAATTCGTTATTAATGGGATATGCCTGTTATAACCTTAACATCCGATATTGGCCAAGAGGATTTTATTATTGGCGCCGTGAAAGGCCAAATCCTGTCCATTATACCAGGCTGTGCTATCGCCGATATTACACATCAACTTTCTAGCAAAAACTATTTACAGGGCGCATATATTTTTAACAATGCTGCCAAGCATTATCCTGCGGGTACCGTGCATATCGTGATGGTAAATTTCTTTCAGTATCCTCAGGAACATGTGTTGTTTGCGCATTATAATGGACATTATTTTGTTGTGCCAGATAATGGTTTTTTAACCATGATGTTGGGATTAAAGCCCAAGGATATTGTAAAGATTGATATTAAAGGAGCACATACTTTTGTACAAATCACTGAAAGAATTGTGGAATCGGTGGCTTATGTTTTTGCAACGGGCAATTTGACCGAGGCTGGCGAACCTACCACTGAGATATTGGAAATTTATCCAACCCAGCCTAAGTTTGATGCCAATTGGATGGAGGGTCAAATCATTTTTATTGACCAATTTGAGAATGTAGTGGTGAATATTAGACAGGAAGAATTTGAGGCCCATGCCAAGGGGAGGCCATTTAAAATTGTATTCACCCGCAATGAAACCATTGAGGTGTTGAGCCGTAATTATGGGGCCGTGCCTATTGCCGATAAGTTGGCTTGGTTTAATTCGGCAGGTTATTTAGAAATTTCAGTAAGAGGGGGCAATATGGCGGGCTTATTCGGGCTCAGCAAATACGATGAAAATCAAATGAATAAGCAGCGTCCTAACGACAATAAGTGGTTTTTCCAGATGGTCCGCGTTTTCTTTGAATAGTCCTTTTTTTGGGGTATTTTTGCTGCCTCATTCAAATACTCAAAAACACACACAAAATGGCATACGACGTTATCGTGATAGGTAGTGGTCCTGGAGGTTATCCTGCAGCGATCCGAGCTTCTCAATTAGGTTTGAAAGTAGCAATTGTTGAAAAGGAAAATTTAGGTGGAGTTTGTTTAAACTGGGGCTGTATTCCAACCAAGGCTTTATTAAAAAGTGCTCAAGTTTATGAGTACTTAAAACATAGTGCAGATTATGGCGTAACCGCTACAGGTGTAGCACACGATTTTGGAAAAGTAATTTCAAGAAGCCGTGGCGTTGCCGATAAAATGAGCAAGGGTGTTCAATTCTTGATGAAGAAAAACAAGATTGACGTGATCATGGGTTATGGTAAAGTTTTATCAAGAGGTAAGGTAGAAGTAAAAGCTGCCGATGGCGCAACTCAAGTAGTAGACACTAAATATATTGTCATTGCAACCGGAGGTCGTTCAAGAGAATTGCCAAACCTTAAGCAAGACGGTAAAAAAGTAATTGGTTACCGTGAGGCAATGGTTATGCAACAACAACCTAAGAGCATGGTTATTGTAGGTAGTGGTGCGATAGGTGTGGAGTTTGCTTATGTTTACAATAGCATGGGAACAAAAGTTACCATCGTTGAATTCTTGCCAAGAATTGTTCCAGTTGAAGATGAGGACATTTCAAAAGAATTAGAAAAACAATACAAAAAACAAGGCATTGATATCATGACCAATGCTTCTGTTGAGTCTTTAGATACTACAGGTGCAGGTGTGAAAGCAAAAGTGAAATTACAAGATGGATCTTTTGTGACCTTGGAAGCTGATGTAGTATTGAGTGCAGTAGGTGTAGTTGCGAATATTGAAAATTTAGGTTTAGAATCTAACGGCATTAAAACCGATAAAGGCAGAATCACTGTAGATAAATTCCAACAAACAAGTATTGCAGGTATTTACGCAATTGGGGATTGTTCTCCTGGTCAAGCTTTAGCACATGTTGCTGCAAAAGAAGGTATCAACGCTGCAGAACATATGGCATATTTGGAAAAGAAACATGCACATATGCCAGAAGCAATTGATTACAACAATATACCAGGTTGTACTTATTGCACTCCAGAAATTTCAAGTGTAGGCTTTACCGAAAAAGCAGCTAAGGAAGCGGGTTACGAAATCAAAGTAGGTAAGTTCCCATTTGTAGCAAGCGGTAAAGCTTCTGCAGCAGGCGCTACTGAAGGATTTGTAAAAGTAATCTTTGATGCGAAATATGGTGAGTTCTTAGGTTGTCATATGATTGGTATGAATGTTACTGATATGATTGCCGAAGCAGTAGTAGCACGTAAGTTAGAAACTACAGCGCACGAAATTTTGAATGCAATTCATCCGCATCCAACAATGAGCGAAGGCTTAAAAGAAGCAGTTGCTGCAGCTTATGGCGAAGCAATTGATATCTAACTAGCTTACTAAAATATACAATGGCTCGTGTTCAAATTATTTTGAATGCGGGCCATTTTTAATAAGGTTGCATATATAAATAAGGATTTTAAGGAACAACGCATCATGAAGTACGAAAAAGAAATTAACAGAAGAAAAAGCTTTGCCATTATCTCTCACCCGGATGCGGGTAAAACCACTTTGACTGAAAAGTTATTGTTGTTTGGTGGTGCCATTCAAACTGCTGGTGCGGTAAAGAGCAATAAAATTAAAAAGCATGCTACTTCCGACTTTATGGAAATTGAGCGCCAAAGAGGGATCTCGGTAGCCACATCGGTAATGTCTTTTGAGTACAAAGGCAATTTGATTAATTTATTGGATACGCCAGGTCACAAGGACTTCGCGGAAGATACTTACCGTACTTTAACAGCTGTGGACAGTGTTATTTTAGTCATAGATAGCGTGAATGGGGTTGAGCCACAAACACGCCGTTTAATGGAAGTGTGTAGTATGCGTGCTACTCCTGTTATAGTGTTCATTAATAAAATGGACCGTGATGGTAAAAACAGATTTGATTTATTAGAAGAAATTGAAGCGGAATTGAAAATTTCTTTACACCCAATGACCTGGCCCATTAACAGTGGTAAGGAGTTTAAAGGGGTATATAATTTACACGATAAAAGCCTGCGTTTGTTTACGGCAAGTACTAAGGCCGATGATGAAGATGTAGTAGCGATTGAAGATTTATCAAGTCCGGTTTTGCAACAAAAAGTGGGAGACCGCGATGCCGATTTATTAAGAGAGGATGTGGAATTGATTGATGGAGTATATGGTGCTTTAAATCCTGCCGATTATTTGGAAGGTAAAATTGCACCCGTATTTTTTGGATCGGCGGTCAACAATTTTGGTGTACAGGAAATGCTAGACACATTTATTCAAATTGCACCCACGCCGCGTGATAGAGATACCAATGTGCGTAAAGTGCAAGCTGGGGAAGATAAGTTTAGTGGTTTTATTTTTAAAATTCATGCCAACTTGGATCCTAAGCATCGCGATCGGATTGCTTTTATGCGTGTATGTAGTGGAAAGTTCGAACGTAATAAATATTACAAGCACGTACGTTTGGAAAAAGACGTTCGTTTTACCAATCCCTATACTTTCTTAGCACGCAGTAAGGATATTGTAGAAGATGCTTATCCTGGCGATGTAGTGGGTTTATTTGATACAGGTAATTTTAAAATTGGAGATACGCTTACAGAAGGGGAGAAATTTTATTTCACCGGTATTCCCACTTTTTCACCAGAGATCTTTAAAGAATTGGTGAACAAAGATCCTATGAAGACAAAGCAATTAGAAAAAGGTATTTCTCAGTTAACCGATGAGGGAGTAGCTCAGTTGTTCACGCAGTTTGGAGGTAATAAAAAAATTATTGGTTGCGTAGGTGATTTGCAATTTGAAGTTATTCAATATCGTTTATTACAA
>JBDKLP010000019.1:0-2510 GCA_039795575.1 Bacteroidota bacterium | reverse complement strand
CGGCAATTTGCAATACGCCCAATCCGATCCAAATGGCAAATGCATAGAATGATCCCACATAAGCATAATCACGCTCACGAGGTTGTAAACTTACTTGGTTTAAATAAAGTACAATAGCAATGCCAGTAAAGAAGAACAATAAACCTGTTACTACAAAGTCTTTCTTTGCATGTTGGTATTGGAAAATAAATCCTACAATACCCAACAAGAAAGGCAACATGAATAAATTATTATTGGCATTGTTGTTTTTACCAATAGAGTCAGGCAATTTAGATTGATCTCCAAAGATGGCATTGTCTACAAAAGAAATACCAGTTTTGAAATTACCATCTCTAACATTACCAAAACCTTGTAAATCATTTTGTTTACCTGCAAAATTCCATAAGAAATAACGTAGGTACATAAATCCGAATTGATAATTCGTAAAGTACTTGATATTATCTCTTAAAGTTGGTGCTTCCCCATCTACTACTCCAGCAAAAGCTTTATAGCTATCCATTTGACCTCTATCATTTTCAGAATCCCACATTCTTGGAAACAAATGCGCAGAAGGAGCTGATGCCCAATCTCGCTTATAATTCTTTCCTGCTACTTCGTAAGTATCTTTTGCTTTTACATACTGATCACTTCCTTCAATATTGTCTACTTTATCTACATAATCAGGACCATATACAATAGGCCAGTCACCATATTGCTCTCTTCCTAAATAACCCATTAAAGTAACCGGATTATCTACATTATACATATCTACAGAAGTATCTGCATTAGAACGAATCATCGTAGTGATATAGCTTGTGTATCCTAGGAAGAAAAACACCATGGACCAGATACCTAATTTTAAGAAATAGTACCCTTTTTTGTTAGCATAACGAATTCCAAAGGCAATCAATACTGCAACCAATACAAAGAAGGTAATAAAACCACTGAAGAAAGGCAATCCAAAACTATTTACAAAAGTCACGTCAAATGCACCTGCCCACTTAATAGTATATTGAATTAAGAATACTTGAATAAACCCAGTAATAACTACTCCAATAAAGAAAGCAATTAATCCACCTTTCCAGCTTGCTTTGTAATTTCTAAAATAATACACCATTACAATAGCAGGAATGGTTAGGATATTCAATAAGTGAACTCCTATAGAAATACCCATCATGTAAAAAATAAATATTATCCACTTATCAGCACCTGGCTGATCTGCTTTATGTTCCCATTTTAAAATAGCCCAGAATACCAATGCAGTAAAAAAAGAACTCAATGCATATACTTCTCCTTCAACCGCTGAGTACCAGAATGAATCACTAAAAGTATAGGCCAAGGCACCAACCACTCCAGCCCCCATTACCAAAATGATTTGGTTTTGAGTCAAGTCCGCACCACTTGCCTTCTCCACCATTCTTTTTGCGAAATGCGTAATGGTCCAAAATAAAAATAAGATAGTAAACCCACTTGCCAGCGCACTCATTGTATTCACTGCTTTTGCTGCAGTTAAGGGATTGTCACCAAAAAGAATAATGAATATTCTTCCCATTAACACAAACATAGGCGCCCCAGGAGGATGTGGAATTTGTAATTTATAAGCACTGCTAATAAATTCACCGCAATCCCAGAAACTACCTGTAGCTTCCATCGTCATGATATAAACAGTACATGCAATTAGGGTTACGATCCAACCCGTCCAATTATTTACTTTTTTAAAGTCCATTTTACCTTTTTTAGTAGTTGCAAACTTAACTTAATCTAGGCAAAAAGGGAAATTCAAGGGCTTATTAAGATTATTTTAAGATTTCCGGGTTCCCTCTAGGTTTTTTATCTTTGCAGCCCATGGAGAATAAACGTTCTGTAGCATTTCACACTTTAGGATGTAAGCTTAATTTTTCAGAGACTTCCACACTATCTAGGCAATTAGAGCAGGAAGGATTTGAAAAAAAGGCATTTACAGACAAGGCAGACGTATATGTGATCAATACCTGCTCTGTAACAGAAAATGCCGATAAAGAGTGCAGGCAATTGGTAAGAAGGATTCAAAAACAAGCACCAGAAAGTTTTGTAGTTATTACAGGATGTTACGCACAATTAAAACCCAAAGAAATTGCGGAGATTCCAGGAGTAGATTTGGTATTAGGTGCTGCTGAAAAATTTAATTTAATTGAACATATTGCTACCCTTTCAAAGGGTGATGCTACTAAGATTTGCAGTTGTGATATAGAAACCGTTTCTGGCTTCAATAGTTCTTTTTCAGTAAACGATAGAACCAGGACCTTTTTAAAAGTACAGGATGGATGTGATTATAGTTGTTCTTTTTGTACTATCCCAATGGCAAGAGGAAAAAGTAGAAGCGATAGTATTCAAAATGTAGTGAAGCAGGCTCAAGCATTGGCAGCAAATGGAGTGCAAGAAATAGTGCTTACTGGAATTAACTTAGGAGATTTTGGTAAAGGTTTTGATGGTGGCAAAAAAAGAGAAGAAAACTTTTTTGATTTAATCAAAGCATTAGATACTGAAACAAC
>JBDKLP010000018.1:0-56112 GCA_039795575.1 Bacteroidota bacterium | reverse complement strand
TTTCTTTTTAGCTGCTGGTTTTTTTGCTACTACTTTTTTAACTGCTTTTTTAGGAGCTGTTTTTTTAGCAGGTGCTGCTTTTTTTACTGCCGGCTTTTTTGCCGCTACTTTCTTTTTAGCTACTGGTTTTTTTGCTGCTACTTTTTTAACTGCTTTTTTGGGAGCTGCTTTTTTAGCAGTTGGCTTTTTTGCCGCTACTTTCTTTTTAGCTACTGGTTTTTTTGTTACCGCTTTTTTAGCAACTGCTTTTTTAGCTGGAGCTTTTTTCTTGCTTGACTTTGCCATGAAGGTTATTTTAATTTAGTTAGTAAGTAATATTTTTATAAAATTACATTGTTTTATTGATACATAATAAAATGAGTTTATATTTTTAGTAATACTTTTGTGTTATGAAAAAGCCAGTCACCTTAGTTTTGGGTGCATCACCCAATCCAGAACGTTATAGTTTTATAGCAACCGAATTGCTGAATGAAAAAGGATTTGAAGTAATTCCCTTTGGTGTAAAAAAAGGAATGATTGGAAACCAGGTTATTTGCAATGCTTGGCCATCTACAACCCCTATTGATACCGTGAGTTTGTACCTAGGTCCTCAAGCGCAAGAAGCTTATTATGATGCCATTTTAGCCTTGCAACCAAGACGTATCATTTATAATCCAGGTACTGAAAATCCTGATTTACAGGCTTTAGCAACTGAAAAAGGAATAGAAAACCAAGTAGCTTGTACTTTGGTATTGCTTAAAACCGGACAATATTAATTAAGATTTGAACCTGCCCCATTGGGATCGATCCAAGCAACGGTATTGAATGGCTTCGCTAATATGATGGGGTGCAATGTCTTTTTCATTTGCCAGATCGGCAATGGTTCGCGCTACTTTAATGATTCTATAATAAGCTCTAGCACTCAATTCAAATTTTTCCATTGCTTTTTCTAATTGCTGTAGAACGCTTTTTTGCAATGGGCAATGTATTGCAATGGCCGCATTATTCATTTGTGCATTCATTTTAATGTCTTTTTTATATTGAAAACGTTCCTGTTGAATACATCTGGCTTGAGCTACTTTTTGTGCAATTGTTTTGGAACAGCATTGGTCATCATTGTTTTGGAAGTTTGAATAATGGATAGGGGCCACTTCTACATGTAAATCTATTCGGTCTAAAACAGGTGCTGAAATTTTGTGCAGGTATTTTTGAATAGATTGGGTTGAACATAAGCATTCTTTTTTGGGATGGTTGTAATTGCCACAAGGGCATGGATTCATAGATGCAATTAATATAAATTGGGCAGGGAAGCTTAGACTCATTTTGGATCTAGCAATATGGACCACCCCTTCTTCCATGGGCTGTCGAAGCACTTCAATTACATTACGATTGAATTCGGGCAATTCATCTAAAAACAATACTCCATTATGTGCAAGTGATATTTCACCAGGTTGTGGTAGGCTGCCTCCTCCAATCATGGCAATATTTGAAATAGTATGATGGGGCTGTCTAAAAGGGGCTTTCTCCAATAAATTTCCAAAATGATTAGGTTGGTGGATGGCGCTATAAATTTGGGTGGTTTCAATAGCTTGTTCGGAATTGAGTGGAGGTAAGATGGAAATAATGGTTTTTGCAAGCATAGTTTTTCCAGTGCCTGGAGGTCCAATCATTAGCATATTATGTCCGCCTGCACTCGCTATTTCCAATGCACGTTTGGCATGTAATTGTCCCTGTACGTCCTCGAGATTTGGGAAATTATAAGGGTTGATAGTTGCTTGGATCTTTGGTTTAATGTGTGTTTTGTTGTTGCGAGTAGCAGTCCATTGCTTCCCAGATTGTAAAAACTGAACCACTTCGCTTAGGTGATGGAATCCATAAATGGGAATGCCAGGAATCAGCGCGGCTTCTTTAAGATTTTCAAAAGGAAGTAGGATGGCTTTGCAACCAGCTGCCTTGGCTTTAATGGTCATGGACACAACACCTTTAATGGGATAAAGCAATCCATCAAGTCCTAATTCACCCATCATCAATAATTCATTTAAGGGTAGAATGGGTTGAATTTGTTCCGAGGCAGTGATGAGTCCAATGGCAATGGGTAGATCAAAAGCAGCACCTGTTTTTTTAAGATCAGCCGGTAAAAGATTAATAAGTACTTTGGTCCGGGGCATGTAAAAGCCATTAGACTTGATAGCCGTTTCGGTACGATCTAAACTTTCTTTTACTGCACTATCGGGAAGTCCTACAATATGGTAGCCCTGTCCCATACTTACATTTACTTCAATAGTTACCAATATGGCTTCAATGCCAAAAAGCACACTTCCTTTAGTTTTAATGAGCATAGGTTTTGCTCGAAAATTAATACATTCGAAAAAGTAAATGGGTAGTATAAATACGGTGAATGGGTGTTAAAGTTGATCGAGTAAATCAACCACGCCTTCTCTTTCCAGAATTAGGTAGCCAATGCGGTCCTGGCTTACGCCTTGTTTAAGTTGGTAAGAAAAAGATAAGGAATGCGATTGAACTGTGGTTTCAAAATAAGAACATTGAATATTCTTATTTTGTTTTATTTGATCGCTTATTTCATACAAATGAGTTGATAGAATAAACAAGCTTGTTCTATTTTTTTGCAGTCCTTCTATTACTTTAGTACTACATTTCATAGCGTCTAATATATTGGTGCCTTTAAACAACTCGTCAATCAATACACAATTTTTTTTCCCATCTTTGATTTTTAATATTGTGTTTTTGATTCTTTGTACTTCATTGTAAAAATAACTTTCTCCTTTTACCACATTGTCTTCAATATTTAAATTGGTAATTAACCCATCCATTAAAGTCAGTCGAACCTTACTAGCTGGGGCGCCTATACCAATATGTGATAAATACACAATAATACCAATCGTTTTAATAAAAGTACTCTTGCCCGCCATATTGGCGCCGGTAAGAAATAAAAAATTTTGTACACTGGAGAGTGATAAATTGTTGCCTACCGCATTTTCAACAAGTGGGTGGACAGCAGTTTCTACTTCCAATAAAGGAAGGGTATCATCTAACCAAACGGGGAAACTGAAATGGTAGTTTTGGTGTGCTTTTGCGAAACTATACAAAGCATCTATTTCATAAAAATAGCTGAGCAATTGTTTTGCATTGCTTTTATAGTAGTATAGAAAATAATGAGCAAGTCTTAAATAGGTTTGAGGGCTTGCTTCCTTGATATTGATGGGCAGGTTGGCAAGTTCGGGTGCGCTGCAAGTTTGCTGTATGCGTTTGCTCAAACCTGCAATAACAGGATGCTGATGTTGATTTTCAAAAATTTCAATCCAATGCAATAAATTTTGCACTAGAAGAACAATGTGTTCAACTGAGTATTGCAATAGTGAGTAATCGGATCGATTCCAAAATTGATACCAGTAAGCGCCAGCAGGGCCAATATGCGCAGGAATAGGCTTGAAGCCAGTTTCAAAAAACTTTTCAACGACTAAACATGTTCCGTTGGAAATTTTCAATGCATCTACACTTGCAAGATTTTCAATAAATGCTTGAATCGCTGCTTCCCTTTCTTGGATACTAGATAAAGATGACAAGGGGGTGTGTAAGTATTGAATTAATTGGGCCTTGCCTCCATTGGATTTGCAAAAATTAAGATGGCTAGCAATATCGTGTTCCTGCTCAAATAAGCCTAGGTCCTGTAATGTGATTTTGTCAACTTGCATGCAACCAAACAATTAATAGCTAGTCATTAGCTTCTTGTGAAAAGTAATCTTTCTCCTTTTATGGATTCATTAAAATTCCCCATATGGTATACCAGCTGTCCATTCACGAAAGTACTATTCACTTGATAGGGGAAGCTGGTGCCTTCCAAAGGGCTCCATCCACATTTGTATAAAATATTCTCCTTATTAACGGTAAATGCATTTTCTTTTACCAATACTAAGTCGGCATGGTAGCCTTCTCTAATAAATCCGCGTTCTTTAATTTGAAAACAAGTGGCAACTGCATGGCTCATTTTCTCAACCATTTTTTCCATACTCAATTTGCCTTCTTTCACATACTTTAACATCAAAATTAAAGAATGTTGCACTAAGGGGAGTCCAGCATGTGCATGCACATAGGCTTCTTGTTTCTCCTCCCAGGTATGCGGAGCATGATCTGTGGCAATAACATCCAAACGATCGTCAAGTAAGCCCTCCCATAAAGCTTTCTTGTTTTCAGGGGCTTTAATTGCAGGATTGCATTTTATTAAATTGCCTAATTGAGCGTAATCCTCTGAGGTAAAATGTAAATGATGCACACAAACCTCCGAAGTAATGCGTTTATCAGCAAGCGGACGAAGGTTTGAAAACAATTGCAATTCTTTGGCTGTACTAATATGTAAAATATGGAGTCGAGTATCAAATTTTTGAGCCAATTGGATGGCTTTCCAGGAAGACTCAAAGCATGCATCCTCATTGCGAATAATAGGATGATCGGAGGGTTCTAAATTCGCTTTTGCTGCTTCGAGTGCCGCTCTGTTTCTTTTAATAATACTTTCTTCCTCACAATGGGTTGCAATCAATAATTCTGATTTGCTAAATATGTTTTCAAGGATCAATGGATTGTCCACCAATAAATTGCCAGTGGAAGCGCCCATGAAAATTTTAATCCCGCACACATTGTTTTTCTTTTCATTGGTTTTAAGTACTTCTTCTAAATTTTCTTGAGAAGTGCCCATGAAAAACGAATAATTGGCCAAGGATGTTTGGGCGCCAATTGCATATTTTGTTTCCAATAATTCCTGCGTAAATGTTGGCGGATTGGTGTTGGGCATTTCCATGAAACTGGTCACGCCTCCGGCTACGGCTGCTTTTGATTCGGTATAGATATTAGCTTTATGGGTAAGTCCTGGCTCTCTAAAATGTACTTGATCATCAATTGCACCAGGCAATAAAAATTGCCCATCACCTATAATTTCTTGTACTTTTTCGGTGGTTTGAATATTGGGTGCTATTTTTTCAATCCTACCATTTTTAATCAATACATCTCCTTGAATTGTTTTTCCTTCGTTTACAATGGATGCTTCTTTGATTAAATAGGATTGCATAAAATTTAATTTTCTATATGAACTGTAAAATAAATAAAATTGGAAGTAATCCTGTCTACACTGCTTACTAATGGATATCTAAAATCACCTACTTTCTTTAAATCGGTAATGCCATAACTAAATTTCACTTCTGGCGAAATGGTTGCGTATCTTAAAAAGAAACTCAAGCCTAAACCTAGCTCGTAAGCCATATCAGCGCCTTTGATTACGTTGGCATAAGGTTGGCCATTGCTTAGTGTGGCGGCTTTTTCGGCACCCAAGTCAAATCCAAATTTTATTCCAGTAATTAAGTAATGACGCATGAATTCTGGATACTTAAATGCATTGTACCTGTCTGATTGAATTTTCAATCCAATGGGTAAATCAATAATTACTGAGGGAATGGTATAAGTGATTTGACCATCTCTTGAATCATAATATGTGAAAGCAGTTTTATTGCCTGAAATTAATAAAGTAGGATTGGTTCTTAAGGCAAAATGATCTGTAAGTCTTAGTGTGCCTGTTAATCCAAGATTTAAATACATGGTTTCCAATGGGCGAATGGTATTGGATGAACCGATTGGGGGCGTGATATAGTCCATTCCTCTTTTAAAAGAATGAAAACTATTGCTCATGCCAATGCTCATTCCTAAATAATAAGGTAGTTCGTCGTGATTGGGTTGAAACACCTCGTCGGTTTGTGACATCACCGAACTGGAAATGCCCAAACAGGCAATGATTATTATAATTTGCTTCCACAATATATGCTGCATATGCCTAGGCTTAATTTTTGTTGAGAAACTTGTTTGAATCCTGCATTTTCAAAAATGGAAATAAATGCCTTTCCTTCTGGAAATGCAATCACGCTTTCATTTAAGTACGCATAGGCTGCTTTATTTCCAGAAAATATTTTACCAACTGTTGGAGTAATCCATTTCATATATAAATTGTAAATGGGTTTAAACCAAAAGCTGGTGGGCTGTGAAAATTCTAAAATTACCAATTTGCTACCTGATTGTAAAACGCGGTGTATTTCCTTGAGTCCTTTTTCCAGATCGGCAAAATTGCGCACTCCAAATGCTACCATGGCACCATCAAATTGATTGGCTTCAAATGGAATATCGGTACTATCTCCTAATACCAATTCAATTTTATCGGACAGTTTTTGTTGCTCAATTTTAATGCGTCCATATTGCATCATGCCTTCCGAAATATCCATACCAGTTATGTGTATAGGGCGAATGCGCTTATATGCCATTAACGCCATATCGGCGGTTCCAGTAGCAATATCTAATAAATGAGTCATTTGCTTTTTTCCAAATTGGGCAATGGCTTTCTTTCTCCAAGCTTGATCAATGCCTAGGCTCAAGAATCGATTTAAAAAATCATATCTTTTGGCAATTGCATTGAACATAGTGGCTACCTGTTCCTTTTTATTGGCCTCGCTTTCCGCAAAGGGGACAACTTTATCGTGGGCATATTGGCTCATGGAGCAAAGATATTGAATTTGTGGGTTATCTTCGTTGCTCATGAAGGCAAGGATCTATAAATCTACAGGTAGTTGGTATTCCGTGAAAGCGGAGGATGGACAGTTTTATCAAGCCAGGATCAAGGGCGTGATTAAATTGGACAATCGTACCTCTACTAATCCCATTGCAGTGGGGGACTGGGTAAACTGTGCACCAGAATTGGACCAGCCCAATTGGATGATTTCAGCCATTTTAGATCGAGACAATTATGTAGCCAGACAATCTCCTCATAATAAACGCCAACAACATATTATTGCTTCCAATCTGGATCAATCTATTTTGCTAGCAACCCTAAAGTCGCCCAAAACTTCACAGGGCTTTATTGATCGTTTCTTAATTTCCTGTGAGGCTTTCCATATACCCGCCATTATTGTTTTTAATAAATCGGACATATATGGAGATAAGGAAATGGCCATTTATGAAATGATGAAGGAAATGTATGAAGCAATTGGATACAAAGTATTTTTAATCAGTATAGAAAAAGAAAAAGGTATTGAGCCTATTCAACAATTATTGCATAATAAAACCACATTGGTAAGTGGTCATAGTGGTGTAGGTAAATCTTCCTTTATTAATTATTTATTCCCCGATTTAGCATTAGACACACAGGAAGTAAGTGATTGGAGTGGAAAAGGAATGCATACTACTACGTTCGCGCAAATGTATGATTTGCCAACGGGTGGCTCGGTAATTGATACCCCTGGTATGCGTGAATTAGGATTGGTGAATATCGAAAAAAGCGAATTGGCACAATATTTTCCTGAAATGCGCGCTAAAATGAATGGTTGTCAATTTAATAATTGTCAACATATCAATGAGCCAGGATGTGCCGTGAAAGCTGCAGTGGAAAAGGGTTTGATTACAGAAGCCCGTTTTTTTAGCTATGTAGATTTATGGCATGGCATTGAGAATCACAAATACTAATTAAGGTTTAGGAGACTCGTTGGCATGCTCAAACCAACTTGCATATTTTACATAATTGTTTGAAATGCGATTAATTTCGCCCTGAATCAATGCTTCACTTATTGTTTTTACTTTTTTAGCGGGTACGCCTGCATAAATACTGCCAGCTTCTACAATCGTACCTTCTAATACTACGGCACCTGCAGCAATGATGGAATTAGAATGCACTACACAACCATCCATTACTATACTTCCCATGCCAATAAGTACATTGTCATGTATTGTACAACCATGCACCATGGCGTTATGGCCAATGGAAACATTGTTACCAATAGTGGTGGGGTGTTTTAAATATGTGCAATGAATAATGGCGCCATCCTGCACATTCACTTTATTGCCCATTTTAATATAGTGTACGTCCCCTCGAATAACTGCATTAAACCAAACCGAACATTCATGGCCCATACATACCTCTCCCACAATAGTGGCATTGGGTGCTACAAAACATTTTTCTCCAAATTGGGGTTCTTTTCCTTGAACTGCTAGTATGGTTGCCATAAAAATGCGACTTTTGTACCGCAATTTACTCCTAATGCAAAGAATAACCAATAGACAATATTTTTTCCAACACTTGGCGCAAACCTCGGACAAGCCCATTGGAATTGAAGTAGCAAGTGCCAATGGCATTTATATTCAAGATGTGGAAGGCAAGGCCTTTATAGATATGATTGCTGGATTTAGTGTTTGCAATATTGGACATAGTCATCCTAAGGTGATTCAAGCTATCCAAGAACAGGTTGAAAAATACATGCACGTAATTGTGTATGGAGAATTTGTGCAAGCGCCACAAGTGCAATATGCAAAAGCACTTACCGATGCCTTGCCCGAAAATTTAAATTCAGTGTATTTTACCAATAGTGGTGCAGAAGCCACCGAAGGAGCCATGAAATTAGCGAAGCGCGTAATGGGCCGTACTAAAATTGTTGCTTGTAAAGGGGCCTATCATGGAAGTACACAGGGTGCATTGAGTTTGATGGGAGATGAATATTTTAAAAATGCATTTCGTCCTTTGTTGCCCGATACTGTACAAATTCGTTATAACCATTTTGAAGATATTGAGTTAATTGATGAAACCGTTGCTGCTGTTTTTGTGGAACTGATACAAGCCGAAACAGGCATTACGGTAGCTAACCCTGATTGGATAATTGCCTTAAAAAATAAATGTGCATCGCATGGAGCTTTGTTGATTGTAGACGAAATTCAATCTGGATTTGGCCGTACTGGAACTTTGTTTGCATTTGAACAATATGGGATTGTGCCCGATGTATTGTTGGTGGGCAAGGCCTTGGGGGGAGGCCTTCCATTGGGTGCCTTTATTGCGAGCAAACAAATGATGAACACACTTACTGAAAATCCAGTATTAGGGCATATCACAACATTTGGTGGGAATCCAGTTGCATGTGCAGCAGGAAAAGCGGCTTGGGAAGTATTAATCCATTCGGGTTGGGTGCAAGAGGTGCAAGAAAAGGAACAGTTTTTAGTAGCACAACTTTGTCATCCAGCTATCATACAAAGAAATTATAAGGGTTTATGGATGTCTCTACAATTTGAGTCGGCCGAGCTTACTAAAAAAGTGGCTGCAGCTTGTATTCAAAATGGAATCATTACCGATTGGTTTTTATTTGCGGAAGATCGCATTCGCATTGCACCTCCTTTGTGTATGAGCATGGAGGAATTGCAGTTGGCAGTTGAAAAAATCAAGGCAAGTATTGAGCTAGCAATCTCCGGTTCTACAATATTGTCGATATAAGGCTTCGTATTGAGGAATGATATTGGCAATTTCAAAATGCTTGGCTTGCTTTAATGCATTCTTTTTAAAAGTCTTTAATTTTTCTTCATCTTGTAAAATGGCAATGGCTTTTTCACTCATGGTAGTAACGTCACCTACTGGAGCAGTATAACCCGTTTGACCATCTATATTCACTTCGGCGAGTCCACCAGCATCGGAACTAATTACTACAGCACTTGCCGCCATCGCTTCAAGCGCAGCCAAACCAAAGCTTTCGTATTCTGATGGCAGTAAGAACAAATCACTTACCGCTAAGATGTCTTCCATTTGTTCTTGCTTGCCCAAAAAACGTACATCCGATTCAATGTTGTATTGTCTTGCCAAATCTTCGGCTACTGGTCGCTCTGGACCATCTCCCACCATCAATAATTTTGCAGGAACTGCTGCATGTATATTATTAAAAATCTCCATCACATCATCAATCCTTTTAATTTTTCGAAAATTAGATGCATGTATCACAATTTTTTCCCCTAGAGGCGCAATCACTTGACGAAATGCCGCCACCGGCTTTTTATCATATCGATGCAAGTCCACAAAGTTATTAATGACTTGAATATTTTTACGAATATCAAAATGCTTTAAGGTCTCTTCCTTCAAATTCTCAGACACTGCTGTAATAGCATCACTTTCATTTATGGAGAAGGTAACTACGGGTTCATAGGTTTTGTCGCGTCCAACGAGGGTAATATCTGTTCCATGTAAAGTAGTAATCACGGGCACAGATCTGCCCGTTTTTTGCTTTACGATTTGTTTAGCTGTATAAGCAGCCGATGCATGCGGAATGGCATAGTGAGCATGGATTAAATCCAAATCGTGATTTAAGATCACATCTACCATCGTACTAGCTAAGGCCAATTCATAAGGAGGGTAATCAAATAAAGGATAAGTGGGAACCCTTACCTCATGGTAAAATATATTGGCATGGAAGCCATTTAAGCGAACAGGTTGTTGGTAGGTAATAAAATGAATTTCATGTCCTTTTTCCGCCAAAGCCTTTCCAAGCTCTGTCGCCAATACTCCACTTCCTCCAAACGTAGGATAACAAACAATACCGATCTTCATTTTTGTAAGTTGAATATGCAATTAACAACTTATTATCCGATAAAGTTTAATTATATTTAAGAATTATTTGAACGATTAAATACCCAATTATGCGTCGATTATTTTTATTGATTTTTTGCATGCCTTTAATGGCTAATGCTCAGGTAAACCAGGACAGTGTGGCTATTAAAAAAATGGCCGATGAAATTATGACCAACGGTAAAGCCTATGACTTATTAAGAGAGTTGACAAAGAAAATCGGAGGTCGTTTAGCAGGTTCTCCTCAACAACAAAATGCAGCTGTTTGGGGCAAAAGAAATATGGAGGCCTTTAATCCAGATAAGGTATATATGCAGCCATGTAAAACACCCAATTGGCAAAGAGGGGGAAAGGACTTTGCTGCTATTGTTGGCGTGAATGGGAAACCTATGAATCAAAAGCTTGAAGTATTGGCATTAGGAAATTCTTTAGGTAGTAATGGTTTAATTGAAGCTGATTTATTAGCCGTTGCAAATTTTGATGAACTAGAAAAACGTAAGGATGAAGTAAAAGGTAAAATTGTATATTTTAATAGTGAGTTTGATCCAACCTTGGTGCAAACTTTTAAAGCTTATGGTGCTTCGGGTATCTATCGCAGATCCGGTCCTAGTAGGGCTGCAAAATATGGTGCTGTTGGGGTAATGATTCATTCCTTAAGTTCTGCTCCAGACAATGCACCACATACTGGTGCAATGGTCTATGATGAAGCACAACCTAAAATTCCTGCAGTAGCATTGGGACCGAATGACGCAAAAGCTTTGTATGCACAGGCTAAAAAGGGAACTGTACGTGCTCAAATGCAAACCTACGGCTTCTTTCTACCTGATGCCGATGAAAACAATGTGGTTGCTGAATTAAAAGGAACAGAACATCCAGAGGAAATTATTACTATTGGTGGTCACTTAGATAGTTGGGATGTAAATGAAGGTGCGCATGATGATGGTGCTGGTGTTGTGCATGCCATGGAAGTATTAAGAACTATGAAAGCTTTAAATTATCAACCAAAACATACTATTCGTTTTGTGCTTTTTGCAAATGAAGAGAATGGCGGAAAGGGAGGTGCTAAATATGCAGAGTTGGCAAAACAAAATAAGGAAAAACACATTTTGGCTTTAGAAAGTGACGAGGGTGGTTTTACGCCTCGTTCTATCGCTATTACTTGTAGCCCTGCACAATTGGCGCGTTTTCAAACTTGGACTCCATTGTTAAAACCTTATGGTACGGAAGTGACATCAGGTGGTGGTGGTGCCGATATTGGTCCATTGACTGGATATGATAAATCAATTATCATGTCTAGTATGATCCCAGATAGCCAACGTTATTTTGATTTACATCATGCAAAAACCGATGTGTTTGAAAATGTAAACAAGCGTGAATTGTTATTAGGCGCTGTAAATATAGCCGCCTTTATATACTTAGTAGATCAATATGGGGTGAATCCATAAGTCATTCACGAAAATTAATTAGACAAAGAAGCCCCGAATTTTCGGGGCTTCTTTGTCTAGGTTTTCTACACATCAGTCGCTTTGCGACTTCTTAGGTGGCTTTAAAAAATCATTTATCAAAAAATTAATTTGCCCTTAAATTTTATTAAGGGCAAATTAATTAACGAGATAAGTTCATGGAACGTTCCTTATATAAATTTCTGAAATAAGGATCGCGCAAGTCTTTGATAAAACGAATGGCTTCTCCTGTGCTCTTCATTTCAGGTCCTAATTCTTTATTGACGCCCGGGAATTTTTCAAAACTAAATACAGGCTCCTTAATAGCATAGCCGTCTAGTTTTTTCTCCATGGTAAAGTCGGTTAATTTCGCGGCCCCTAACATTACTTTGGTAGCAATATTTAAGTAAGGAATTTGATAAGCTTTGGCGATAAACGGTGTGGTTCTTGATGCGCGTGGGTTGGCTTCAATTACATATACCTTATCATCTTTAATAGCGAATTGAATGTTAATCAATCCTCTGATATTTAAAGCGCGTGCAATTTTTTCGCTATAAAATTCCATTGTCTCAACAATCAATGGACTAAGGTTAAAGGCAGGTAATACGGCATTGCTATCACCACTATGGATACCTGCTGGTTCAATATGTTCCATCACGCCCATTACGTGGAAGTTTTCTCCATCAAAAATGGCATCTACTTCGGCTTCTTGACAACGATCTAAGAAATGATCAATCAAGATTTTATTTTCTGGGATATGTTTTAAAATACCTACTACGGCAGTTTCTACCTCGGCATCATTAATTACAATGCGCATTCTTTGTCCACCAATTACATAGCTAGGGCGTACTAATACAGGATAGCCTACCTGATTGGCTACTTCAATGGCTTCATCGGCAGTGTAAGCTGTTCCGTAATTAGGATAAGGAATGTTTAATTCCTTTAATAAATCACTAAAGCGACCACGATCCTCTGCAATGTCTAAACTATCAAAGGAAGTACCTATAATTTTAATGCCTCGCTCGGTTAAACGCTTTGCTAATTTCAATGCTGTTTGTCCTCCCAATTGTACAATCACACCTTCGGGTTGTTCTAGTTCAATGATTTCCCAAAGATGTTCCCAAAATACTGGCTCGAAATACAATTTATCGGCCATGTCAAAATCGGTGGAAACGGTTTCGGGATTACAGTTTACCATAATGGCTTCGTAACCTGATTCTTTCACTGCTAATAATCCGTGTACACAACAATAATCAAATTCAATACCTTGTCCAATACGATTAGGTCCGCTTCCTAATACAATAATTTTCTTCTTTTTGGAGGGAATGGATTCGTTGGAGTTCAGATTGTTGCTCATAGGTATAAAATTGGGCAAAAATACGTCAGTGAACCCATTTATACGAATTTTTATAAAAGGGTTTTTCCACTAAATTGAATTAGCGTACCTCACAAAGCTCCTCCCAGCGGGTGGTATAGCGTTTGCTGCGTTGTTCGCTGCGCATTTTCCAGTTTTTTTGCGTACTACTCGTGCCAAATTTGAGTACATCATTGCGATAAGCAGCGTTCATATTGTCAATAACATTCATTAGTTTTTTGCGCCTAGCGTTGGCGGGGTCAATAAACAAATTGGTTTGCAGGGCATTATCGGGTACTAGGTCGCTCACAATCACCCCTGCTTTTTTGTATACTTCCCCTTCCTCAAATAAGGTTTTTCCAATAGCCACTACGGCTTTAATGATATCGGGGGTTAGATTGCTAGGATTGTCTAAAAGGGTATAGCCATTTACCTGATTGCCTCGATGATAGTGGCTTTGTTCGGAAGGATTGTTTTGGGGCGCGGGTTTGAGCAATAAAAAAACCTGAACGCATTTGGCGGCACTATGTTGTCGTCTTAATTTTTCGGCACAGCGGGTAGCATAAGTGGCTAGGGCTTCCTCTATCTCCTGCCAGGCAATTACATTGCGTCCAAACATACGCGTAGTAGCAATCATTTTTTTTTCGGTACGTGGTGCCTGCATGCCATGTGTTTGCAGTCCTTTTAATTCTCTGATTAATTTAATGCCGGTAATGCCGCCTAAAAAACGTTTGCCCCAACTCAGGTCCTTGATGCTTAAATCAAAAGCATTGTGCACGCCGTATACTTTTAATTTTTCGCTATAGCGATAACCAATGCCCCAAATATCTTCGACCGGTGTTTTTTGTAAAGCCGATTGTATTTTTTGTGTACTATCTAATACAACTACACAGTGGGTTTGTAGTTTGTTTTTTTTTGCCAAACGATTGGCCACTTTGCTTAATACTTTATTGGGTGCGGCACCAATGGATACCGAAATGCCAGTCCATGTTTCAATGGTTGTTTTTAAATGAATACAAAAATCATAAACATCCTTGTCGGCGATATGTTTTAAGTCTACAAAAGCTTCATCTACCGAATACACTTCTACCTGACCCGGTGGTAGTAAGGATCGCATGGTTTCCATCACGCGCCAACTTAGGTCGCCATACAAATGATAATTGGAAGAAAAAGTATGGATTCCAAATTTTTTGATGCGTTCTGCTTCTTGAAAAAAAGGAGTGGCCATACCAATGCCCAAAGCCTTTGCTTCGTCGGAACGCGACACAATGCATCCATCATTATTACTGAGTACAATAATGGGTGCTTTTTGTAAGGCGGGTTCAAAAAGGCGTTCGCAGGAACAATAAAAACTGTTACAATCAATAATGGCTTGCATGGTGTTGCGTTTTACAATCCATGAATTACATAAGTGACTACGCCCCAATTTTTATAATCGGATAAGTGCTCGATATGAATGGCGCCATATTTTTTATTTTCGGGCAGTAGAGTAATACTATGTGCTTGCATTTGTAAACGACGCACTAAAAATTCTCCATTTAAAATTGCCACTACAACTTTCCCCGATCGGGGAGGAATGCTTCGGTCTACAATTAAGGTGTCGCCAATATGAATACCAGCACCGAGCATGGCATCGCTATTTACTCTAAAGAAAAAAGTAGCTGGTTTATTGTGGATGAGTTGCTCATTTAAGTCAATGCCTCGCTCCATAAAATCGTCTGATGCTGCGCCAAAGCCAGTGGCATTGGCTTGTACCACTTGGCTGGCTTGGTAGTTTTTATTAATCTGCTGGGTAGCAATACCCTCGGAAGCTTCTTGATCTATATATTCCATAAGACTAAATTTATTAGCAATATTAGCTAAATTATTTAGTATTTTCATGATTATTTTCTAAGTTCTATTTAGTAACTTGGGGGTACAATTATGCCTTATGGAAAAACCATTTTTCATTGACCCTAATATTGCGAGGGCCAAAACCATTGATACGAGTTTTTATTTGGCACCCAAGTGGTTAGAAGCGTCTAAGGAAAAAATATTTGCCCCTAGCTGGCAGTATATTGGCCATACGGGAATGGTGCCTAAGGAAGGGGATGCACATCCCATTAAATTTTTAGAAAAATATATTGACGAGCCTTTGGTATTAACAAGGGATGCGGACAACCATATTCATTGTTTATCGAATGTATGTACGCATCGCGGAAACTTAATGGTATATGAACCTTGTAGTGCGCAAAAACATTTAAGATGTAAATACCATGGACGTGCTTTTCATTTGGATGGAAAATTTATTTCCATGCCAGAGTTTAAAGAGGTAGAAAATTTTATTCCAGAAAATAATCACTTGCATCATTTGCCCTTGTATCAATGGGGGCCATTGTTGTTTACGCAATTGCAAAAAGGCCTAGGTCCTGAATTATTTTTTAGACAGATGGAAGAGCGCGTGGGATGGTTGCCCATCAATCAATTGGTATTTGATGCGTCTCGATCCAAGGATTATCATATCAAAGCCAATTGGGCATTGTATTGTGAAAATTATTTAGAAGGATTCCATATTCCTTTTGTGCATCCAGGCTTGAATGCATTTTTAGATTTCAAAGATTATACCACTGAAATTTTTAAATACGCTAATTTGCAATTAGGTATTGCTAAGGACGATGAGCATTGTTTTGATACACCGGCAGGGCATCCAGATGCGGGCAAGCGTATTGCAGCTTATTATTTTTGGGTATTCCCCAATATGATGTTTAATTTTTATCCTTGGGGCTTGTCTTTAAATGTGGTGCAGCCGATAGATGAAAACAATACCAAGGTAAGCTTCCTTAGTTTTGTATTTGATGAAAGCAAACTAGGGCAGGGTGCAGGTAGTGGTTTGGATACCGTAGAGATGGAGGATGAGGAAGTGGTAGAAAATGTGCAACAAGGAATTCGTTCTCGTTTTTATCATTTTGGTCGTTATGCGACTAAGCGTGAACAAGGTACGCATCATTTTCATAGTTTACTTGCCGATTTTATAAATCAAGCTTAAGTACAAGTTGAAAATAATATGCATAAAAAAGCGCCATTGGCGCTTTTTTATTATTTAAACCAACGTACAATGACATTCCAATCATTGCCGGTTTCAATATGGTACTTGCTTGCAAAGCTTCCTTGATTCAATGCAAAGGATAAATCCATTAAACTGTTAAGGTAAGCTAGTGGTTTACCTACGGCAACACCACCAAAAGTGTTTTCAAAAGGCATCACACCCGTGTATACTAATTTTTGCTTGTTGAAAATTTGCACACGAATTTCGTTTCTTACATGTGGTAGTGCATTAAAATTTTTCCAATTTTCTTGATTAATATTGGTCCACACATTTCCGTATTGAATATCTAAAATGGAAATATTCCCTTTTAATTCTTCGTTTTGTAAAATGGCTTTTTGGTAAGTAAGTAGTGTAACGGGATCATTGCTTATTTTTCCCACTTGGGCATAGTCAATGGTATGTGAAGCGAGTCGGGCTGCAGTATAAGCATATACATCACGACCATGAAAAGTATAAGAAGCGCCAGAATTTTTTCTTCGGTTCACTACTTCGTCAATTTCCCTCACTGAGTCAATACCTAAGGATTGTGCAATTAAAGTAAGGGTTCCATTGTCGGGCGTTACAATGAAATGTCCGGTTTTTGTTTTTGCCACTACTGACTTTCTGTTGGTGCCTACACCAGGATCTACAACCGAAACAAATACCGTGCCTACTGGCCAATAGGGAACAGTTTGATCCAAACGATAAGCCGCCTCCCAAATATTATAGGCAGGAATGTCGTGGGTAAGATCATATAATTTTAAACTCGCATCCACATTGCTCGCTACACCCTTCATAGCAGATACTGCCCCGTCCTTGGTGCCGAAGTCAGTTTGAAAAACTACAATACCATTTTGTGCTTTTAGTGTAATGCAGCAGCTTGCAATTGCGAAGCTTAAAAGAAATATTTTTTTCATACCAATGGTTTTTGAAATTGATTTCAATGATTTTATAATCTAATAAATAAATAGCTACCCTTCGTCTCGCCCTGCGCGTAGCTCGAAAGCTCGCCTCAGTGTACTATTTAATTTATTCAAATGAATTAAATAGTTATCAAAAAAAAGTCCAGAACGAGTCTGGACTTTAAAGTTATCAAAAAATAAGGTATTAAAACTTGAAAGCTAGTTTGGTGAAAATCCTTAAACCATTATAGCCCATTTGAACGCCATCCCAAGGTCCACCTGTTTCATTATCGCCCGCCCAGCCTTTAGCTAGTGGGTTCACTGCGAAGTCGGGGTGAATATTAAAGATATTGTCGGCGCCAAGAATTAAAGAAGTCTTTTTAGCTACTTGAATATTCATGTATACATCGGTTGTGAATTTGCCGCTGTAGTTAAATACTTCAGGAAGCATGATATTGCTGTTGGCATCTGAAGGTACTTCTGGATTGATGCCATCTCCGTTCACGCCAAATCCACTTAATGCTAAACTACCAAAGTAAGTAATTCTTGTACCAATGCTCACTTTGTTTTTAGTGTAGTCAAAACTTGTTGAGAATTTAGAACTAGGGGCAGATGCTTTTAAGAAATACTTTTCACGATCATTGAAGAAAGTGTTGGCTTTATAAGCTTTTTCATCTGGAGTACCATTTGCAACAATGGCAGCAGGAACATGTACATCATCAATCGTAATACCTTGGAAATTGGCTACGAATAACCATTTAAATCTTTCTTTATTAGATATTTTCTTTTGGTAGTCAATCACAATGTCCACACCTGTATTGGTAGTATTCACTGCATTTGCAAAAAACTGTGCAGTAGCAACACCCAATGTGTTTAACTGATTGGTTAAAGCAACAGGTAGGGTTGCATCCGAAGCGCTGAATAATCCAGACAATACAACACGGTCTTTCATTTTAATGCTATAACCATCTACAGTTACTGTCCATCCTTTTGCTGGTTTCCATGAAAAACCTAAACTGCTATTGATAGAAGTCTCTTGTTTTAAAGAAGGGATGCCTGCTAACTTAGTAAGTGCATCATCGTTATTGGCAATTCTAGATTGTACCAATTGACCTCCCGAAAAAGAAGTTAAAGTATTGCTGAAATATTTTTGTTGCAAGGAAGGAGCACGATAGCCTGTGCTAAAAGATCCTCTGAAATTAAAATTATCACTTGCTTTATAACGGAAGGATGTTTTAAAAGTACTTACTGCACCAAAGTCAGAATAGTTTTCTAAACGCACTGCACCTGTCAATAACAATGCTTCGCTAGGAGTGTATTCAATATCGGAATATAAACCTCCTACTGTTCTTGTTGCATTCACTTTATCGGCAGGACTAAAGCCAGGGAATCCTTGTGCTCCTGGTGCTTGTTCTAAACCGTGTGTATTCGTGTATGCATTATATGACGCCAATTCACCTTCAAAAATATTGTAGGCTTCATAACGTAATTCACCACCATACGCAAGTTTAACGCCACCATGGTTCACAATGCCAAATTGTTTAGATAAGTCTACATTGGCAGTGTTTTGCAAAAAGTTAAATCCTCCATCGTCAAAATGTGTTTGGCTAATGTTGCCAATATTGGAGGCATTAAATGTACCATCACCATAATAATGGAAATTATTTCTACCTATACTATTGCTGATATCCCAATCCCATCCACCACTTGTTTTACCAGTTAAGCCAGCGGTTAATGAAATGTCATCAATTTTTGTTTGTATATGCGGATTGTAAGTAGTGTCGCCCGATCCAGTTGCAAACATAATACTAGGTACATAAATTAAAGAACCACTTGCATTTACAGGGAAGCGAGTAGGTTTGGCAGACCAGTTTCTTGTATAAGCGTAAGCATCTGAGTTTTTGGAATTGAAACCGCCAAATGCATAAAATTTCAGGTTATTGTCCACTGGTAATTCCATGTTAAACATAGCACCTACTGAGTTCAAGGAACCATCACCAAATCCTCTTCTCCAGGTATTGGTAGGCAATCCGTCAGCTTTAGTGATATCATCTGTTGCTGCTTGACGGAATGTTTTTCCTTGATCAAGTACATCAAAAGATAAATTAATAAAGCCTCCTTTTTTGCCTAAATCAAATCCTCTATTTGCAGAGAATGATTTTGTAATACCATCAATAGGGCCTTCACTTAAATATTCTTTATTTGCTTTAAATTGATTCGTGTTGAATTTGTTGTCATAGTATCCTGCAATACCAGTAGTCACATTCCATTCGCCAGTATTTTTTCTTAACACAATATTCATTACACCTGCAATGGCATCTGATCCATATTGTGCAGAAGCGCCATCGCGTAATATTTCAATTCTGTCTACCGCGGATTGAGGAAAACCGTTTAAATCTACTCCTGATCCTGCACGACCTCTTGTGCCAAACAAACCAACAAAAGCAGTACTGTGTCGGCGTTTGCCATTAATCAACACTAAGGTTTGATCAGGTCCTAATCCTCTTAAAGTACCAATATCAATATGATCGGCCCCGTCGGCGCCAGATTGTTTGTTATAGTTAAATGAAGGTGCTACATAATTAAGCGTAGAAGTTAAATCCATTCTTGCAGTGTTCACACCTACATCAGATAATTTAATCACATCCACTGGCACAGGGGATTCTGTTTTAACACGGCCCGCACCACGACTACCTACCAAGATTACATCTTGTAAATCGGAAGTTGTTGCAGCTAAAACTACTTTTAAGTGAGCAGCAGTTGCATTGGCTGTTTTGGTTTCAAAGCCAACCGAGCTAAAGCTAAGTGACTCGCCAATACGCGCGTTAATGGTAAATACTCCGTTCTTGTCGGTGGTTACAACTGCCTTAGTGGCGGTTGCTTTTACAGTTACTCCGTCTAAGGGAATGCCTTTGTTGTCGGAAACCGACCCTGTTACTTTTTGTGTTTGTGCAAATGCTCCAAGGGTAAAAAGCATTAAACAAGCAACAGTGCTAATTTTTTTTAAAATGGTGTACATGTGTGATAATTTGATTTGAATTTAGCACTTTTTCCCATTTTTTTAATCATAACGTTTAATTAATTACTTTTAAGGCGATTAAACCACTGCCTATTTTGCCTTATGGACGCTGTCTTAAAACATATAAAAAATTTATATAAAACAATTCATTCCTTGGATTGGGAGCAGATTGACAAAATCCCTCAAAGCGGTGGAGATCGCATGTATTTTAGGATCAAGCAGGGGCAACAGTCTTGGATTGCCACTTATAATATGAATTTGAAAGAAAATGAAACCTTCATTTATTTTTCAAATCATTTTGTTACAAAAGGATTGCCTGTGCCCAAAGTGTTGGCAGTAAGTGCGGATGGACATTATTATATACAGGAAGATATGGGGGCGGTTTCCTTATTAGAAGTATTGGAAAAAGAAGGGAAGACAGACTATGTTTTTGGATTGTTTCAGAAAAGCTTAAAAGCACTTGCACAATTACAAGTACAAGGAGGGGAGGGATTGGATTATAATTATTGTCTTACTTCAAAGTCATTTGGGAAGCATTCTATTTTAACAGACTTGCTTTATTATAAATATTATTTCCTTGACACTTTACAATATCCATATGATAAGCAGGCCTTGATTGATGAGTTTGAATTATTGAGCGATCAACTGTCTGGTAATACATTCGATCATTTTTTATTTAGAGATTTTCAAAGTAGAAATATTATTGTAAACCAGGACGAGGTTTATTTTATAGATTTTCAGGGAGGCATGCAAGGAGGCCTTTCTTATGATGTAGCTTCCTTATTGTGGCAGGCTAAGGCGGAACTTTCTAATGAGTGGAAAGAAAAGTTGTTAGCTTATTATATAAGTGAAGTGCAAAAATTATTGCCTACGCCCATGGACGAGGCGGCATTTAAAAAACAATACCATGGTTTTGTTTTATTGCGCTTGTTACAAGTATTAGGTGCTTATGGTTTTAGAGGATTGTTTGAACGAAAAGCGCATTTTTTAACGAGCATTCCATTGGGTTTGAAAAACTTAAAAAACTTTTTAGTAATTGCGCCCTTAGCTGCCGACACTCCGGTGTTTGCAGGGATATTAAATTGGATGGTTTCCGAGGGCGTGTTGCAAAGATTTACGCCTCCTGTGGCCAATGAAAACACGCCCCTGGTAATTCGGATTAATAGTTTTAGTTATAAAAAAGGGTTGCCTAAGGATGATACAGAAAATGGTGGTGGTTTTATTTTTGACATGCGTGGGATTTTGAATCCAGGCAGGTTTGAGGAATATAAAAAATTAGCGGGCATAGATAAGCCCGTGCAAGATTTTTTAGCGCAAAGAACCAAAATGAATACTTTCTTAAACAGTGTATGGGATTTAATTGATATCACTGTTGAAGATTATTTGTCGAGAGATTTTAGTTCACTGCAAATTAATTTTGGATGTACCGGTGGACAACACAGAAGTGTGTATGCTGCCGAGCAAACAGCAAGGCATTTAAGAAATAAATACAAAGTGAAAGTGGTGTTGGAACATACCAATCAGGTCAACTGGGTGAAGTAGTTACTTAAATTAAAAACAACCAATTGTAAATGAAGGCAATGATACTAGCGGCCGGTTTGGGTACGCGCTTAAAACCTTTTACCGATCATCATCCTAAGGCATTGGCCGTAGTGAATGGAAAGTCGCTCTTACAAAGAAATATAGAATATTTAATGTCTTATGGCATTACAGAAATCATTGTGAATGTGCACCATTTTGCCGATCAAATCATTAAAGCCATTCAAGATAATAAGGGGTGGGGAGCACAAATTACCATCTCAAATGAAACCGATGAGGTATTAGAAACGGGTGGTGGCTTATTACGAGCTGCCCAATATTTTGAAGGGGAATCAAAATGGTTGGTAATGAATGCCGATATATTAACCGACTTAAATTTACATAATTTGATAGCTGCCGATGAAGCATATGCAATCAAAGCAGAAGGGGATTTGGTAGCAACTTTAGCGGTTACTAATAGGACTTCGAGTAGAAACTTAATATTTAATCAAGCAGGCACTTTGTGCGGCTGGAAAAATAATAATACGGGTGAAGCAAAATGGGCTTTGCCCTTAAGGGATTCGAATACGGCTATGCCCAAGGCTTTTAGTGGTATTCAAATTGTGCATGCTGCTTTTTTAGAAGCAGTTGCTTTAAAAGGTAAGTTTTCTTTGATTGATGCTTATTTGCAGCTAGCGGAACATTATGCCATTCATTTTTATGACCATAGCGATGCTATTTTATTAGACGTCGGCAAGCCTGAAAGTTTAGAAATAGCCGCAACTATTTTTAAGTAAATTCCGGTTATCTATACTTTGATATAGATTTTTTTTCTATCTAAATAATAAGCAATCAATGCCATCAATGCAATAAAGCAGATGGCATAGGCCAAGGAGCCAATTCTTAAATCGCTGGAGATTGGCTTACAAATATGTTCGTAAAACCAAGGCAGGGCCGAAGTGTAAACTGGGGCGCCTTTTTCATCGGTATGATCTACCCATCTAAATAATGCAATGACTCTTGGTAGAAAACCACTTAAAACAAATATGAATAATGGGTTTTTCCCAAATGCTTCAAAAAAGCCTACCCATATGCCTTTCATGGATTTAAACTCTACTAAATAAAGGAGCATGCCTAGGGTAATCATGGCAATTCCGGTGGTGTATAATACATAGCTACTGCTCCATATTTTTTTATTGATCGGAAAACTAAAATCCCAAATATATCCTGTCACTATCAACACCGTGCCGGTAAGTAAAACCAAAGATAACATTTCATAATTTTTCCCTTTTGCTTGAATGTATTCGCCCACTAAATAACCCAATATAATTTGAACAATTGCAGGCAAACTGCTCACCAATCCTTCGGGGTCAAAGGGTACGCCTTCCCCTTTGTATATATGTGAAACACCCAAAATTGCTTGATCAATTGCATTTCCAAAATATCCCGATAAACTATAAGGATGGCCTGGTGTACCTAAAATCATATTTAGTACCCAATACATAAGTAATATAATGGCGCTTATAAGTAAAGCGATGCGAGATTTTCCGTAGTAGATAATAATGGATGCAAAAAAATAGCAAATGGCAATTCTTTGTAATACGCCCAATATGCGTACGTTCTCCCAAACCTTAAATACTATTTGATTGTCGGACCATTTTACAAATGGACTCCAATTTAAAAACAAGCCAATTGCAAAAATTAATAAACTTCTTTTTAATACTTTCTTCCAAAAATTTGTTGTACTGCCCATTGCTAGTTTTGGCATTACAAAGCTCATGGCATTGCCTACTGCAAATAAAAAAAAGGGAAATACCAAATCGGTAGGGGTGCAGCCATGCCAAGTAGCATGTTCCAATGGACTAAAAATATGCCCCCAACTGCCAGGATTGTTCACTAATATCATAAGGGCAACAGTGGCCCCTCTGAAAAGGTCTAGGGATTGGAATCTTTGTTGCTGCATGCTTAATGTATTTATATTAATATTATAAATTACTTTCTTGTATATATGGCCAAAATAATATCTTTGTAAGATACAATTTCAGATGCAAAAAAATATATTAATTACCGGAGGAGCAGGATTTATTGGTTCGCATGTAGTGCGATTGATGGTGACCAAATATCCTGAGTATCAAATCTTTAATTTGGATGCCTTAACTTATGCGGGCAATTTAGAAAATTTAAAGGATATTGAAACCTTACCCAATTATCATTTTGTAAAAGCAAATATTTTAGATGCGGATGCCTTGAAGGATATTTTCCAAAAACATGGCATTACCGATGTGATTCATTTGGCTGCAGAGTCGCATGTGGATCGTTCTATTATTTCGCCTTTGGATTTTGTGTATACGAATGTGATTGGCACAGTAAACTTATTAAATACCGCCAAAGATTTTTGGAAGGGAGATTTAAGTTATGAAAATGCACATGATGGAATCTGGGATAAAAAAAGAGATCATTTGTTTTATCATATTTCAACCGATGAAGTATACGGAACCTTAGGAAAAGAAGGATTGTTTAAAGAAACAACCCCCTATGATCCTAACTCTCCTTATTCAGCAAGTAAGGCAGCGAGTGATCATTTTGTAAGAGCGTATGGGGAAACCTATCATTTGCCAATTGTAGTTTCCAACTGTTCTAATAACTATGGTCCAAATCATTTTCCTGAAAAATTAATTCCTCTATTCATACATAATATCATCAACAAAAAACCATTGCCAGTGTATGGTGACGGTTTGTACACTAGGGATTGGTTATACGTTATTGATCACGCGCGTGCCATTGATTTGATTTTCCATGAGGGTAAAAAAGGAGACACTTATAATATTGGCGGTTTCAACGAATGGACCAATATTGATTTAGTGAAATTATTGTGTGCACAGATGGATGAAAAATTAGGCCGTTCAAAAGGTGAGAGCGAAGGCTTAATCACTTATGTAAAAGATCGTCCAGGACATGACCGTAGATACGCAATTGATGCAACCAAATTAAATAAAGAATTGGGCTGGTCTCCATCTGTGACATTTGAACAAGGTTTGGCAGCAACTATTGATTGGTATTTGCAAAACACTGCTTGGTTGGAAAATGTAACCAGTGGAGCGTATCAAGCATATTACAATGATATGTACACCAATAGATAATCATAAACTACCCATAATTACACGCGGCAGATGAGAATTGAGCAGACCCCCCTTAAAGATTGTTTTATCATTCATGAAAAAGTGAATGGTGATGCTAGAGGTTATTTTATTGAAACTTTTAATCAAAGAGATTTTAATGCAGCAACAGGATTGGATATTGTTTTTGTGCAAGACAATCAATCTAGATCTTCCAAAGGTGTGTTAAGAGGCTTGCATATGCAACGTGGAGCTTCGGCGCAAGCAAAGTTAGTAAGAGTCATTGCAGGTGCGGTATTGGATGTGGCTGTGGATTTAAGAAAAGACTCTCCAAGTTTTGGACAACATTTTTCCATTGAATTAAGCGAGGATAATCATAAACAATTTTTTGTTCCTGCTGGATTTGCACATGGTTTTGTAGTGTTAAGTGAATCGGCTACTTTCTTTTATAAAGTCGACAAGTTTTATGAGCCTGGCAATGAAGTGGGGATTATTTACAATGACAAAGTTTTAAACATTGATTGGCGAATGCCAGCGACTGAATTGATTTTGTCAGAAAAAGATAAAACATTAGGAAGTTTTGCGGAATACGCGGCTTCATTATAATACACAAATAAAAATCTTCCAATGAAGGGAATCATATTAGCAGGCGGATCAGGTACAAGATTGTATCCTATCACCAAGGGAATCAGCAAGCAATTAATGCCCATTTATGATAAACCCATGATCTATTATCCCTTGTCAGTATTGATGTTGGCTGGTATAAAAGAAGTATTAATTATTACGACTCCCGAGGACAATGATCAATTTAAAAGATTATTGGGTGACGGGGCTGAAATAGGTTGTAAGTTTAGCTATGCTGTGCAAGCCGTACCCAATGGATTAGCACAAGCTTTTGTGATTGGTGCCGATTTTATAGGAAAGGATAAAGTGTCCTTAGTATTGGGAGACAATATTTTTTACGGTGCTGGTTTTAGCAAGTTGGTGCAATCTTTCAATGATGTAGATGGCGCTGCTGTTTTTGCTTATGAAGTAAATGATCCCGAGCGTTATGGTGTGGTAGAGTTTGATGCTAATAACAATGCCTTGTCTTTGGAAGAAAAGCCTAAAGCTCCCAAGTCCAATTATGCAGTACCTGGTTTATATTTTTATGATAATGATGTTGTAGAGATTGCGAAAAATATTCCTGCTTCCCCAAGAGGCGAATACGAGATTACCGACGTCAATAAAGTATACCTTGAGCGTAAAAAATTACAAGTAGGTATTATGAATAGAGGTACTGCTTGGTTAGATACCGGCACTTTTGAATCCTTGGCGGATGCTTGTGAGTTTGTAAGAGTGATTGAAAAAAGACAAAGTCAAAAGATTGGTTGTATTGAAGAAGTAGCTTACAGAATGGGCTTTATAGATAAGGCTCAATTGTTGGTTTTAGCCGATAAATATGCAAAAAGCGGGTATGGTGAATACCTAAGGGGATTGAAAAAATAAGATTTACTGAACCTTTTTGTTTATTTATTGTTGTTAGCGGTATGTCATCGTATACTATTAAGGATTTAGAGCAAATTTCAGGTATCAAAGCCCATACTATACGTATTTGGGAACAACGATACCATTTTTTGCAACCTCAACGTACCGAGACCAATATCCGGTCCTACTCGGCAGATGAATTAAAAGTGATTTTAAACGTTTCTCTACTCAATAAATACGGTTACAAAATTTCCCATATCGATAAAATGTCACAGGCAGATATCGAGCAGAAAATTATGGGATTAAACCAATTGGATGCTGAGAAGGAAAGATTGGTGAATGGGTTGATTAAGGACATGGTGTCCTTAAATATGTTTTCATTTGAAAAACAATTGGATATTTATATTGCTCAAAAGGGCATTGACAAAGCGATTACAGATATTATTTTTTCTTTTTTGGAAAGAGTGGGTGTACTATGGACTACCAATCATATTAATCCTGCACAGGAACATTTAGCCTCCAATATTATTCGACAAAAAATTATATTAGGTATTGAACGTTTGCCTCATCTTCAACAATCGCTTAAGCGTATCGTGTTGTTCATGCCCGAGGGGGAATACCATGAAGTAGGTTTATTGTATGTACATTTTTTATTGAAGCAAAAAGGGTATTCTATTGATTATTTAGGGGCTAATGTGCCCATGGTGGATTTAACCTATTTGACCCAAGCTAAGCAGGTAGATTTATTATATACCCACATCACGGCACCTATTAAGGGTTTCAAAATGACTAAGTTCATGGATCAGTTGGCCCATTTGAATCCTACTATTCCAATTGTAGTTTCTGGTCAAATGGTGCAAATTTTCAATGGTACTGTAGCCAAGCATATCCATTTAATGCGCAGTTTGTCTGAAACCATGTCATTCTTATACGCGTTGTAGATTTCTAAGTAATTAATTATCAGTAAATTAAACAAGAGTTTTATTTTGTTTAATAAATTATTTAAAAAATTAAACAAACTTGCGTTTAATGCCGTATGTTTGTTTAACATTATTATTTAATTGTTAAACAAAATAGCATGTCAAACGCAGAGTTTAGTTTACTACTTACCGAAAATGCCGATTTTTTAAGGCCCTTTGCGATGAACCTTACAAAGGATCATGAATCGGCGAAGGATTTGTTTCAGGACACTTTGTTTCGTGCCTTTTCCAATAAAGACAAATACAATGTTGGTACCAATATTAAAGCCTGGTTGTATACTATTATGCGTAATATTTTTATTAATGATTACCGTAAACGTGCGAAGCAATCCATTGTTTTTGATAGTACTCCTAATGATTATATCATTGATCAAACCCATACTAAAGTATTGAATCAGGGGATTACTAATTTGAATATGCGTGAAGTGAATCAAATGATTTACGATTTACCAGAACTGTTCAGGATTCCTTTTAACTTATATTTTGAAGGATATAAATACAATGAGATTGCAGAAGCATTAGGAGAACCGTTGGGGACCATAAAAAGTAGAATTCACTTTGCACGAAAAATTTTGAAACAAAAAATTGAAAGATATTAATTCTGCAGTCATGTCAACTCCCTCCAAAAATATAGTAGTGATTGGTGCTGGTTTTGCTGGCCTTTCTGTGGCTTCCTTTCTTGCACAAAAGGGTTGGCAGGTAACCGTACTAGAACAACATAGCATGCCAGGAGGGCGGGCACGAAAATTTGAAGCCGAAGGTTTTACTTTTGATATGGGTCCAAGTTGGTATTGGATGCCCGACGTGTTTGAAAACTATTTTAAAAAATTTGGGAAAAAATTAAGTGATTATTATTCCTTAAAAAGATTGAATCCATCCTATAGAGTTTATTTTGAAAAAGACCATTGGGATCTGCCTGCGAACTATGAGGAGCTCAAGCAGTTACTTGAAAGTGTTGAGCCCGGTGCGGCAAAGGCCTTGGATCAATTTATGGAAGAAGCTGAGTATAAATACAAAGTAGGGGTAGGGAAATTGGTACATCAGCCAGGCCAATCCTTATTTGAGTTTTTGAATTGGGAAGTAATTACTGGTGTATTTAAGTTGGATATTTTTCAGTCCATGAAAAAACATGTGGCACGTTTTTTTAAACATCCCTCTATTCAATCGATCATGGAATTTCCGGTATTGTTTTTAGGTGCATTGCCAGGAAACACACCAGCCTTGTATAGTTTAATGAATTATGCCGATATTAAAGGGGGCACCTGGTATCCAGAAAAAGGGATGTATAGTATTGTAGATGCAATGTATCAAGTAGCAGTAGAGTTAGGGGTTGAGTTTAAGTTTAATGAGGAAGTAAAGCGTATACATGTTGTGAAGGGGGCAGCGCAATCGGTGCTAACTTATCATCGCATTACAGGTGAGCAAAAAGAATATACATTGGATGTGTTAGTGGGTGCTGGCGATTATCACTATATTGAAACTAGTTTATTAGACACCAAATACCAATCTTATACAAATGCATATTGGGATTCGAGACTCATGGCACCAAGTTCCATTTTATATTATGTTGGGTTGAATAAAAAACTAGATAGCGCTTTGCATCATAACTTATTTTTTGATACCGATTTTGGGGTGCATGGAAATGAAATTTATACCCATCCGGCATGGCCTAAAGCGCCGCTCTTTTATGCATGTATACCATCGGTAACCGATCCAACTGTTGCACCAGCAGGCTGTGAAAATTTATTTTTACTCATTCCTGTTGCAGCAGGTTTACAAGGAGATACTGAATTGGTAAGAGCACATTATTTTGATACCATTATCAAACGCTTGGAAGATAGATTGGGACAAAGTATTACTGATGCCATTGTATATAATAAGTCTTTTGCTGTTTCCGATTTTGTATCTGAATACCATTCCTTTAAAGGAAATGCTTACGGCTTGGCAAATACTTTACTGCAAACTGCTATTTTGAAACCATCTTGTAAAAGCAAGAAAGTAAAAAATTTATATTACACTGGACAATTAACTGTGCCAGGACCAGGGGTGCCACCTAGCTTAATTAGCGGGGAAGTGGTTGCTTCATTAGTTCATAAAAATCATCATACCTAAATTATGTCATCTATTCAATTGTACAACCATGTTACTGCAGAAGCCAGTAAGCAAACTACCTTACAATATAGTTCAAGCTTTTCTTTGGCTATTAAATTATTGCATGCCGATTTACGACAACCTATTTATGACATTTATGGATTGGTTCGATTTGCCGATGAAATTGTAGATACTTTTCATGATTTTGATAAAGCTGCATTATTAACTCAGTTTAAAAAAGATACTTATACAGCCATTGAACAAGGGGTAAGCTTAAATCCCATCTTACATCGTTTTCAAATGACGTTTAGAAAATATCAAATTGGATATGATTTGGTGGATGCTTTTTTTGCAAGTATGGAAATGGATCTAAGTAAGCAACAATATGATGCTGCAGCTTATCAAACTTATATTTATGGAAGTGCCGAAGTAGTGGGATTAATGTGTTTACATGTTTTTTGTGATGGCAATCAGTCATTGTATAATCAACTCAAGCCCTCTGCTCAAAGTTTGGGATCGGCTTTTCAAAAAGTAAATTTTTTAAGAGACATTAAAGCCGATTTTGAAGGTTTAGAACGCATGTATTTTCCCAATTGTGATTTTACTAATTTTAAAGAGGAGGATAAGCATAAAATTGAGGAAGATATTCAGGCAGATTTTTCTGCGGCATTGGATGGGATTAAAGCATTGCCACTTAAGGCAAGATTTGGCGTATATGTTGCGTTTAAATATTATTATACCTTGTATAAAAAAATCAAGAAAACCAATCCGCATTCCATTTTAAAAATGCGTATTCGTATTCCTGATTATAAAAAATTATTGATATTGGCCAATGCAAGTATCAGAAGTCAACTCAATTTGTTCTAAGATGCAAAGCCAAGAACAGGTAATATTAGTAGATGTTCATGACAACCCACTGGGTGTGATGGAAAAAATGGATGCACATGTACAAGGATTATTACATAGGGCCTTCAGTGTTTTTTTATTCAATGAACATGGAGACATGTTGCTTCAAAAAAGGGCATTGTCCAAATACCATAGCCCAGGCTTGTGGACCAATACTTGTTGTAGTCATCCTAGGCCAGGAGAATTAGTGGAGTCTGCTGCTAAGCGCCGTTTGGTAGAGGAAATGGGCATCATTGCAGCAATTGAGCCTGCGTTTCATTTTATATATGAAGCCCAGTTGGATCAGGGATTGATTGAACATGAATTAGACCATGTATTTGTTGGCACTTATGAAGGGATAATAAAACCCAATGAACAGGAAGTAAGTGATTATCTTTACCTAAATATGGAGGAATTAAAAACTAAACTGTTGCAAAGCCCAAATGATTTTACTGTTTGGTTTAGGATTGCATTTCCAAGAGTAGAAGCTTGGTATGACTTAAAATTCACTCACTCATAAATTTAATAATATGTTGTTTATAGCAGTTATGTTTTTGACCTTTGCTTTAATGGAAGGTGTAACTTGGTTAACGCACAAGTATATCATGCATGGTTTTTTGTGGTATTTACATGAAGATCATCATCAACCCTCCGGACATTTTTTTGAAAAAAACGATGCTTTCTTTTTAATCTTTGCATTGCCTAGTATGGTTTGTATTTTTTATGGCAATTTTGGAGGTCCTAGTTGGGTGGCAGCTATTGGTACGGGGGTTGCTATGTATGGTTTTGCTTATTTTTTAGTACATGAAGTAATCATACATCAACGCATTAAATGGTTTACAAAATCTAATAGCAGATATATTAAAGCAATTCGTTGGGCACATAAAATGCACCATAAGCATATGGAAAAGGAAGAAGGTGAAAGTTTTGGTATGTTGCTAGTGGCTAAAAAATATTGGGACAAAGTACGTCAGGATGAACGCATACAGGCCAATGGATAATAAAGGGTATGATATCATCATAGCAGGTGCAGGCTGTGCAGGACTTTCATTATTATATGCATTATTGAATCACCCTACTTTGAAATCACAAAGTATACTAGTGGTTGATCAATCTTTTGAAAAATCAAATGATCGAACCTGGTGTTATTGGGAGGAACAGCCAGGAGTGTTTGATTCCCTTGTAGTTAAATCTTGGGAAGCTATTTCGGTACATAAAGGTTCAATGAACAGGGTATTAACTACCGCGCCATTTACCTATAAAATGTTGCAGGGTGTGGATTTTTACAACCATGTGATGGATTTTGCTAAAGGTTTTTTCAATGTTCATTGGGTGACTGCCAAAATCAATTCTATAGATACTGAGGGTGATAAGGGTATTGTGCAATGGGAGGGTGGTGAAGCAATTGCCAAATCTGTATTCTCAAGTGTATTGCCTTTAGATCAATTATATACGGTCAGTCAACAAGCGCAGAAAGAAACATTTTTATGGCAACATTTTAAAGGCCAATTGATTCAATTTGAAGAAGCCATTTTAGATGATGATGTGGCGAAATTGATGGATTTTAATGTGCAACAAAAAGGCGCTACCGGATTTATGTATGTATTGCCATTAGATAAGCAAACAGCCTTGGTTGAATATACTTTGTTTTCCAGTAATCTACTAACCGATTCGGCATATCAAGCAGAAATTGATTTCTATTTGCAAATACATTATCCCCAAAAAGCATTTTCTGTTTTACATGAGGAAAGAGGAGCCATTCCCATGACAACACAGGCTTTGGCTAAAAGCATTGCGCCCATTTATGTGATTGGTACCCTGGGCAATGCAGTCAAAGCCAGTACAGGTTATGCATTTAGGTTTATTCAGCAACAAGTTACTCAAATCGTAACAGCACTTGCGGCCAATAAAACAGCGCCAACCGAAGTGCATCAAGGCAGGCATGCTTTTTACGATGCGGTATTGTTATATATACTTAAGCGCAACTTAATGGAAGGAAGTGAAATTTTTGCGCGCATCTTTGCAAAAAATAAAGCAGCTACCATTTTTAAATTCTTGTCAAATAGTTCCGATATTTGGGAAGATATAAAAATTATGAGGTCATTGCCTACACGCATATTTTTACCTGCCGCCATTAAAGTATTATTACGGCGCAACTAACCATGGCCTTGTCGTACAATGGTTAGTACAAGAATTTCCGAAGTTCTAAATCCCAGTTCGATCCTGGGCGAGGCTACAAATGACTTCAACGAAGTTGAAGTATTGTTTTATAGAGACTAAGTCGAAAGCTTGCTTTCGTAAGTTGTCGAGATGAAACAATACCTATTTACAAACAAAGTTTGTGAATAGAAAGTCTTTGGGTTAATCCAAAACGTAAAGTAGCCAGCCGAGCGAAGTGAGTGCTGACAGCCTGGGCGAGGCTACAAATCCTTAAAAGATATCAATTTTTCCAATCGAGTATGCATGCCCAGATTAGCTTGGTCTAAAAATTCATGTGCCTTTTCGGGATAATTATTTTTAATAGTTGCAAATCTATTTTCATTGTATAAGAAGTTTTCCATTGGAACAGAAGGATCTTTGCTATCCAACATAAATCTTTTTCCTTTTTCATTCATTGGATTGAATCTAAACAATGGCCAATAACCTGATTTTACTGCTAAGTCTTGTTGATCTAGACCATGGCACATATCGTATCCATGCGCAATACAATGACTATAAGCAATGATAATAGATGGGCCGGGGTAGGCTTCTGCTTCTAAAATAGTTTTCAATGCATGGACATCATTGGCACCCATTGCAATTTCTGCAACAAAGGCTTTGCCATGCGCCATAGCTTGCATTGCTAAATCTTTCTTGCCTGTTGTTTTTCCTTTCACAGAGAATTTAGCACTTGCTCCAATGGGTGAGGACTTGGATTTTTGTCCACCAGTGTTGGAGTAAACCTCGGTATCTAATACCAATATATTGATGTTTTCGCCTGTAGACAATACATGGTCTAATCCGCTAAATCCAATATCATATGCCCATCCGTCACCTCCTACAATCCACATGGATTTTTTCTCTAAGAAACCCGCAACTTGAAGTAAGATGCTTGCTTCAGGTTTGTTGACATTTTTGAGTTTATTTTTAACCTCATTTACTTTTACTCTTTGATCAATGATGGCAGCTTCATCTAGCTCCTCATTATTGGTAATAGCATCTACTAAATCAGCACCTAAATCATCACGTAAGCTAGAGAGTAATGAGAACGCGTACTTGCGTTTCATATCGGTCGCTAATTTAATTCCTAGTCCAAACTCCGCATTGTCTTCAAACAGTGAATTGGCCCATGCGGGTCCTTGCCCATTTCCATTCACTGCCCAAGGTGTGGTAGGTAGGTTGCCACCAAAAATAGAAGAACATCCTGTAGCATTGGCCACAATCATCCTATCTCCAAACAATTGAGTTAATAATTTTAAATAAGGAGTTTCTCCACATCCGCTGCAAGCTCCAGAGAATTCAAACAGCGGTTCCAATAATTGTGATCCTTTTACTGTACTTCGATTCACTCTGGTACGATCAATGTCGGGGAGTGATAAGAAAAAGTCCCAGTTTTGTTTCTCAGTTTCTTTTAATGGCAGCACATCCTGCATATTTATTGCTTTATGTCCTGGTTCTGTTTTGCTCGTGATAGGACAAACTTCTACGCACAAACTACATCCAGTACAATCTTCTACGGCTACCTGTAAGGTATAAGCTTCTTGGTCCTTCATGAATTCTTTTCCAATAGGTGCAACATGTTTAAAGAAGCTTGGCGCATCGGCTAATTTAGTGCTTTCATATACTTTTGGACGAATAGCGGCATGTGGACATACAAAATAACATTTACCACATTGAGAACAAATATTTGGATCCCAAACAGGCACTGTGTCAGCAATATTTCTTTTCTCATATTTAGTAGTTGCCGAAGGGTAGGTTCCATCGGCAGGGAATGCGCTTACTGGTAGGCTGTCTCCTTCGCCTGCAATGATTTTACCCAAAATATTTTTAACAAATGCAGGTGCATTGCCAGATACAGCTGGAGTGATTTCAATATTTCCAATAGCAAATCCTGTGTAATCTAATAATGCCAAGTTTTCCAAAGTTTTATCAATGGCGTCAAAATTCTTTTTCACCACTGCTTCTCCTTTCTTACCATATGTTTTTTTCACTGCATTTTTAATAGCAGTAATGGCTTGATCCTTAGGCATGATATTGGAAATAGCAAAGAAGCAGGTTTGTAAAATGGCATTAATGCGTGATCCCATACCCGATTCTTTGGCAACCTTACTTGCATTGATTACGTATAGTTTTAATTCCTTTTCAATAATCTCAGCTTGGATTTTATGTGGTAAATGATGCCATACCTCCTCGGTTGCATAAGGAGCATTTAATAAGAAGGTGGCTCCATGTTGCACATCACGTAAAATATCATAGGTTTCTAAATAATGAAAATGATGACAGGCCACAAAATTGGCTGAATTAATTAAATAAGTAGAACCAATAGGATGGTCGCTAAAACGCAAATGAGAAACTGTTAAAGATCCTGATTTTTTGGAGTCATACACAAAGTAAGCTTGCACATGATTATCGGTTACATCCCCAATAATTTTAATAGTGTTTTTATTGGCACTGACTGTACCATCTGCACCCAATCCAAAGAATAAGCCACGGAATAAATGTTGGTCTTCTAAGCTAAAATTTTTGTCATATTCCAAACTGGTATGGGTTACATCGTCCTCAATACCAACTGTAAAACCATTTTTAGGTTTTGTTTTACTAAGTTCCTCAAAAATGGCTTTGATCATTGCTGGATTAAATTCCTTGGAAGCCAAACCATATCTGCCTCCAATTACTTTTGGTATATTGCCTTCCCATCCTGCATGCAATGCGTTAATTACATCCATATACAGAGGTTCTCCAATGGCACCGGTTTCCTTGCATCGGTCTAGTACTGCGATGCTTTGTACTGTAGTAGGCAATGCTTTTATAAAATGATCAATAGAGAATGGGCGATACAAGTGTACTGCTAAATAGCCTGTTTTTTCTTCATGCTTATTTAAGTAATTTACTGTTTCTTTTACAGCTTCTCCTCCCGATCCCATAATAATTATTACGCGTTCTGCTTGTTCATGACCATAGTATTCAAACAATTTATAAGCACGACCTGTTAATTTTTCAAAATCGCGCATTGTTGCTTCAACAATAGAAGGCACTTTCCAATGGTATTCATTGCTTGCTTCTCGGCTTTGGAAAAACACATCGGGGTTTTGAGCAGTGCCGCGAATAAATGGATTTTCTGGATTCAAGGAACGACTTCGATGGCGTGCAACTGCTTCATCGTCAATCATTGCGTGAATTTGGTCGTCGCTTAATATTTGTACCTCATTTATTTCATGTGAGGTTCTAAATCCATCAAATATATTTAAGAAAGGAATACTTGCTTTTAAGGTTGCCGATGTGGCAATCATGGCCATATCATGTGCTTCTTGAGCATTGTTGCCAAACAACATGGCGAATCCAGTACTACGCACGGCCATTACATCGCTATGGTCGCCAAAAATAGACAATGCATGCGTTGCTAGTGCGCGAGCGGCAATATGAAAAACAGTAGGGGTTAATTCACCTGCAATTTTATACATATTGGGGATCATTAATAATAATCCTTGTGAACAAGTAAAGGTAGAAGCCAATGCGCCTCCTTGTAAAGCACCATGAATAGCACCTGCAGCACCAGCTTCACTTTGCATTTCAACAACAGTGGGCACTTCACCGTAAATATTTGTTTTTAAATCACTGCTCCATTCTTCAGCAAATTCACCCATAGTTGAGGAGGGAGTGATTGGATAAATGGCACAAACCTCGCTTGTTTTATAAGCAATATATACTGCAGCTTCGTTGCCATCCATGACAGTTAAGGCTGGTTTTGTTGGATTATTTTTCATGCTCAAAATCTAATTATTTGAGTAATGAAAGTAGTTCCAAGCTTAAATTCAAAAAATGATTGTCGTCAGTACAGCAAAGGATTTACATTATATTTATGCCTACTGTAAATTCCTTGTTCACTCATTATCAAGTACTTAAAAATGAGTGCAATAATGATTATTTATGTTGCACAAAATAGGGCACTGCATCATTTGAAATGGTTTCCTCCTGATTCCAAAATGCCAGCGTTACAATATGCCCATCGGGGGTATGTAAACTGCGTCCAAAAACGGCATTGGTTGGGTTAAAGCGTAAATCGGTTACACCCACAGTGAAAGTGCTTGGCGCAATGGGAGCTGAGGCAGTTTTTCCACTTTCATCAGCTGCTTTCGCAGCTTCTTGTGCTGCAGCAATTGCATTGTCGCCCTCGGCTACTGGAGTAGGAGTTGGCGTTGCAGCTGCTTTGGGTGCGGGACTTGCTACTACCACCACTTGGTATTGATTGTATTGTAATAAATCTTTTAAAAACTGAACACGATCCGCTGAAACATTCTTTTCAACAATGGAACATTTGATATTGTCTAAATCTTCAAACTCATGATTCTTATTAATAGCCATAAAAAGTAATTTTAGTTGAGTGCTTTATGATTAAAGTCCAATACTAATTGAATAAATATAATCGTATACCACGCTCGCCAATCCCGTAATAATGACGCCTGCAACACATATGTACATGGCGATTTTTGAAACAGTGGGTACTTCTAATTTTTGGATTGGATTTTCGTTGCTATCCATGAATATGGCTTTTACTACTCTTAAATAATAATAAAAGCTGATCACCATATTTAAGGCAGCAAAAATAATAATACTATAATTTCCTTTAGCGGCACCTGCCATCATTAAAAATAATTTACCAAAAAAACCTGCTGTAGGTGGCACCCCTGCCAATGAAAACAAAGCAATAGTAAGTACCCATGATAACATAGGGTTGGTTTTGTAAAATCCTTTAAAGTCGGAGATGTATTCTTTGCCCGATAAAGCACTTACCACCGATACGACTCCAAAAGCAGCCAAATTAGAGAAGATATAAATTAAAACAAAGTAAATTAAAGATGCTGAACCTGCTTGTGAACTTCCCGAAATGCCAATTAATATAAAACCTACTTGTGCAATTGAAGAGAAGGCCAAAAAGCGTTTGAAATTATCTTGACGAATAGCAAATAAATTTCCAATTAAAATGGTTACTCCGGCCAAAAGTATTAATATCCAGTACCAGCTTGCTGCTAATGGAGTAAATACTTTGTACAATAAATTTACCAAGGTAAACAGAACAGCTGCTTTGGATATAACCGATAAAAAGGAGGTAACGGCTACTGGCGCGCCTTCATACACATCTGCTGTCCATAAGTGAAACGGAACGGCTGATATTTTAAATGCAAATCCTGAAATAAGTAAGATAAAAGCAAATATTTGCAATGGATTGCCATTGATATGTGCAGTTAAGATAGAGTAGCTTAAATTACCTGTGGTTCCATAAAGAAAAGAGATGCCCAATAATAATATGCCCGAAGAAAAAGCAGAAGATAAAATTAATTTCATTGCTGCTTCTGATGATTTACGTTTGGTTAAATCAAAATTAGCCGCTGCTGCCAAAGGAATAGTAGACATTTCCAATCCTAAATAGAACATTAATAAATTGCCACTAGAAATCATAAAGAACATTCCCAATAAGGAACTTAAGATGAGTAAGTAAAACTCAATGACGTGTTGGCTGTTTTTTAACCATGCATAGGATTGCATGGAAATGAGCAACACTGCGAGATTTAATAAGTCTTTCTCAAACACAATAAGTGTATTGGTTGTAAACATGCCATTGAAAAGCTCGCCTGCGGAATGGCAACAAAAGCCTGCACCTAAATTAATGAGGAGTGCAAGATTTACAAAGTTTATAATATTTTCATTGCTACGCTCTTTTCCTAGTTTAATAAAGAGTAATATAAATAGGATTGCTATGAGCATCCATTCTTGTCTTAATTGTATGAATAAATTATTTATCATCTTAAAAAGTATTTTATTTTACTGCAATGGCTTTTCCCATTTGCAACATAATGGCATCGGTGCTTGGCGTAATTAAATGGTTAATTAAAAATGGCGCCAATCCAATAACTAATATTCCTACAATTAAAAGCACGGCAGCTAATTTTTCGTTCCAACTGGCATCGGATAATTGAGCATGTTCATTACTGATAGGTCCCATAATAGTACGCCCTGTTGCACGTAAAATATAAACAGCAGTTACAACTATAGATGCACCCGATAAAACAGTAGCTAAACGATAAGCGCCATCTGGATTTTGCCAGGAGCCCATAAACACCGTCATCTCGGCAACAAATCCACTCAATCCAGGTAGGCCTAATGAACATAAACCAGCAATCACAAATACGGTACTAATAAATGGCATGGCCTTTAATAAACCTCCTAATTGTGCAACCATTCTTGTATGAGTTCGGCTATAAATCATGCCAATAGCAGCAAAAAATAAGGCAGTCATTAATCCATGGGATACCATTTGGATTACTGCTCCATTTAAAGCCGTTTTATTGAGCATGCCAATTCCTAAAATCACAAAACCACAGTGGCTGATGGAAGAATAGGCATTGATGTATTTTAAATCGGTTTGCATCATGGTTGCAAATGCACCATAAATAATGGCAATGGTAGCTAATACAATAATGATCCATGAATAAGCATGTGCTGCATCGGGCATTAAAGTGGCAATGCGTAAACAACCATATCCTCCTAGTTTCATAGAAATACCTGCTAAGAACATACTAGCGGCAGTGGGTGCTGAAGCGTGTCCATCGGGAACCCAGGTATGGAATGGAAACAATGCTGCAAAAACGCCAAAGCCTAAAAATGCAAAAGGGAAAAAGAATTTCTGAACACCAACTGGAATGCCTTGTTGAGTAATTTGTACAATGTCAAATGTATGTGTGTTATAATAAACACCAAACAAGCCAACCATTACCAAGGCCGATCCAGCCATTAACATTAAAGCTAGTTTCATAGCACTCTTGGTTTTATCACCACTTCCCCAAATGCCTATTAATAAGAATTTAGGAATCACTGCAACTTCCAAGAAAAAGAAGAGGGTGAATAAATCCAATGAAATAAAGAAACCATAAGCGCCCATGCTCAACAATACCAAAAGGAAAAAGTATTCCTTACTTAATTGTTCCATGGTCCAGGAAACTAATATACCTGCCACTACAATAATGGAGGTTAATAAAATCATAGCCAAAGCAATTCCGTCAATGCCAATGTGGTATTGAATGTTTAATGCCTTGAACCAGGTTTGATTGGATTCAAATAAATGGGTTGTGTTGTTACCCGCCGCTCTTTCTGCAAGAAAGGATTTCAATAACCAGCCCGCAAGTCCTAACTGTGCAATGGCGCCTGTTAAACCAATGATCCTAATTTGTTGCAAGCCCTTGGCCAACAGGATGAGTACTGCTGTAATTAAGGGAACTACTATTAATATTGTTAAGTTCATAATGTATAATATAACGTTAGCGTGAACGAATAATTTAATTTTATTTCCATAGATAGATAAACAATATAGAAAGGGCTGCTACGCCACCAAAAAAGTAAAGTGCATAGTTTTGTACCTTCCCCGATTGCAACCCTTTGATACTTTCTGAGATTTTTGCAGTGGTTTTAGCTAATAATATCATAAAACCATCCACTATATTTTTATCTGCCCAGGCAATAGGTTGTCCAATGAATGGGAATATGATTTTTTTTGTAATAAATAAATATATTTCGTCGATATAAAATCTTTTATGTGCAGCAGTGTAAAAGCTGCCAAATGCTGCAGCCACTTTATTTGGTTTTTCGTTTTGTTTTTTATAAAGATTTGCAGCCAATAAAATGGCTAAAACTGATAGTGCCACAGGTGCTATAGAGAATACCATGTCAATATGGGTTTCCAATGCGGCACCATCTGAAGTGATTAGCTGAGAGAAGGGTACAAAGCCTACACCTACAGCGCAAGCAGCTAGAATAAGTAATGGTAGTTTCATGACCCATGGGCCTTCACCATGACTATGGTGTACATTGTGACCATCCTGTGTATGTGCTGTGGTAGTCGCCTCCTTGCTCCAAAATATATTAAAATATAAACGGAACATGTAAAAACTGGTTAGGGCTGCAGTGAACAAAGCAATTCCGTAAATCATTTTATTTTCATGAAATGCTGCAGTTAAAATTTCTTCCTTACTAAAGAAACCTGCAAAAGGAGGAATCCCTGCAATGGCCAAGCAGGCAATTAAAAAAGCAATATGCGTAATGGGCATTAACTTTCTTAATCCACCCATGTCTTTCATTTCATTACTATGCACCATATGAATTACCGATCCTGCCCCTAAGAACAATAAACTTTTAAAGAAGGCATGTGTGAACAAGTGGAACATGGAAGCCATAAAGCCCAGTCCGTTCTCACCTCCATTTTTTGAAATACCCAATGCAAACATCATGTATCCAATTTGAGACATAGTAGAATAAGCCAATACTCTCTTAATATCGGTTTGTGTACAAGCAATTACCGCTGCAAACAATGCCGAAGCAGCACCTACATAAGTTACAATATTCAAAGCAGCTTCATCCATAGAGAATACAGGGAACATTCTAGCTACCAAATACACACCTGCTACTACCATAGTGGCTGCGTGAATCAATGCCGATACGGGTGTGGGTCCTTCCATTGCATCGGGCAGCCAAATATGTAAAGGGAACATGGCTGATTTACCAGCCCCTCCTATAAATACCAAGGTCAATCCCCAGGTTAACATGCTTGCACCTAAAAAGCTAGCAGTAGTGATAGATAAAAACTGCGTTGAATGTACCGATGTAAATCTTTCAATTAATAATCCAATATCCAATGTGCCTCCGTAATAACCCAAAATCAATATGCCAATTAAAAAACCTAGATCTGCAAAACGAGTAACAATAAACGCTTTTTTACTCGCAGCTACTGCAGATGGTTTGTTAAAGTAGTAACTAATTAACAAGAAACTAGAAACCCCTACCAATTCCCAGAACATATACACTTGGAAAATATTAGCGGACAATACTAAGCCTAACATAGAAAAAGTAAATAAAGAAAGGAAGGCATAGTAGGTTGCAAATCTTTCTTCCCCTTTCATATAGCCCATGCTAAATACATGTACCATTAAGGAAACCGAAGTCACTACTACGAGCATCATTACGGAAATGGGATCTACAATAATGCCTAAGTCAATGGATACATTGGGGGCAAATTCCAGCCAGGTATATTTGAAAGCAACTATTTTTTGAAATACGCCATTTACTTTTCCATCTACAAAAAAATATTGATTGGCTGCTACAAAGGAAAGTAGGGTGGAAGTGAATAAGCTAGCAGTGCCCAGTATTCCAGCAATGCCCGATAGATATTTACGCCCAAATAGGCCCAACAACACAAATGTTGCCAAGGGTAATAGTGGAATCCAAAGTATATATAAGTAGTTTGACATAGTAATCGTATTCTTAGTGTAATTAGATAGTATTCATACGTATATTAATATTTCATTTCAGTGGCATCTTCCACATCGATAGATTTATGACTACGGTATAAATTAATAATAATGGCAATGGCTACGGCTGCTTCGGCAGCGGCAATGGTGATTATAAATAGAGTAAAGAATAGGCCGTCCAAATTGTTTGGGAACAAATACTTGTTAAATGCCACAAAATTGATATTCACACTATTTAGCATGAGCTCAATGGACATGAGCATGGTAATTAAGTTGCGACGTGTAAATAAACCATACATGCCTATAAAAAACAAGGCAGTACTTACAAACAGAATTTGAGAAAGTGGAATGTCTTGCATTGTTATAAATTAGATTCGTTATGAGTTATTGTTTGATTTGTTGGACGCATGGCTATCACAATACAACCTACCATGGCAGCAAGTAATAAAATACTCACTACTTCAAATGGCAATATAAAGCCATGACTTGTGGTACTGAGCATTTGTGTTCCAATCTCAGCAACATTGGGATTAAAAGGGTTTGCCGAATTAAAAGCAAAACCTTGATAGTGTACAATTAAATTATGAACAAATGCGGTACCTAATAAGGCTGCAAGCGCAGAAAATATTTTTTTACTGCGAGCCGGGCTTTCCATTTCTTTTCCTGAATGCTGGGTAAGAAAAATGGAAAAGATGATTAACACTACGATGCCACCCACGTACACTACAATTTGAATGGCTGCAATAAATTCAACCTGCATCCAAAAATACAATGCAGCAATGCCCACTAATGAGGCTAATAACCAAATGGCTGCACGAAATATCTTTACCGATGTAACGGCTAAAATACCTGCTCCTAATATTAAGGTAGCAATGGCGTAAAATAGGATTGATGATATATTCATTATTCGATGCCCTCCCTTATTTTAGATCCTGGTTTATTTAAAATTTTTGTCAATTTGCTACGGTCAAAAACACTATGTTCAAAATTGGGTGCCATTTTAATGGCGTCGCTAGGACATGCACTCACACATAAATTACAAAGGGTGCACATTTCTAAACGATAAATAAAAGCATCAATTGCTTTTTTCTTTTTACCCTCTGGGGTCATTTCAAGTTTTGTAATCACTTTAATAGTGCCATTAGGACAAGCTAGTTCGCAGGCAGTACAACCTGTACAAGCATGTTCGTTGTTCTCGTCATGCGGCATAACTACTTCGCCTTTGAACCTTTCGGCCAATTGTAAACTGGCACGATTGTCGGGGTATTGCTCCGTGATAATTTCCTTGCTATGTGTAAAGTAATAGCCTGTCTTGCGCATCCCCTTTAACAAAGAAGCAACGCCATGGTATACATCAGATAGATAGTCTTTCAAAAACATTTGCTAATTTATTTAAAGTTAAAAATGCCAACCCAATATGGCAATCACCGTTACCAATAAAAGGTTAAACAAACTAATAGGTAATAAATATTTCCATTCTAAGTTCAATAATTGATCTACGCGCAATCTTGGAAAAGTCCATCTAAACCACATAATTAAAAAAATCAAGAAGAATGTTTTTCCCATAAACCATACACTGGAAGGAATAAAATCCATGATATGATTGAAACTCTCCCATTGCCCAATATGCAATGGCATCCAGCCTCCCAAGAATAGGGTAGCGCCAATCGCACATACTATAAATATATTGATGTACTCTGCTAAAAAGAATAAAGCAAATTTCATTCCGGAGTATTCGGTATGGAAGCCTGCAGTTAATTCCGATTCAGCTTCTGCCAAATCAAATGGCGCACGATTGGTTTCGGCGGTCACTGCAATTATGTATAATACAAAGGCAATCACTACAGGAATATGTCCTTTAAACAACCACCATCCATTTTCTTGAGATGCTACAATTTCAGAAATTTGCAAACTACCTGTAAGTACTACAATGGTAAGTACTGCAAAGCCTGCTGATAGTTCATAGCTTACAATTTGTGCACCACTACGCATGGCACCTAATAAAGAATATTTATTGTTACTGGCCCATCCTGCCATTAAAATTCCAATTACTGATAAGGAGGATACAGATGAAATATACAAGACTCCAATATTGATATCCCAAATTTGAAAGTTTTTTGCAAATGCAATGGGTGCCAATAATAACATGGCTACCATCATTACTACAAAGGGAGCTAAATTGAATAAAAATTTATCGGCTGTGCTAGGAGTTAAGCCCTCCTTCATAATCAATTTCAAAGTATCGGCTGCAGTTTGAAAAATTCCACCAGGTCCAACACGATTTGGTCCAAGACGTATCTGGATTCTAGCTGCTACTTTACGTTCTAATAAAACCAATACCAATCCTAAAACTGCAAAAAGCGATATAGCTAATACAATGACAATAACACATTCAATAGCCAAAGCCATTTGTGGATTGAACTTGGCAAATAACCAGTCCTGTGTTGTTTTTGTAATACTTTCTAAACTTAACATGCGCAATTATTTTATCTTTCAATTTCTTTATCTGTCAATATCAGGGATTACTAAATCCAAAGTACCCATAGTAGCCATTAAATCTCCAATTTTACTACCACGTGCAATATGATCTAAAACCGATAAGTTGGAAAAACCTGGTGAACGGAATTTAATACGATAGGGTGTTGTGCCTCCTTCGCTCACGACATATACACCCAATTCGCCTCTAGCTGTTTCTACTCTTTGGTAAAACTCACCTTTATTTAATTTCAATACATTCTTGGTTTTTCCTACAAAATCACCTTCGGGGATATTGTCAATCAATTGTTCAATGATGCGTATGGATTGATTCATTTCTTTCACACGCACCATATACCTTGCAAAGGAATCGCCCGCTGTTTCAATGATTTCCTCAAATTCCACTTTATTATAAGCATCATAAGGAGCAATCTTGCGGATATCGCAACGCACGCCACTTGCTCTAGCAACAGGACCAGAACATCCATAGGAGATAGCATCTTCGGCGCTTAATACACCTACGCCCTTGGTTCGACTTTGGAAAATCACATTGCCTGTTACCAAGTCTTCATATTCAGTTACTTTTTCTTTAAACTGTTTAATGAATGCCTTCACCTTGGTTTGAAAATTCGGATGGATATCATACATCAAACCTCCAGGAACAATATAATTCATGGTAAGTCTTGCACCGCAGGTTTCTTCCATAATATCGGTGATCATTTCTCTTTCTCTAAATGCATAAAAGAAAGGAGTAAATGCACCTAAGTCCATCGCCATCGCACCAATCCATAATTCATGCGAAGCAATACGGGTTAATTCATTTAAGATGGTTCTTACATATTGTGCACGTTCAGGAACTTCAATTTGCATTCCTTTTTCAACTAATAAAGCGCAAGCGGTATTGTTAATATGGGAGGACAAATAATCCATTCTACTAGTAACATAAATAAATTGACGATAGGTAAGATTCTCGCACATTTTTTCAATAGAGCGATGGATATAACCTAAATGTGGTTCAATTTTTTTGATGGTTTCTCCATTGAGTGTTACTACCAAATGCAATACACCATGTGTTGCAGGGTGTTGAGGTCCCATATTCACTACCAACTCGCCTTCGGGCCCTATATCGGTTGTGTCTTTTATGATTTCAGTTTGATTGTACATGCCCAATTATAGTTTTATCATGTTGATAGGATCTTCAAAATCTTTTCTTAATGGCCAATAGCCCTTTTCTGAATCGACTCCTACAGGAGGCTCTTCCAAAATCAATCTTCTTAAATCTGGATGATTGGTAAATTGAACTCCAAACATTTCATACACTTCTCGTTCCAACATTTCGGCAGTTCTCCAAGTATGACATAGGGTTTCAATAGCAGGATTATTCCTGTCCAAATTTGTTTTCACAACAATATTGTGACGATGTGTGGTCGAAGATAAATGGTACACCATAGTCAAATGTGATTTCCAATCCACGCAAGTCAAATTAAATAAGTAATCCATTTGCATTGGTTGTCCTGTAAGTACTTCAGCCAAAGTTTTTAATTCAGATGGATTGATTATGATATTCAACCATTCGCCCGTTTCATCAAAACTGGCATCTGGAAAATGTGAACTGATATATGCTTTTATTTCTTCGTTGTTCATAGTTCAATTTAATTTAGCGCTCTTGATTATTGTGCTTTAAAATCGGCTCTAATTTGGTCTCTTGTCATGCCCATTTTGATTTTTTCTTGTAGGGTAATTAAAGAGTGTAACAAAGCTTCGGGACGAGGAGGGCATCCAGGAATATATACATCCACAGGAATCACATGATCGGCTCCTTTTACAACACTATAAGTATTATAAAAGAAAGGTCCTCCACTAATGGCGCAAGCTCCCATCGCAATCACATATTTGGGATCGGCCATTTGATCGTATAAGCGTTTTAATACAGGAGCCATTTTATTTACAATGGTGCCTGCAATTATAATAACATCGGCTTGTCTTGGGGAGGCGCGTGCCACTTCAAAACCAAAACGAGAAAAATCATACTTGGCCGATGCGGTGGACATCATTTCTATACCACAACAACTTGTTGCAAAAGACAATGGCCATAAGGAATTGCTGCGTGCCCAATTAATAACATTATCAAAAGTACTTACTACAATTCCACCACCTGGTGTTTCGTGGATTATACCTGGGAATGGGGGATTACCCGCAATGTTTTCATTTAACTCCATTTGAGTGCACCTTTTTTATGAGCATATAAAAAGCCCATGAATAAAATAAATATGAATACGATAATTTCAATCAATGCTACGAGACCCACTTTTTTTACTACAACAGCCCATGGATATAAGAATACCAATTCCACATCGAAAATCAAAAACAACAATGCAAATAAATAATACCCTACATTAAATTGATGCCAAGGAGAAGTTGTGGTGGGAATACCACATTCGTATGGGTCGCCTTTCTGTGGATTGCTACTGCCTTTCACCAAAATTTTTCCAACCAAAATGCCACCTGCTGAAAATGCGATTGCTGCGACCAACAATGCAATTAAGGAAATCGCGCCCATAAGCTCGTTAATTATTTATGTTTTGTAAATTACGAATAAATCTGCGATTCTATTCTATTTCAAAAATAATCTGAGTGTAAAAAAGGAGATTGGACGAAACTCATCTTTTGTTGCAAAAAATATGATTCCCGTCATCTTAAAAAAATAGAAACAACTGAGATTAAGCAATTACATGAAGCGCTCCTGGTAAATTTTTTACATGTAATGTATCACTGTTCGTAAAGAGCTGTTCACCATCCAAATGAAGATGCTGGTCAGATTGATAAAGTATGAAAATCTCTTTACAGCTAATGGTTTCAACCATTTTGGACTTAGGTAGGGTGCCTAAAAACAATCTAATTCCGATAGAAGTAGCTTGAAAAAGGTTGAGTTGTTTAATTTTGATGACTTCTAATAATCCATCTTGTATATTAGAGTAAGGAGAGATGTATGCATTGTTGCCAAATTGATTTGCATTGGCAAAACTGACAGAAAAAACGTTTTCCCAGGGACCATTATCAATGGACACTTTAATGGGTTGATAGTGTCCTAAAGTATAGATTGTGGCTCTAATATAATTGAGTAACCCGCGTCCCTTGCCTTTAGCAAAACGATGGGCTACACTGGCATCAAATCCAATGCCTGCGGTACAAAAAAAGGGTTGGTCATTGAAACTGGCTGCGTCAATCTGTATGGATTTTCCCTGCATCGCATGTTCAAGTGCTTTATTTACTTTTAAGGGTATCCCCAAGTGTCTTGCGAGGCCATTGCCGGATCCTATAGGGATAATTCCCAAAGGGATGTTTGTGCCAATCATTGCAGTTGCAACTTCATTAATAGTACCATCTCCACCCACGGCAATAATACGTGAAGCGCCTTCCTGTATTGCTTTTTGAACCAGCGAAGCAGCATGTTTAGGTCTGCTTGTTTCCAAAATGGTATTGGAAGGAGTGGCTTGAATGCGATTGACCAACGCTTTATATTGTTGCTTTCTATTGGTTCCAGCATTGGGGTTGATAATGAAGTAGTTCACCTTGTAAAAATAGCTTATTAAAGTGAATCTTTTCTACCCTAACTTTGTAATAAGATTCATTTTACCTCCCCTTATTAGTATGCTTTTATATATTACCGTATTAGGATTCATAGTCACTTTTTTACTGCTTATTAATTTAAGACAGTCCAATCAATCCAATATCTACCTATTCTTTTTCCTTTTAATTAATAATATTTATTCTCTGGCCCATTATGCGACTGTCTATTCTGGCAACAAGTATTTGATTGCGGTAATGTTGGTTCATTTTACACCACTGTATTTAATGATTGGTCCTTTCTTTTATTTTTATGTAAGAGGCTTGTTGAAAGATGATTATAGATTAAGTAAAAAAGATTTTTTACACTTTCTTCCTGCTATTATATTCTTAATCAATATCCTACCATATGTATTAAAGCCGCTTGATTTTAAATTACACTATGCAGAGTTAGTGATACAAGATGCACATAATATTTTAAAATTAGATTATTTATTTATTCCCACTTCTTTGAGTTTTTTAACAAGACCAATTATTGCTTTTGCCTATGTGGTAGCTAGCGTTATAATCATATATAGTAAGGGTTTGAACGAAAATTATATTACACAGCAAGCGAGTTTGATTTTTAAATGGTTGGGTTTATTTGTTTTTATTTCTACTATTTTATATTTAGGTTTCGTACTGTTTACATTGTTTTCATTTTACAATAATAGTATAGAAATATCCAATGCATTTGGTGCAGCTGTTTTGTACTCGTCTATTGGTGGCCTGTTTTTATTAAATTTATCATTGTTGTTTTTTCCTAATATTTTATATGGATTGCCACAGTTAGATTATGCGATTGCCACCAAAAATAATATCGCTCAAGAAATAGAGTTGGGGATTGCGGAAGACATTAAAAAACAAGCTCGAAGTTTTGAGATTTCGCCCGAAAAACTAAGTTTATTGAAATTAAAAGTGGAACGATATATGGAGAAAAAACCATATTTAAGTCCAGAATTTAACCTCAGTATCATGTCGGCCGAGACCGATATCCCAGTACATCACTTATCCTATTATTTTAATGAACATTTGAAAGTGAACTTTAATACTTGGAAAAATGACCTGAAAATTACCCATGTTATTGATTTAATTCATAATGGGTCGGGTGAAATTTTGACACTAGATGCCTTGGCCAAACAAGCAGGATTTGGATCTCGAACTAGTTTTTTCAACTCTTTTAAGCAAAAAATGGGTATTACACCCTCTGAATATCTCAATAAATTGGATTAATAGCTAGTTTCTTGTCTCGTTTTTAGAAACTTGTACAGATTTCTCTCTAATTACTTGATTCATAGAACATTTTCACACTAACTTACGCGCCCGCAGGCGCGTTTATTTTATGTCATTATGACATAGTGTAAGTCGCATATACAAATCGAAATAATTTCATATATGAAAATGTTTAAATGTCTCTCATTGTTCTTGTTGCTAGTTAGTGCTCAATTAGTTGGGTCGGCTCAGAACAAATCTTTTTTTACCAACAAGTTTGCATCGAAGTCAAAAGACACAAGCCTAATTAAAAAGCACTTGGCAGTTCCAGCTTTTAGTTTTCCCAAAGTGAAATATGTGAAAATTTCTGATTTAGTAGCCAATACCCATCCTGTGTTTTCGGTAATGGCTGGAGCCAGCTTTGCAAAGCAAGTGGTAAACGCTGGGGGATATGTTTCCAAGTTTAACTACAATGTTGCTGATATACAAAAAGACAATTATACGCCAGGTTTTTTTGCAGGTGTTCGAGTAGATGGAACTTATCAAAACAAACATGCATATTCCATTAGTGCAAGTTTAGGTAAACTTTCTTCGGGTGCAAATTATGCAGCGAATCCTCAATTTTCAGTAGACTCTACCAAGGGCTATAGTAGCTTTAAGGCCGAAGGACAATTATACGTATTGAATATTGCAGCTCATTATAAAAAATTAATTCCATTTGGAAATCAATCCAATCATCAATTGTATGTAGTCGCTGGTCCAAGTATTGGCACAAGATTATTTGGTACCAGTATCGACAATGAAGTGACCGATGCCTATAAACGTATCTTTTTTAAAGGAGATATTGGATTGGAATGGAACAATCGAAAAGCATACACTTTTTTCTTGCACTATCAACATAGTTTAGGATCCATGACAAAATCGCCCATTCAAAATAATTTAAATGCATTTGAATTAGGTGTGTTTACTGCAGCTAAAGAAATATTTTAAACATTGAAAAGTATAAGAATGAAAAAGACAAATACCCATATTTTAGGCTTTACCTTATTAGCAGCTTTTTTGATGTTATTAACACCTGCTTGTAAAAAAGATATGCCAAGTGCTGAGTTGGAATTGAGTTATCAAATGCTATCGAATAAAAAATGGTTTTTGGATTATGCACAAACCATCGTAGGTAACAATGTAACAACTAGAAATTATTTAGGACAGTCCACATACTTTGTTGTGTTTTATGCAAACAGAACTACGATAGATTCAGATGGTATCAAAGGAACTTATACCGTAACTAATACGAATGGACAATTGGACATTAAAGTAATTGGTACAACCGCCAATAATGCTGCTGTAGAATATAATTATAAAGCAGAGTCTATTGGATCTTCTACACTGGTGTTGTCCTATACATCCAATAATATTATTACAAAGCTGTATTACACTGCTAAATAATCTAGCAACATGATAAAACGATTGAAACAATTTTGTTTTCTAGGAACATTGGCATTTGCTTCTAGCAATTTGCAGGCACAAACACCTGTGTTTGTAATGAGCAGTATTGGTGCAATGACAGGTACCAATAGCATGGTGTCTGCTATGAACTTTAAGAGCAATGCTGCTTGCTTGGATGTACAAACAGGAGTTGTGGTTTTAAAGGGAGAAAGAAATTCAGGTGAATTTGTAATGAGTTGTGAAGTGACTATGAAAATCAATACACTTGGTATTAAGTTATTTCCCAATCCCGTGAAAAGTGCCACCAAAGTGAAGTTTGTAAACGCACCGCCATTAACTGAAACTTTTAATCTGAGTATTTGGAATACTGAGGGAGGTATGATTAGTACGCGCAAAGAATCGGGTTATAATTTATTTCAAGGCATGACGATGGATTTAAGTGGATTGCCAGCAGGTAGTTATGTGTTAAGAGTAGAGTCAAGCAATTTTGTGGATGCCATCAAATTTATAAAAGCGAATTAGAAATTTTTGAATAATAGTGTTATGAGAAAACAATTTAAGTTAAAGCAGTTTGTATTTGTAGTTGCAGTTATGTTGATAGCTGTGATGCATAGTGAAGTGTTAAGTGCACAGTCTACTGGAACGGGGATCTTTTTTCAAGCGGTTGCCCGAGATAGCTATTCCAATCCAGCAAAGGATCGAAAAATTGTAGTGGAAACAAGTTTGCTGCAATCAAGTGCTACTGGTACTGTGTTGTTAAGAGAGTTTTTTGAAACTACTACCGATGCATCGGGTGTGTTTAGTGTAAACATTGGCCAAGGTACCCGATTAGCAGGTACTGCAAGCAATTTGCAGGGTATTGATTGGTCCAGAGGTCCGTTTTATTTAAATTTGAAAGTGGCCATTGCACCAATCGTAGTACCAACTAACTGGGATTATACAAAAGATTTAAATGATTTAGGTACCAGCCCATTTGGAGCAGTGCCTTATGCATTGTATGCAGGATCGGTAGCAGGAATGGATACCAAGGTAAATGTTTCAGATACTTCAAGAATGTTGGCAAACTATGTGAGAGCACAAAATGTATCGGCATTAAGTACTGGAAAATTAAATATCGCGGATAGTTTAATAAAATATGTTACTCCTACACAATTAAATTCAAAAACTTTTGATAGTACTGCAATCTACAATCAATTGGGATTAAGAGAAAGAATAAGCAACAAAACAATTGATGTTGCCACTGACGGAACATCGGATACAAAATATCCTTCTGCAAAAGCAGTTAAAACTTATGTGGATGCTTCGATTGTGGCCAACACTACACCGCTAACTTTTACGGCACCTTTGTCAAAATCGGGATTTACTGTAAGTATTCCTCAAGCGAATGGATCAAATAATGGTTATTTATCTTCAACAGATTGGACAACCTTTAATAATAAAATTGATGCAACACAAAAAGCAGCTAACAATGGAGTAGCTACTTTAGGCAATGATGGTAAAATTCCGTCTAATCAAATTCCAGCAATCTCGTTTCAAAGTGCAACGGTTGTGACAAGCCAAGCGAATATGTTGGCATTGTCCAATGCAGTTGTTGGAAGCATTGCAATTAGAACTGATAATAATAAAAACTATGTATTGAGCGCGGCGCCTGCTAGCATATTAACCAACTGGATTGAGTTAGCAACCCCTAATTCAGTTACAAGTGTGAATGGATTTGCGGGTCCTAACGTAACATTAACAACTAATGATGTTACAGAAGGAGCGAATAATAAATATTATACTGATGCAAGAGCAAGAGGTGCTTTAAGTGTGGTTGCTCCTTTGTCATTTACTAGTGCTACAGGAACTATCTCCATGACACAAGCCAATGTAAGTACCGATGGATATTTGTCGGCTACGGATTGGAGTATTTTTAAAAACAAACAAAATGCGTTAACAGCAGGAACGGATTATGTAACTCCTGCACAAATAACATTGTCAAGCTTAGGGGCTGAAGCAACTGCAAACAAAAGTAATGACGTATCTGGAGATGCTAGTTCAACCACCAAGTATCCTTCAGTGAAAGCCATTAAGGACTATGTAGATTTACAAAGTGCGAATGCGGGTGTAGCTGACAACAGTATTACTTCAGCTAAAATAAATGGAACCATTGCTATTGGCAAAGGTGGAACAGGGGCAACTACAGCAGCTGGAGCAAGAACCAATTTAGGATTGGTAATTGGCACCGATGTGATGGCAGCGACTGCAACAACCACTTTAACTGGTGATGTAACAGGGTCAGGTAATGGAAGTTTTGCAACCACTGTTAATACAGTAGGGGGCGTTAGTTCAAGCACCATTGCAACTTTCCCAACATCCATTACATCCAATACAGCAAGTATCACTGCAGAAACCTCGAGAGCCACTACAGCGGAAACAACATTAAGCACAAGAATTACTACGAATACTTCAAGTATTACTGCAGAAACTACAAGAGCTACCACTGCTGAAAATACATTATCAACCAATGTGGCAGCGAATACTGCAAGTATCACTGCTGAAATTACAAGAGCAACGAATGCTGAAAGTGCATTAAGTACAAGGATCACTACAAATACATCTAGTATTACTGCAGAAACTACAAGAGCTATCACTGCAGAGAATGCATTAACTACAAGCGTAAGTGCTAATACGGTAAGTATCACTGCCAATGCAACTGCAATTGCTACTGAAGCAAGCACTGCTAGAGCAGCTGAAAATACCTTATCAACCAATGTGGCTGCGAATACTGCAAGCATAACTGCTGAAATTACAAGGGCTACAAATGCTGAATCTGGATTAGATACTAGAATCACAGCAAACACAACGAGCATTACATCAAACACGAATAGTATTGCTGCGAACACTTCAAGTATAACAACTATAAACACTACTTTAGGTACAAAAGCAAATATTGCTTCACCAGCATTTACAGGTGTGCCTACAGCCCCAACACCAGCTACTAGTGATAATTCAACAACAATTGCTACCACTGAATATGTAAAAGCTTCAATTACAGCAGCGAATGCTGGAGTAAGTTCAGTTGGTGCAATTTCTGGTACTTCAAATGCAAATGGTGCAACAATTAGTGGTTCTACACAATTAATATTAACTCCAGCTGATGCTAATTTTGGAGGTGTGGTTACAACAGCAACTCAAACTTTTGCTGGTTCAAAAACATTTACTAATACAGTAACTTTTGGAAAGGATATTACGGTGAATGGGATGACCATAGGAAGACCGGCAAATCCATATGAGGTGCCAACTCAGAATACAGCAATAGGTGTAGGCGTACTTGGTAAATATGCTCCAACTGCATGGACAAATGATTTTAATACAGGTATTGGAGATCATTCTTTATTTAATTTAACATCTGGAGGAAGTAACACTGCTTTAGGTACAGCTTCGCTATCTAATCTTACAACTGCTGATTATAATACGGGTATTGGTGCTAGTGCTTTAATAAATTTAACATTAGGTGATTATAATACAGGATTGGGTGCTGGAGCTGGAAAAAGTTTAACTAACGGAGTATATAATACAATGGTTGGGATATACGCAGGAAATGGAATTACCACCGGGACTAATAATACTGTGATTGGTTCAAACAATTCACTCAATAGTAGTATTGGAACTGGAATTACGAGTGGAAGTTATAATACAATCATTGGAGCTGGTGTAAGAAGTTTGTCTCCTACTTTATCAAACAATATTATTTTATCAGATGGTGATGGTAACATCCGTGCACAGCATAATGGTACCACTGGTTGGACTTTAGGAACGATTGTTTCTGGAACTTGGAGTGGTACAATAATTGGGAATAATGTGGGAGGAGCGGGTACCGTAAATGGATTGATGAAAGCAAATGGTAGCGGTTTAGTAAGTGCTGCAGTAGCAGGAACGGATTATCAATCCCCATTAAATGCAGGATCAGGGATTTCAATAAATGCTGGGACAATTTCGGCAACAGGGTTAACAACTTCAAACTTAGCATCCAACGCAAATATCACTAATGGACAATTGGCAAACAGTTCTTTAACTGTGGGCTCAACAAGCATAGCTTTGGGAAGCACTACCAACACTTTAGCAGGTTTAAGTACTGTAACTGCTACAAATTTTTCTGGTAATTTGGTTGGAAATGTTACTGGCGATATAACAGGCAATGCAGGAACAGCAACTAAATTGGCTGCAACAAAAAATATTAATGGAGTCGCATTTGATGGAAGTGCAGATATTACTGTTGCTGCAAATGCAAACACATTAACAGGCACTACTTTAGCAAGTACAATTACCAATTCAAGTTTAACAGGTGTGGGTACAATCACATCGGGTGTCTGGAGTGGTACCACAATTGCTATTGCTAATGGAGGTACCGGTGCAACTACTGCATCAGGTGCATTATCAAACTTAGGTGGAGAACCTTCTTCCAATAAGAGTACTGCCACTGATTTAGGTAGCACAAGTCCAAGTGATGTATTGTTCCCTACTCAAAAAGCAGTTAAAGCTTATGTGGATGCATCTTCGGCAGCAGCGGGCGTTTCCGATGGAAGCATTACCAATATTAAATTGGCCGGAAGTATTACAGCAAGCAAATTAGTAGGTACAGATATTACAACAGTGGGTACCATCACAACGGGGGTATGGAGTGGTACAGCCATTGCCAATGAAAAATTAGCTAATAGTGCATTAACCATTGGTTCAACCAATATTGCATTAGGAGCAACTACTGCAAGTTTAGCAGGTTTAAGTACAGTAACTGCAACTAATTTTGTTGGTGCTTTAACCGGCAACGCAAACACAGCAACTGCACTTACCAATGGAAGAACTATTTCAACAACAGGTGATGTGACTTATACAAGTGGTAGTTTTGATGGAAGTGCCGATGTAACTGGCGTTGCTACATTAGCTGCATCAGGGGTAGCTTCGGGGACGTATGGATCTTCCACTGCGATTCCAGTTTTAACTGTGGATACAAAAGGAAGAGTGACTGGCGCAAGTACCGTAGGCATTATTGCAGGTGTGAATTCATTGAATTATACTTCAACCACCTCTTATGCAAGTGGCGGCACCATTAGTGGAACGAGTTTAACATTGGCAGCAGCTGATGCAACAAACCCTGGTTTGATTTCAACGGGTGCACAAACTTTTGCAGGTGCAAAAACATTTAATAGTGATGTAACTGCTACTAATTTCTTGGGTAATGCAACAACTGCAACTACAGCTGGAAATATTACTGCAACTTCAAATACAACCTTAACTTCACTTGCCAACTTAGCAACAGTGGGTACTATTACAAGTGGGGTGTGGAGTGGTACAGCAATTGCAAATGCGAATTTGGCAAATAGTGCTTTAACAATTGGTTCAACAAATATTGCATTAGGTACAACAACATCAAGTTTAGCTGGATTAAGCACAGTGACTGCCACTAACTTTGTAGGAGCATTAACTGGTAATGCTTCAACTGCAACTAAATTAGCAGCAACAAAAAATATTAACGGTGTAGCATTTGACGGTAGTGCGGATATTACAGTTGCTGCAAATTCAAATACATTAACTGGAACAACATTGGCAAGCAATGTTGTGACTTCAAGTTTATCTGGAGTGGGCACAATTACCTCGGGTA
>JBDKLP010000017.1:0-24120 GCA_039795575.1 Bacteroidota bacterium | reverse complement strand
GTAGGCATTTATTATGCTATTTTGTTCAATTCGGTTTATAAAAAATTCGGACGGCAAAGGTAATGGCTGTGAACGAATTACCAAAATGTTTATTGGCTAATTTTAAAAAAATAAAGCAAATTCCTTATTTCTCCCCTCAAATTAGCCTTCCAAATTGGTTTTTTATCCAATCAATGACTTGATTTTCAGTTATTTAATTAAATTCGAACCAGCCACTGGTGTTTGTCCACAATATTTCCCATTCTTAGCTCATGAAGGTGTTTTTTTAGCGCTGGACCCACTTTTAGCTGGTCAACATCAAATTCCATTACATATTCTCCATGGGCTAATCTTGAAATATATGACACTACCGCGGCTGTTCCCACTCCAAAAACTTCTTGAAATAATCCTTTTTTATGCGCATCCACAATTTCCGCTACCGATAAAAATCTTTCTTCTACATCGTAGCCCATTTCTCTTAAAATGGTAATAGATGAATCACGCGTTACACCTTTAAGTACCGTACCTCGTTCAACTGATGGTGTAATTATTTTTCCATCTATTACAAACATTACATTCATCATACCCACTTCTTCGACATATTTATGTTCAATAGCATCGGTCCATAATACTTGATCATATCCTTTTTCCTGTGCCAATACAACTGGATATAAACTTCCACCATAGTTTCCACCATTCTTCGCAAAACCAACGCCACCAGGTGTTGCACGTGTATAATGTTGTTCAATTAAAATTTTCATAGGAGCAGCATGATAAGGACCACTAGGACCTAATATAATCATGAATTTATAAGTTTGTGAAGGACGCACTCCTAAAAAAGGATCCATTGCAAACATAAATGGTCGAATGTATAAAGAGTAATCGGGTTTACTTGGAATCCACCCTCTTTCCAAATCAATTAATTGTTTCATCCCCTCTATGAAAATCCATTCTGGTATCGCAGGCATTTGCATGCGGGCAGCTGATAAATTAAAGCGTTTAAAATTTTGATCGGGTCTAAAAACAACCACTTCATTTTTTTCATTTTTAAATGCCTTGATGCCCTCGAAAATAGTTTGCCCATAATGTAAAGTAGCACAAGACGGGTCAACTTGAAAAGGTGCATAAGGTTGTATAGACACATTTTTCCATTCGCCATTTTCATAATCCGCAACCAACATATGGTCGGTAAAATTTCTTCCAAAAGCAACCTGACTCATATCAAAATGAGGCAATTTAGGATTTGAATTTTTAGTAACTGGAATTTGCGGAGTAGACATATTCAATGGTTTTATATATGATAAGTGAAACAAAGATAAGCAGTATGCAAAAAACTTACAAGCGTTATTTTTCCAAACCAAGCAATTGAGTTAATTTTCCGGCTCAATGCAAGATCCAAAATCAATATTACCCGCTGCTGCCCTTGTTGCTTTATTCAAAGATAGTTTGGTATTACCTGAAAAGGAAATAAAGTCGTCAGAAAATGAAGAGAAAGCCATGCATACTGCCATTGGAAAAGTAGCCATTGCTAGTTTGCCCTCTAAAGAAGTGGTAAATGAACTAAAAGCAGTACCTGCTGAACCCCTCAAATATTTAGGAGAACATTTAAAAGGGATTGTGGTTTTAGTGCATGATGTAAACGCTGTTCATTTGAATGAAACAGATCTTGGATTATTGTCTTCTATTTTGAATGCATGTAAATTAAACTTAGCAGACATTGCACTAGTAAATACAGCAACTCAGCCATTAAGTTTGCATGAAATTTTAACCACCCTCCCATCCCAATTGGTGTTAGCATTTGATTTATCAAGTGCTCAACTAAAACTTAAACTTCCCACTAGTTTATATAAACCACTGGTGCTAGGCGAAACACATATATTATTTAGCAATAGTCTACAAAGCATGCAGGGCGCAGATCAAAATGCTAAAATAGAAAAGTCAAAATTGTGGAACGCATTGAAATTGTTATTTAAGCTATAGGCTTTCTTTAAAAATATTTTATTACCAACTCCTAGGGATTTACTTATTGTTTAACATTAACTATTATGACTACTTTAATTTTTGCTACTAACAATCAAAACAAAGTAAATGAGATTCAATCTTTGGTAGGTAATGAATTTAATATCATTCCACTTCAACAAGCCGGCATTCATATTGACATACCTGAACCCCATGCAACTTTGCAAGAAAATGCTGCTGAAAAAGCAAATACTATTTTTGAACTTACACAAGAAAATTGTTTTAGCGAAGATACCGGTCTTGAAATAGCATCTCTACAAGGAGCCCCTGGTGTAAAAAGTGCAAGATACGCTGGTGAAGGCCGCGACTTTCAAGCCAATATTGACAAGGTATTATTGCAATTAAATGGATTTGAAAATAGAGAAGCACAATTTAGAACGGTGATTTGTTTGATTTGGAACACACCTAAAAATGGCAAACAAACCTATTATTTTGAAGGAATTTGCAAAGGAAAAATTACCACTGAAATGCATGGTGAACAAGGCTTTGGCTATGATCCTATTTTTATTCCAGATGGGGCTACAAAAAGTTTTGCGCAAATGACCCTGCTAGAAAAAAATCATTTCAGTCATCGTCAAAAAGCGGTCACTCAATTATTTGAATTTTTGAGATCGATATAAACCCATTTTAACTATTGCGCCAAAGGTGTAGGCGCATTCCAAAACTTCCAACTTTCCGCTGCTTGAATATGCAACATCTCCAGCCCATTTTGTGTGCTCGCACCCTTTGCCTTCCCTTTTGACAAGAACAAAGTTTCATTGGGATTATATATTAAATCAAATAAATGATGTTGGGGTGTTATTGCATCATAATGTATTTTTGGAGCATGCTCAACATATGGATACATGCCCACTGGGCTGGTATTGATGATGAGCGTGTGTGTAGCAATAGTTGCTGTTGTAAGTGCATCATAGTGAATATCTTCACTATTGGGATTTCTAGAAACAAACTGATAGGGAATTGCTAATTTTTGCAATACCCAAGCCACGGCTGCTGCTGCACCTCCTGTTCCTAAAATCAAAGCTTTATGGTGATGCGATTTTAAAAATGGCAATAAAGATTTTTCAAATCCTATCACATCGGTATTGTACCCGTATAATTCATTATTGTACCTGCGAATACAATTGCATGCTTGTATTGACTTCACTACACTTGAAGGATGGTTTAAAAAAGGAATCACTTCTTTTTTATAAGGAATGGTTACATTCAATCCAATCAAGTCTGCATCCGACTGCCAAAGTTGTTGAAACCCCTCAATAGTGGGGATAGGATAATTTTGATATACCGCATCCATTATTTTTTCCGCTTCAAATTTATCTTTGAAATAACCCTGGGAAAAAGAGTGTGATAAAGGATATCCTATGAGACCAAACTGACGCAAGTTTATTTATTTAAGTATAAATTAAATGTATCACCTCTTAAGCCAATACGCATAGCTTCCAAAGGAATCACTTCGGTTGGTGCAATATTGCCTAAGTTAACATTACATCCAATCAATTCCAAAAAGTACAATTGCTGTGCTTTTTGTGGTGCTTCCCAAAGAATTTTTTCTGCAGGAATTTTAGTTAATATTTCTTGCACCAGTCCTTCACGCACTTCCCCACTACCACGATATATGCCCACATTACCCGCTTCACGTGCTTCTGCAATAACATATTCAGAACCTGCACTCAATTCGGCACTCATTAATTCGATCCATTTATAGGGAGGAATAATATGCGTTGCATCCTTGCTACCTACTTCACTAATTACTTTTGAAATTTTAGCAATTTTTTCAATGTATCCACATTTTTCTGCATGTGGAATTTCAATGGAACCATCACTCACTTCAATCAAATCAATTTTATAATCCTTACACATGGCGATATAATCATCAAATTGATTGCGTATTACAAAAGCCTCAAACAAAGTACCTCCAAAATAAACTGGAATATTATGTGATTGATACAATTCAATTTTTGCTCTTAAATTAGGCGTCACTGCAGAAGTACCAAATCCTAATTTTACCACATCGGTATGTATACCTGAAATGCTTAAGAAATTTTCTGCTTCCCCTATACTCAATCCTTTATCCATGACCATAGTGAGGCCATGTTTTCTTGGCTTAGTAGTTCTTTCAGGTATTTGAGTTAAATTGAAATTCATCATAAGAATGGATTATGGCTACAAATATAATTCAAAAATCTTATGATTATTTCACCTTCTTATATTGTCCAATCAAGGCTACTACCTTTGCATCCTGCATCATTTCAGGGTAAAATTTAATTATTTTTTTGACCATTTTAGAGGATTTGGATAAAGCCATTTCTAACTGCAACAATCCTTCTGCCAGCTTCCCCATTTTATACAAGACGGCACTTCTAAAAAATATAAAAATAACCTTACCCTGCGTAGACATATAGGCAATTTCGGTTTGTTCCAATGCAGCATCTAACTGATTATTGGCAACCAAACATTTGATTAAATATTCCCATCCTGCAATTTGTTTGGGTTTGTTTTTCACGACTGTTCCAAAATAATAGGCAGCCTCTTTATACTGTTGCAAATTCATGTAACATTCTCCCATTAAAATATAGTATTCATTGATATGCTTATGAATACGAATTGCATGTTCTAGCTGTTTTATAGCAGGCTCCCATTGTCCCTCCTGCATATAGGTGGCAGCCATTTTTTGATACAATCTACTATCCTCTGGATTTAAGTGTACTGCTTTTTTGTAATGGAATCTTGCTTGTGCAAAATTTTTCATTCGATGGTAACAATGGCCAATTGCTTCATAAATCACATCTTCGGGACGTGACAATTCCAATACTTTTTCTAAGGCTTCAATGGCTTCCTTGTATTTTCGAATACGTAAATAGGCATCGCCCATATTACGATAAGCATAATCAAATTTTTCATCAATCACTATTGCATATTGATACGCATCAATGGCTTTTTCGTGCAATTTCAAACCTTGATAAGCGGCAGCCAAATTGAACCAAGCAAGCGCATTATAAGGTTGTTCATCAATGATCCGTTGATGCAAGCGAATACTTTCTTCATTTCTACCCGTAAAATCGGTCCAAAAACAAATTTTATACAATGCTTCCTCATTCATAGGATCATCTTCTAAAACCAATTGCAAACAATCAAATACTTTATCAAAAGCTTCATGATCATCATATACATCAGCCAGCTCAAATAAAACTTCAGTGCGCTCCGCTCCTTCAAACAAATGCAAGGCTTCCTGCAAAAGTACAATTGCATTTTCGGGCTGGTCCAATGCTAGATAAGCATCGGTCTTTAAAATAAATAAATTCATGTCCATATGATCATACAAAGATGCAGTGTCTAATAATTCCAATGCTTCCTTGTATTTCCGAGTTGCTAATAATAAATCGGCTTTCTTAATCATGAGTAAGGCCGAAAAAGGATATTGATCCAAGGCTAAATTGGCTGCTTGAATCGCTTCCAGAATTTCATCCTGTTCGTCCAAATGAGCAATGATACGCTCAAAATCGTCCTCTTCGATATAGGCATTCGCCCTCCCATGCTTTAAATTCTGGTATTTAAGCATGAGCTCTTGAATATCTTTCCCCTCTTCCTCTTTATGACGATCAAACATATAAATGATTTGGCTATTCTTTTAAATAGCTGATTTTCAATACATTAACACAAAGCCCCTCTCGACCACATACTAAATATACTATCTAGCCCTAATAAGACCATATTTTGTTGTGCACAAATGCTGCCCAGTTGGTTAAAATTAATTTTTTTGAAACTTATGATATTCCGTTACCTTCGTAGTAATCATGCGTACCGTAAAAAACATAATCTTGTTGACTGTTTACACCTGTCTTGTATTGGTGTCACTAAACAGCTATGCAAGTACCATTGTAACAGGTACCATTGAGTCAAAAAAACTAAGCGAAAAATATTCCTTAAAAAATTTAAGTAGCCTTACACATAAGACTGCAAGTTTTGCAACTTTAAAATCAAACTTAGAGTATAAAGGTTTTGCAACCACTTCTAGCATTTCAAATAGCAGTACTGCCAATTATTTAAAATACAATAAGGGAAATGTATCTTATTTAATTCCTTATCATTACAAAGTGATTTTATCTAAGTTTAAGACCCCTTCTGCACAATAAACTTTCTTTACACTAATCCTTTTTATTGATTACACTTTAGTCAATACGTTGATAAAGTTCTTTATTGATATTAAATTGACTCAACGGAATAGGACTTAAATCCAAATATGTAGCTTGGTAATGTATTGCATTTCCAGCAACTGGTACTATAGTATAGGACAATACCAAACCTGGCACTTCTTTAAAAGCCAATTCAAATGCATTTACTGTTACCGAGATTTCAGGAATATACCAAATTTGATAGACTACCCCATCGCTCCATTTTTGTTCAACCCCTTTACATGTATATCCTAAAATTTTTGTTACACTATCTCCAACAAGTTCTTTCATTGATAGCAAATTCGGCGTATTGCTTGGTGGATAAGAAATTTCTTGAAGAAAATGGCTGGTTCCAATATCCTTAGCAATGAGGGCATTATTATGTTGTACATTAAAAAGTAAGGTTTGTACAAGCTGTGGGGCATTTAAAATGGTTTTACAATCATCCCCTTTTACATACACCCATTTAGAACCAATTGTATCCAATGTAGCCGTTTGCGTTATGGAAAACCGAATGGCACACTCGCCAATGATTTTGGATTGTGCGTTTGTTTTTAAAAACGGAAACAAAAAAAACAATATTAATAAACTAGCAGTGCGGTATCCCATGTTCAAGATATAGAAGAAAAGACCCTATTCAGGGCCTTTTCTTAACAAAATTATTTTTTATTTCTATCCTTTAAATCTTGTAATTTTTTTTGAGCCTCCATCATTTCTTCATACTTGCCCTGCCAATTACTTTTCTTTTTAGGGGACTTACGTTTCAATTCTATATCTGCCAAAATACGATCGTGATTGATAATGAATTTTTGAATAATGAATTGCAACAATAAAGTTACCACATTTGATACGGTATAATACCAAGTTAAAGCCGAAGGCAAACGGTTAAAGATAAACAATAACATCACTGGGAAAATATAAGGCATGTATTTCAATGCAGGATTATCCTGAGTGGGTGTCATGGACATATTGTAAACCGAAATGAATACACTTGTAATCACCGCTGTTAATGTAAATAAACTAATATGATCTCCGAATCCCATTGGAATAGAGAATGGTAATTTCGCAATCACATCATAACTTGACAAATCCTGACTCCATAAAAAAGACTGCCCTCTTAAGGAGATATTGGAATTAAAGAAACTATACAATGCAAAGAAAATTGGAATTTGCAATAATGCTGGAATACAACCACCTAATGGGTTTACACCTGCTTCACGGAATAATTTCATTTGCTCCATGGCGAAACCTTGTTGATCATCGCCCATTTTTTTCTTAATCTCGTCCAATTCAGGTTTTAATACTTTCATTTTAGCACTACTTAAATAACTTGAATAAGTTAATGGAGAAGTCACCAAACGAATAAATATGGTTAATAACAATACCACCCAACCATAATTGGTTACAAAGCCTGCAAAGAAATCAAACACAGGCATGATGATATATTTATTAATAGGACGAACAAAGGAATAAAGGTCTCTTCCTAAATTAATAATTTTCTCCATTTCTGGAGCCTGTGTTTTTAAAATAGAAAACTCATTAGGACCAAAATACAAACTCAATGGGATGTTCACTACTGCCCCTGCAACTTTTGTTTGTAATTGAGACTGCATTGCAGCTAAACCATTGCTTGAGTCTGCCTTTCTTTGCCAGTCAACTTTTCCTGAAGCAAAACCATCTTTTGCTATCAAAGTAGTACTAAAAAATTGTTGCACTAAACCTATCCATTGCACTGGTTTTTCAAAACTATGTGTAGTTTTACTTGAGATATAATCAAATTCTTTTCCCTCTGAAAAACAAACATTAGATACTTGGCGCTCATACTGTGCAGTACGTTCCTGTTGGTAGGAATGTACATCCCAAACCAAATTAATTTGACCATTGGTTAATAATTGATCTGCACCATTTAATTGCACATTCCAATCCACATTGTATTTATCAGGATACAATGCAAACTGATGACGAATCGTCTTACCCACTGGAGTTATCCAAACGTATTCAATTTTTTGAACACCATTTTCCACTGGCAATACATTCACCACTGGAAAAAGTACTTGATTTATTTGAGCTGTTTGATTGTTGCCAATATTCACAGGATAACTCAATGAACTACTATCTCCTAATTGTACCAATTGCTTTTTTGCATTGGAATATTTTTTCAAAGTAACCCCCACAACCTGTCCACCCTTGTTGCTGAATTTTACTTTAATCACATTATTTTCTAAAACAGTAATTTGCTCTTTAACAGAATCTACTGCAACAGCAGTTCCGTTAGCGGTATCAACAAGTACTGGATGTTGAGCTGCCTCGGCTTTTTTAGCAGCAGCTTGTACCATGGCAACTGAATCATCAAAATGTTTTTTGAAAGCTTGTATTTCGGTTTGTTGCTTGTTTGTATACCAGAAATAAGTAAAAAACAATCCTGCTAAAAGGACAAAACCAATGACCGTATTTTTGTCTGTGTTCATATTCAATTTTTAAACGTAAATAACGTGGCAGCAAAGGTATGTTTTTTATAGGTTTCTACTATACTTTCCCCCTACTAAATACAAGGCCTCGGTGATCTCCCCTAAACTGCAATACTTTACAGCTTCCATAAGGATTTCAAACAAATTTTCGTTTTGAACACTAGCCAACTGTAACTTATTTAAATACGTTTTTTTGAGGGCTAAATTTCTCTTTTTGAAGTTTTGAACGCTTCGGACCTGACGGTTCCTTTCTTTTTTGGTAGATCTTATGATGTTTTTAAGGTCGATTTTGGCAAGCCCCTGTTCCTTCATAAAGGTATTCACCCCAATAATTGGGATCTCCCCTAGGTGCTTTTTGGATTCATAAATCCAACTTTCCTCTTGGATTTTGGACCTTTGGTACATTCTTTCCATTGCCCCTAATACACCACCTCTTGCATTGATTTTTTCAAATTCATACAAAACAGCTTCTTCCACCAAATCGGTCAATTCGGTGAGCATAAAACTGCCTTGTTGAAAATTCTCCACTTTCGCTGTTCCTAATTCCTTGTTAATAATAAGTTGAATTGCCAACGCCCTTCTTACACTTTCTTCGGTGGGTGTAGTAATGGCCTCATCATATGCATTAGTATGTAAACTATTGCATTGATCATAAATGGCATACAATGCTTGCAAAGTAGTTCGGATATCATTAAAGTCAATTTCTTGCGCATGCAAACTTCTACCGCTTGTTTGAATATGGTATTTTAATTTTTGTGAACGTTCATTGGCATGATATTTTTTGTTCATAACAATTGCCCAAACTCTTCTTGCAACTCTTCCTATAACCGCGTATTCTGGATCCATGCCATTACTAAAAAAGAAACTCAAATTGGGCATAAAATCATCAATCGCAATGCCTCTATTCAAAAAATATTCAACATAGGTAAAGCCATTGGCTAAAGTAAATGCTAGTTGGGTAATAGGATTGGCCCCTGCCTCGGCAATATGGTATCCAGAAATAGAGATACTATAAAAATTATTAATTTTTTGTTGTGCAAAATAAGCTTGCACATCACCCATCATACGCAATGCAAAATCGGTTGAAAAAATACAAGTATTCTGTGCTTGATCTTCTTTCAAAATATCTGCTTGTAGTGTACCTCTCACAGTAGCAAGTACTTTTTGTTGAATGTCCGAATAAACAGCAGGTTCCAAAACTTGATCCCCCGTTACGCCCAATAATTGCAATCCAAGCCCATTATGCCATTGCTTCATTGGAATACTTACTCCTTCCATTTCATATTGAGGAAGATCCTTCCCTTTTAATAATAATTTTATTTTTTTGCGTACCTGTGGCCATAATTTATTCTGAGTAATATATTGTTCACAGGCCTGATCAATAGCTGTATTAAAAAACATGGCTAATAAAATAGGTGCAGGCCCATTAATAGTCATACTTACCGAAGTATTAGGTGCATTTAATTCAATTCCCGAATATAATTTTTTAGCATCATCTAAAGTAGCTACACTCACTCCTGCATTTCCTATTTTCCCAAAAACATCTAATCTTGATGCAGGATCCTGTCCATATAAAGTAACACTATCAAATGCTGTAGACAACCTAATTGCAGATTGGCCCTTGCTTAAGTAATGAAATCTCCAATTGGTTCTTTCGGGACTTCCTTCCCCCGCAAACATTCTTGTTGGATCTTCATTTTCTCTTTTCAATTCAAACACACCTGCTGTATATGGATACTTGCCTGGCACATTTTCTTTTAATTGCCATTCCACCAAATCTCCCCAGTCCGAAAAAAGAGGCAAATAAACTTTATTCAATGAAAGCCCAGAAGGCGTTTCAAAAACAAAATTTTGCTTTATTTTTTTCCCTCTTACTTCCGAAACAAATTCATGTTGCTGGTATTTTTGATAAAGCGTAGGCCAATTCAACACCAAGGATTTAATTTCTGGATTCATTGCCTGCTCTATTTTTTGTAAGGCTTTTTTCAAAGGAGCTTGTTGCTGCAAACTTGGATCCTGCATAGTTTTATGTATACAATACCATTGGGATGCCAATTGCTTTTGTTCAATAATCCACACTCGATTGCGCTGAATGGTATCGATAATTTCACTTAAATAATTGCTTCTTCTATTGGGTATATTAGGTATTGCAATATTATTTTCATCATAATTCAAAACAGAATCTAATGGATTAAAATCAGTAGCGTGCAACAAATTCATTTGTTGTATCAGGGCATTATACATTGCCTGCATACCAGGGTCACTATAATGAGATGCAATGGTACCAAATACTGGACTAGATTGCGCATGATGATCAAAATTATGATGTGAACGATTGTATTGTTTTCGTACATCTCTTAATGCATCTAATCCACCGGGTCTATCAAATTTATTTATGCCAATAATATGGGCATAATCAATCATATTTATTTTCTCCAATTGCGTAGGTGCCCCAAATTCGGGCGTCATAATATACATGGGCAAACTCACATAGTCCACAATAGTTGCATCATTTTGACCCACACCTGCTGTTTCAACTATAATACAATCAAATTTTGCAGCCTTACATAAATCAATCACACCCAGCATACATGCAGCTACCGATTGTGTATCCGACCTGGTAGCCAAGGAACGCATAAATACATTGGGATGATGAATAGCATTCATTCTGATTCTATCACCTAATAAAGCTCCACCTGTTTTTCGTTTGGAAGGATCTACTGAAATCACTGCAATGGTTTTAGTTGGATTGGTTTGTACAAAATATTGTATCAATCGATCCACAACAGTCGATTTTCCAGCTCCACCTGTTCCCGTTATGCCAACTATGGGCACATTTGCTAACTTATTTTTTTGCTTCGGTATTTTTAATTGACCATTTTGAAGTAAACTGATATTTCTACTTAATAAACGTATATCCTGATGCTTGTCGATAGCAAGTTTACTAGTAAGTTTTTTAGAGTAGGCTTTTAATTGAAAATCACAAATATGCACCACTTCATTAATCATACCTTCAATGCCCATTTCCAATCCATCTGCAGGAAGGTATATTTTAGAAATACCATGTTGTTCTAACCATTTGGCTTCCGAAGGCAAAATAGTTCCACCACCTCCACCAACTATTTTTACATGTTGATAACCTGAGTTGTCTAATAATTTTCGAACAAAACTAAAAAATTCAATATGACCTCCTTGATAGGAAGTAATGGCAATACCTTGTACATCTTCTTCAATAGCTGCTTCTACAATTTCAAAAGCCGATCGATTGTGTCCAAGATGAATGATTTCAACTCCTTTTTCTTGGAGCACTCTTCGCATAATATTAATAGAAGCATCATGACCGTCAAACAAACTCGTACAGGTTAGGATTCTTATTTTATTCATGCTATAAAGCTAACAAATGTTAGCAATATAATTATGAATAATTTGCTTAAAGAATGTACTTACCTTCCTCCTGGAGGACAGTTTTGACGAAGGTATTGCGTATAGAGTCCCATTAAATGAGTGCGCGTGCCAGCCCCTTCTGAAATAGAATGAGATCGATTGGGATAACTCATAAAAGAAAATTGCTTGCCTTGTTTGATTAACTCATTTTGTAGCAATTCTGCATTCTGAAAATGTACATTGTCATCACCGGTACCATGTATATACAATAAGTTTCCTTTTAAATTTTTAGCATATGTTATGGGCGAACCTTTAATGAATACTGATGCATCTTCCTGTGGCAAACCCATATACCTTTCTTGATAAATATTATCATAAGTTAGTTGACTTCCTACCCCTGCAATTGAAATCCCTGTTTTATAAATTTCGGGATATTGAAACATTAAATTAAGCGTAGCAGATCCACCACCACTCCACCCCCAAACAGCCACTCTACTTGTATCTACATATGGGAGTTTTAATATTTCTTGTGCGCCTAATGCTTGATCACGAATATTCACTTCACCAATTTTTTGGTACACCGACTTACGCCAATTGCGCCCTTTGGGCACTGGCGTACCACGATTGTCCATACTCACATAAATATAACCATCGGCTGCCATGGAACCATTGTATAAATAATTAGTTCCTGTTCCATATTCATCCTTAGCTGTTTGACCCCATGGCTCAGTATACACATAAAAAACAATTGGATATTTTTTAGTACTATCAAAATGCTGAGGTTTTACCATCCATGCATCCATTTCCACTCCTTCGGAAGTTGTTACTTTAAAAAAAGTAGGGGCATTATTATTGTTTGTTTGATGCGCCAAAGCATTGCTCACATTGGGCTCACCTATTACATCATGATTTGGTAAACTCACCCATTCTTCAATGGGTTGGATATTGATATTTGAAAAAAGATGTTGTGCGTAATTGCCATTGGGGCTAATCATATATTCATGCGTACCCTTTTGAATTGCTGGGCTCAATAATTGAGCTGCATCCTTACGCTCCCAATTTTGCACATATAAATATTGTTGTGTGGCATTATTGGGAGAGGCATAATAAAACAATTGATGTTTTTTTATATCAACTCTTGCAGTTTTCATTACATCAAAATTACCTGGCGTGATACAAACTGGTTTTGATCCATCAATGGATTGAATATAAAAATGTCTCCAGCCATCAGTTTCATTGGCCCATAAAAATTGTTTTCCATCTTCCAACCAATCCCAACCACCATTCGCATAACTTTGATCCCATGATGGCATGATATCTATCCAAGTAGTTTCCTGCTCGGTATAAATGGTTTTAGATTTTCCTGTAACTATACTTGCCAATAACAACTGACTGGTATTTTGTTTTCTATTTAAATGCTGAATAATAAGCTGTTGACTATTGGGTACCCATTCCATTCTTGGCATATAAGTCCCTAACACCTTATCGTCAGGGGTTTCTATCCATTTTGTTTTTGCAGTTGCTAATTCTACCACTCCAATTTTAACTAGCGAGGGCTTTTCACCTGCAATGGGGTATTCAACTGGAACAGCTACAGGATATTTTTCGGAAGTATTATTAATCATCAAATATTGCTTTACTCCATTGGCGTTAACCTGCCAATAAGCAATATGTTTACTATCGGGACTCCATCTAAATCCATCTCTACAAAAAAACTCTTCTTCATAAGCCCAATCAAAAGTACCATTGATTAAATATTTAGTGCCATCTTTTGTAAGTGTTGTACGCTTGCCAGTTTGAATATCCTCGGCATAAATATTATGACCACTTACATATGCAACCCATTTATGATTGGGTGCCATTTTTGCAAATTGTAAAGAAGCTACGGGCAGGCCCTTACCAATTTGTTGCAAATGATGTGTAGCTATTTTATACAAATAAAAATCACCCATGGTCTCATAACGCCAAACCCTTTTAGAATTGGTTTGAATCACCACCCATTCTTGATTGGCAGATAACGTGAATTTTTGAATATCAATTGGCTTACTAGCACCTGTTGGTAATAATTCCTTTCCATTCACAATGATAGAAGTTCCCCCAGTTGCTGGACTTTGCTTTACAATATTGCCATCCTGCAGGGTATAATATGCTTGTCCATCACTGGACCAGATAAAATTTTCTTGATTTTGTGAAAACGCTTTAGCGCTCACTATTAAACATAATAATAAAAGGAATTTTTGATTCATATTGTTAGCATTATACTAACAAGTTAGTCAAAATTATTATCCCTTTGCATGTTTTTTAGCCGCTTCAATAAAGTGTACAAATAATGGTGCAGGTGCTTCTACTGTACTCTTTAATTCGGGATGGTATTGTACCCCAATGAAGAATGGATGATTGGGCAATTCCACGATTTCCACTAGTCCGGTAGCTGGATTCACACCGCTGGTTACCATCCCTTTTTCATGAAATGCGTTTAAATAGTCGTTATTGAATTCATAACGATGACGATGACGCTCATGGATAGAAGTAGCTCCATAAATTTTATGGGCCAAAGTGTTTTCACTAATGGTACATGGATAAGCACCTAAACGCATAGTGCCACCCATCATAGTAATGCGTTTTTGTTCTTCCATCATATTAATTACTGGATCGGGACTATTCGGATCCATTTCCACAGAATGTGCTTGCTTTAATCCCAATACATTTCTTGCAAATTCAATTACAGCCATTTGCATGCCTAAACATATTCCAAAGAAAGGTAAATTATTTTCTCTAGCAAATTGAACAGCTATAATTTTTCCTTCAATACCACGATTACCAAATCCAGGTGCAACCAATAATCCATCTAATCCTTTTAACTGCTCATTTACATTTTCGGAATTAATCTTTTCACTATGAACATTTACCACATTCACTTTCACTTCATTCATCGCACCTGCATGAATAAAGCTTTCTAATATTGATTTATACGCGTCTTGTAATTCAATATATTTTCCAATCAATCCAATATTTACAGTTGATTTAGGATTTTTCAATTTCGTTAAAAACCCATTCCATTTTGTTAAATCTGGCGTTTTGTAATTGGTGATATTTAATTTTTTCATTACAATCAAATCCAACTGCTCTTTTTCCATTAACAAAGGCACTTCATAAATGGTACTTGCATCACAAGATTCAATTACATTACCCGCTTTTACATTACAAAATAAGGCAATCTTACGTTTGATATCTTCGGTTAATGGATGCTCTGTTCTACAAACAATCACATCGGGGTGCACACCTGTTTCACTTAACATTCTTACACTATGCTGTGTTGGCTTGGTTTTTAATTCCTTTGCAGCATTCAAATAAGGAATCAAAGTTAAATGTACTACCATCACGTCTTCCTCAGGCAATTCCCATTGAATTTGACGCACGGTTTCAATAAAAGGGGTACTTTCAATATCCCCTACAGTTCCTCCTATCTCAGTAATGACTACATCAAATTTCCCGTCCTGACCCAATAATAACATTCTATGTTTGATCTCATCAGTAATATGAGGAACAACTTGCACTGTTTTTCCCAAAAACTCACCTGCTCTTTCTTTATTGATTACAGTTTGGTAAATACGACCCGTTGTAACATTATTCGCTTGAGAAGTAGGAGTATTTAAAAAACGCTCATAGTGTCCTAAATCCAAATCGGTTTCAGCACCATCTTCCGTTACATAACATTCTCCATGCTCATATGGATTCAAAGTGCCTGGATCCACATTTATGTATGGGTCAAATTTTTGTATAGTAGTGCTAATACCTCTTGCTTGCAAAAGCTTCGCTAAAGAGGCAGCAATAATACCCTTTCCTAAACTACTTGTTACACCACCTGTTACAAAAATATACTTTGCCATAAAATTAAATTCGTCTATTAATGAAAAAGCAATTCCTTACTTAGCTACCTAAGCAGGAATCCCTATTCAAAAGGATTTATAATTCGACCTGACTATTATTGGGAAAAAATCTTAGAGGTCGTACAAAAATACGCCAAAAAAAGGGGCTAAAAAAATCCTGCTTGCTGAACAAACAAAAAATGTTTATAAATGTTATAATAAAGTGAACATCTTAAAATAAAATCAATCAAAACCCATGAAAAACCTAATTTTTGGCCTTTTAGCCCTTGTAATCTCTACAAGCTTAGTGAGCTGGCATAAAAGTGCCACTCAGTTTCAACCAGTGGATAAAGCCAATGTAATTGCTTGTTTAAATATGGAAACCCAACAGGCCTACCAAAAAGAAGCGGGCACCCCTGGATTTGCAGCTTTACACCCAGCTCCTTTGGAAATACATCCCGCCAATTTATTGGGCAAAATGATACAATTTGAAGCTGCCGATGGTAAAAATGCCAATGCTTATTTTATTCCAGCTAAAAAGCAAACCAATAAATGGCTCATTGTCATTCAGGAATGGTGGGGTTTAAACGATCATATTAAAATGGAATCAGATAAATATTATACTGCTCTAGGAGATATGAATATTATTGCGGTAGATATGTATGATGGTAAAATTGCCGCTACCCCAGACAGCGCCATGAAATTGATGCGTGGGGCCGATATGGGCAGAATGAATGCCATTATTCAAGGAGCTATTAAATACGCAGGCAAGGATGCTTCTATTTATAGTGTGGGTTGGTGTTTTGGGGGCATGTGGAGTTTACAAACCGCCATTTTAGCGGGCCCACAAGCAAAAGGAACTGTAATGTATTATGGAAGACCGGAAAGCAATATGGAAAAATTAAAATCCATACAATGTGATGTGATTGGATTTTTTGGCAACCAAGACCAAGCTCCTTCTCCTGCGATGGTGAATGAATTTGAACAAAACATGAAAACAGCAGGCAAAAATTTATTTGTAAACAGATATGAAGCCAATCATGGATTTGCAAATCCTAGCAACCCAAGCTTTAATCCAACTGCCACTGCCGATGCCTTCGCTAAAGCCATTGCTTTCTTGAAAGCACATTAGAATTAATTGCGATAGAATTTTATATTAAAGCTTTATAAAAGACAAAGTCTTGTAAAATAGTACCATTTGCCTCCGCGGTAAGAACCAGAGTCGGCTGCATGAAACTATTTTACAGGACTTTTTATTTTGTTTATGACTTAATTAAATAAGCTGAAAAATACGCCTATTACATATCATCCTTAATCTTACGATAACTTGCAGTCAATCCTCTAATCAAAGAAGAACTAAATCCTTGATGCTCCATTTCATTCAAGCCCGCAATAGTACAGCCCATTGGAGTAGTTACTTTATCAATTTCCTGTTCGGGATGTGTGTTTTTTGTAAGCAATAAATCGGCAGCGCCTTTCACAGTTTGCGCAGCAATTAAGGAAGCCTGTGCAGCATTGAATCCAATTTCAATACCACCTTGTATGTTGGCACGAATATATCTTAATGCATATGCAGTTCCACAAGCACCTAATACCGTTGCTGCATCCATCAATTTTTCATCAATCACAATGCTTTTGCCTAATTGATCAAATAAAGAAAGCACATAGTTTACTTTATCTTTTGCATTGGCATTGGCACATATACAAGTCATACTTTGCTGTATTGCAATAGCTGTATTGGGCATGGCACGAAACAAAGCAAAATCAGGCGATAAGAGTTCCTCCAAATCTTTAATCCACACACCAGTAGCCACACTAATTACAGTATGTTTCCCCGCAACCAAGGCAGGCTTAATAGCGTTCACAACATCATTTACTTGAAAAGGTTTCACCGCCAAGATAATATAATCGGCATCCTTTACTGCTGCTTCATTATTAGATGTAATGGTTGCACCCTTATCTGCCAAATGCTGTATAGTGGCAATATTTCTTTTTGAAATGGTAATTTCACTAGCTTGAATAAAACCACTCGCTATCAAACCCTCTGCAATAGATGCGCCTAAATTTCCTCCCCCAAGGATGGCAATTTTTTGATTTGACATAGTATGGATTTTTATTATTTTTTGCTCAATTGGTTTTCGATAGCAGTATCATATATGTTTTTCCAAGTAGCAATGCTGCCCCAATTTTCACCTTCCACTACAATATCACTTGCAGTAACTTTTCCTAAAACAGTTACTGCAATTCCTAATTTTAAGGCTGCCGCTTCTATGCTAGCAATATTAGATGCATTCGCTGAAATCACTACTCTACTTTGTGCTTCACCCAACCAATAAGCATCTTTACGCAGATCACTTGCATGGGCAGTCACATCAAAACCTTTATTATTCGTAAAAGCAGATTCTAATAAAGTAACCATTAATCCACCTTCACTTATATCATGTGCACTTTTCAAATAAGCTGATTTAATTAATTCTGCTACTAATTGTTGTAATCTAAATTCCTCGTCTAAATCAAAATAAGGCGCTGTAGAATAAGTAACTCCTTTTAATTTATTTAGATACTCCGAAGAACCGATATCATTTCTTTGTGTTCCTAATAAAACGATCACATCACCTGCTGCTTTAAAATCCAATGTCATTTTATGTTTCATATCTTCCACAATTCCTACCATACCAATAGTAGGTGTTGGAAATACGGGACCATCAGGATTTTGATTGTAGAAACTCACATTCCCTCCCGTTACTGGAGTATTGAATTTACGACAAGCAGCCCCCATGCCTTCTACCGCTTTCACGAATTGATAATACACTTCTGGATCATATGGATTACCAAAATTCAAACAGTTGGTTACACCAATAGGCTCACCACCACTACACACAATATTTCTTGCTGCTTCGGCAACTGCAATCATTGCACCTACTTCAGGATTTGCATATACATACTTACTATTACAATCTACCGTCATGGCCAATGCTTTGCCTGTACCTTTTGCCAATACCACGGCAGCATCACTTGGTGCATTGGTTGAAGTGTTTGCTGCACCTACCATACTATCATATTGATTGTACACCCAACGCTTTGAAGCGATATTGGGCAAGCTCACTAATTCCTGAACAGTTGCTTTTAAGTTGATTGTATCTTCCACTGCATTCATATCAAATGCATTCACTTTTGCTAAATAAGCTGGCTCCTTATATTCACGTGTATATTGAGGAGCACCACCACCTAATACCAATTCATAAGCAGGCAAAGAAGCTTCCAATTCACCATGCATATAAAAATTCAACAAGCCATCGTCAGTTACTTCACCAATATTTGAACATGACAAATCCCATTTTTCAAACACGGCCAACACTTCGGCTTCTTTTCCTTTTTGCACACAAATCAACATACGCTCTTGGCTCTCACTTAATAATAATTCCCAAGCTTTCATATTTTGTTGACGTGTAGGTACTTTATCTAAATCAATGCGCATCCCTACACCACCCTTTGCACTCATCTCGGCAGTGGAACAGATAATACCTGCTGCACCCATATCTTGCATACCAACAATACCGCCTGTTTCAATGACTTCCAAACAAGCTTCTAATAATTTCTTTTCTTGAAAAGGATCTCCAACTTGTACTGCTGGCAATTCTTCTACACTATCTGCTGTAATTTCTGCAGACGCAAAACTAGCACCACCAATCCCATCTTTACCAGTAGCACTTCCTACAAAAAAAATAGGATTGCCTTTTCCTTCGGCAGTTGCACTTACGGTTTTACCAGCTTTCACAATACCAACACTCATTGCATTCACCAATGGATTGGTATGATAACATTGTTCAAAATACAATTCACCACCTACTGTAGGCACACCAAAGCAGTTGCCATAATGTCCAATACCATGTACCACACCAGCCAATAAGCGTTGCGTTTTTTTATCTTCTAATTTTCCAAAACGCAAACTATTTAAAGAAGCAATGGGGCGCGCACCCATTGTAAATATATCTCTTTGAATTCCACCCACTCCTGTGGCCGCTCCTTGAAAAGGCTCCAATGCACTTGGGTGATTATGCGATTCAATTTTAAATACGACACCGTAATCATTTCCAATATCCATTAATCCTGCGTTCTCTTCACCAGCAGCCACCAACATTCTTCCACCATCACGTGGCAAAGTTTTTAACCATTTAATAGAATTTTTATAACTACAATGCTCACTCCACATACCACTGAAAGCACAGAGTTCAGTAAAATTGGGAGTACGTCCTAATTTTTGTTTGATTAACTCAAATTCTTCTTCTGTCAATCTTAATTGTTGTGCTGTTTTGGCAGTGATTTGCATGGATATATTCTTAGTATTAAAAAGATAAGGCGAAGTTACAAAATGGGCAGGTACCCTATTCCTTGATTTACCAACAATTCAAAAGCTAAAATGTGTATGACTATCCCATTTACTAAAAAACGTTCGTATTCAAAAAAATGAAAGCATTTGATAATCAATATTTTGTGCATTTTTTACATATTATTTTATTTGTACATATTATTATTTTATTAACAAAACTTAAAATTTCAGATATTGATGCTGAAAATATTCACAACTCTTGCTTATTTTCGTAAAACATTTAGCAAAATACTTTAAAAATAAAGTATAATTAATTTATTTAATATTTAAACATTCGAATCATGTCTAAATCAAAATTGGAATACATCTGGTTAGATGGTTACCAACCAACACAATCTTTAAGAAGCAAAACAAAAATCGAAAACAATTTTAGTGGCAAATTGGAGGATTGTGATATGTGGAGCTTTGATGGTTCTTCCACAGAACAAGCTTTAGGAGGTGCATCCGACTGTTTATTAAAGCCTGTTTACATTTGTAAAGATCCTCAACGTAAGGATGCTTATTTAGTAATGTGCGAAGTATTGAATGCAGATGGCACTGCTCACGTTTCAAACGGACGTGCAACTATTCAAGATGATGACAATGATTTTTGGTTTGGATTTGAGCAAGAATATTTTTTATGGAACCCAGCTACTAACAAGCCATTGGGCTTCCCAGAAGGTGGATATCCTGGACCTCAAGGCCCCTACTATTGTTCAGTAGGTGCTAACAATGCATTTGGTAGAAATATTGTAGAAGAACATTTAGACGTTTGTTTGGATGCAGGCTTAAACGTTGAAGGTATCAATGCCGAAGTAGCTGCAGGTCAATGGGAATTTCAAATATTCGCAAAAGGTGCTAAAGAAGCAGGAGATCAAATTTGGGTAGCTAGATATTTATTAGAAAGAATCGGAGAATCATATGGTGTATCTATTAACTGGCATTGTAAACCATTAGGTACTTTAGATTGGAACGGTTCGGGTATGCACGCGAACTTCTCTAACACTACATTAAGAACTTGTGGCAAAAGAGAAGTGTACGAAACGATCTGTGAATCCTTCCGTCCTTTTGTAAAAGAACATATTGATGTATACGGAGCTGATAATCACTTACGTTTGACAGGTAAGCACGAAACTGCATCTATTCACGATTTTTCATTTGGCGTATCTGACAGAGGCGCTTCAATCCGTATTCCAATTGGTGCAGTAGAAAAAGGCTGGAAAGGCTGGTTGGAAGATCGTCGTCCTAATTCAGCTGCAGATCCTTATAAAGTAGCAGCAAGAATTATCAAAACGGTTAAAACAGCCAAAATTTAACTTGGCCTAATCAACAAGGTTTTTTAGAACAGGCTTTCATAAAATGTGTTTTGAATTGAATCCCCCAAGCAATTGGGGGATTTTTTGTGCATTACTGCTTAAATAAATCCGATTTAGGGATGAAATTGGAAGTAAATTTGATTTTTGAATCAAATAAAAATAAATCATATGTCATTAAGAACCGACGCAGTGAATCATGTGAGTCATGGGAATGTAAGTTCTCCAGATATCAAAGGCGCTAAAATTACTGGTGTCTTTGGCGAAAATGTATTCACTCAAAAAACAGCAAGAGAATATTTAAGCGATGAAGCATACAAAAGTTTAGTAGCTAGTATCAAGGGGGGCAAAAAAATTGATCGCACTGTTGCAAGTCAAATTGCGTCTGGTATGCGCGCTTGGGCAGAAAGCAAAGGCGTAACGCACTATACGCACTGGTTTCAACCTTTAACTGGCACAACTGCTGAAAAACATGATTCTTTCTTTACTTTAAAAGGAGATGGTACTGCTATAGAAGAGTTTGAAGGCGCTGCGTTAATTCAACAAGAACCCGATGCATCTTCTTTTCCTAATGGTGGATTGAGAGCTACATTCGAGGCAAGAGGCTATTCTGCCTGGGACCCATCTTCTCCCCCATTTATTATTGAAATTGGAAATGGAAAAACACTTTGTATTCCCACCATATTCATTGCATATACAGGTGAGTCATTGGACTACAAAGCACCATTAATGAAAGCTGTTGAATCATTGAACAAAGCTGCCGTTACAGTTTGTAATTATTTTGACAAAAATGTTACCAAAGTAACTCCTACTTTAGGTTGGGAACAGGAATATTTCGTAATTGACGAAGCCTTAGTAAATGCACGTCCCGACCTAGTGCAATGCGGAAGAACGGTATTTGGTTTTACTCCTGCTAAAGGTCAACAATTAGAAGATCACTATTTTGGTTCTATTCCAGAAAGAGTATATGCTTTTATGCGTGACTTTGAAAATGAGTCTTATAAATTAGGTATTCCTTTAAGAACAAGGCATAATGAGGTGGCACCTGCTCAATTTGAGTGTGCACCTATTTTTGAAGAAGTGAATATTGCAGTTGATCATAACATTCTTTTAATGGATGTAATGACAAGAGTGGCTAAGCGTCATCGTTTAGTGGTATTGTTACATGAAAAACCATTTGCGGGAATCAACGGAAGTGGGAAGCATAATAACTGGAGTTTGGCGACTGATACAGGCGTGAATTTATTGGCTCCAGGCAAAACGCCAAAGACCAACTTAATGTTCTTGACATTCTTTGTAAACACCATTAAAGCGGTTCATGATTATGCAGATATTTTAAGAGCATCTATTGCATCTGCATCAAATGATTTCCGTTTAGGTGCTAACGAAGCCCCTCCTGCAATTATTTCTGTTTTTGTAGGCGATTACCTAACCAAGGTTTTGAACGATGTAGAAACCCGCGTTGGTACTAAGTTTGACGAACAAGACGAAGCCATTTTAAAAATTGACTTGCACAGAAGTATCCCTGAATTGTTAATTGACAATACCGACAGAAACAGAACTTCTCCATTTGCATTTACCGGAAACAAATTTGAATTCCGTGCGGTAGGTTCTACTGCCAACTGTGCCTTGCCAATGACGGTTTTAAATACCATTGTAGCAGATACTTTGAATAAGTTTGCTGCGGAAGTGGATGCTTTAATTGAAAAAGGAGACAAGAAAGAGATTGCTATCATGCAAGTCATTCAAAAATACATTGTTGCCAGCAAGAAAATTTTGTTTGAAGGAGATGGATATAGCGAAGCATGGCATCAAGAAGCTGAAAAAAGAGGCTTGCCTAATTTAAAAACAACACCTGTTGCATTAGATGCGATGGTAACTGAAAAAGCGAAGAAAGTATTTTTAGAAAACGGCATTTACACACATGCTGAATTAGAAGCTAGACACGAAATTGAATTAGAAAAGTATATTAAGAAAGTACAAATTGAAGCAAGAGTAATGGGCGATTTAGCAACCAACCACATTATCCCTGCTGCCATCAAGTATCAAAATGAGTTATTGAAAAATGTAAGCTTACTTCGTGAAGCCGCATTGCCTGAAAAATTATACAAAGGTCAATTGACTTTGTTGAAAGATGTAAGCACCCATATTCAACAAGTATATGAGAATGTACATGCGATGGTAGATGAAAGAAAAGTTGCTAATAACTTAACTGACTCTAGAGAAAAAGCAATTGCATATGAAGCAAAAGTAAAAGCTCAATACTTTGATAAGATTCGTTACCATGTTGACAAATTAGAACAATTGGTTGATGATGAATTATGGACCTTGCCTAAGTACAGAGAATTGTTATTCTTGAGATAATACTCCCAAAGGTGATATACCACCAATAAAAAAAGGCTCCGATATTCGGAGCCTTTTTAATATCATTTTGAGCGAGCTTTCGAGCTACGCGCAGGGCGAGTCGAATTAGATTTATCATAATTAAAGAAGGAGCTCCTTTATGGGGCTCCTTCTTTAATTTCATCAGAGAATATTTAATAGACT
>JBDKLP010000016.1:0-52132 GCA_039795575.1 Bacteroidota bacterium | reverse complement strand
CTGTGCTTCTTCTTGCAACAAAGCAATCATTACCAGCCCCTGACCCAAGGTCAACTACAACATCACCTTCTTTTATTTTTGCAAATTCAGTTGGCAAACCACAACCTAAACCCAAGTCTGCGTCCGCTACATAGCCATCCATTTTAGTGTAATCATCGGACATAATATTATACACTTCGGTACTACAACCTCCAGCGCCACAACAAGAAGACATGTTGGTTTCTTTATCCTGTAAAGCAATCTCACTGTATTTTGCTTTAACAATTTCCTTTAATGCTGATTCTGTTTTCATAATGTTTATTTTTAGTTGTTTAATTAGCAACATACTTTTGGTGCATAAGGCGTCTTCAACAAGCCATCGAAAAGTTTTGCAATTTTATTCCAATTGGCTTCATCAATGCAGTAACAGGTCTTAACGCCACTTATTTCACCTTTAATAAATCCGGCATCTTTTAGTTCTTTTAAATGTTGGGATACTGTACTTTGTGACAATGGTAATTCATCCACAATGTCACCGCACACACAGGATTGCTTTTTAAGCAACATGTTAATAATAGCAACCCTTGCTGGGTGTGCTAATGCCTTTGCGAAAGCTGCGATTTGTGTTTCTTTTAGGGAATAATCACTCATAGAGGTAATTTATTAATCGTAAAATTACGATTAATAAGTGAAATACAAAATGATATTACTCATGTACTGTATGGTATAATTAAAAAAGCCTAGTCTTTCGAACTAGGCTTTTAGCTTATTAACCCCAAGTATAAAAAATTACGCTGTTGCAAAAGCATCGGCTACACCTTTGTGTAATACCTTGCCTGCTCTAATATTTAATCCTTTCGCTAATGCAGGATTTTCAGCACATGCTTTTTCCCATCCTTTATTGGCAATTGAAATTGCGTAAGGTAGGGTTGCTTGAGTTAAAGCTCGTGTACTAGTTTGTGGTACTGCCCCTGGCATATTCGCTACACAATAGTGGGTTACATTATCAATAGTAAATACTGGATTTTCGTGTGTAGTTGGTTTACAAGTTTCAATACATCCACCTTGGTCAACTGCTACGTCTACAATAACCGATCCTGCTTCCATTAATTTAAGATCTTCTTTTTTCACCAAGTGTGGAGCTTTTGCGCCATGCAATAAAACTGCACCCACTAATAAATCGGTTGTTGGTAATTTTTCTTTGATAGCCAATAAAGTAGAATATTGAGTCACTACATTCGCTGGCATCACATCACTCAAATATCTTAATCTTGCTAAGTTGGTATCCATAATTGTTACATTCGCGCCAAGGCCTGCGGCCATTTTTGCAGCTTGAGTACCTACAATACCCCCACCAATCACCAACACTTCTGCAGGTTTCACGCCTGGCACACCACCTAATAACTTTCCTTTACCTCCAAATGGTTTGCCTAAATAATAAGCACCTACATTAATAGCCATTCTTCCAGCTACTTCACTCATTGGCACCAATAACGGCAATGAACCGTCTGCTAATTCAACAGTTTCATAGGCAATACAAACAGCTTGTGATTTAATCATTGCATCTGTCAATTCTTTTGAAGCGGCAAAATGGAAATACGTGAATAAAATTTGTCCAGCTTTGATATACGGGAATTCAACAGCCAATGGTTCTTTCACTTTTACAATCATTTCTGCTATTTCATATACTTCTTTTGCTGTGTTTAAAATAGAAGCACCTACTGCTTTATAAGCCTCGTCGGGAAAGCCCGATCCGGCACCAGCTTGGGTTTCAATATATACTTTATGACCTTGTCTCACTAAAGCATCCACTCCTTCTGGTGTTAATCCTACTCTGTACTCTTGAACCTTAATTTCTTTTGGGCATCCGATAATCATAGTATTTGTTTTTATTACTGCATAAAGGTCATTAAAAAGAAAATATTGTGAAATATTGTATATTATTCAGTAAAAAATACTTTACAAATAGCATAAACAAGAAAATATCGGTAATTTCGATCATAATTCTGGCATTTAGCAGAAATAATTCCTTCAGCCCAAAATGAACCCCATGAGTTTGGATACCATTGACCGCTCTATTTTACGCATTTTACAAAAGAATGCACTGGCAAAAATTAAAGATATTAGTGCCGAAGTAAATCTTTCGATGAGCCCAACCCACGATAGAATTAAACGATTAGAATCCGAAGGGTATATCCAGGCCTATGTTGGCATTGTAGATAGAAAAAAAATGGATCTTGGTTTAATTGTGCATTGCCATGTAACATTAGATAAGCAAACAAGAAATAATTTTTCTGAGTTTGAACAAATTATTGCGCAGTATCCCGAAGTGATTTCCTGCAGTTTGGTTTCGGGCAATTTTGATTATTTTTTAAAATTGGTTACAAAAGATGTGGAAACTTACAATCAGTTTTATCAAGAAAAATTGGCGGTACTTCCCATGGTGGCGCATATCAATAGTTTATTTGTAATGGATGAGATTAAAACTACAACTGCACTTCCTTTGTAACAATTCAAATTTAAAATTCTATGTACAATATTTCCTATTTTAAAGCAAAGGATCATAATGAGGTTTTTCAATTTATGCAAGCTCATCCCTTTGTAACTATTTGCGGGGTGGATGCTAATGGATTGCCTATTGCTGCGCAAATTCCAATTTTAATAAAAGAGAATGGAGGCAAATTAATTATTGAAGGACACTTAATGCGTAAGCAGGACCATACCAATGCATTTGAGAAAAATAAAAATGTATTGGTTATTTTTTCGGCACCTTCGGCTTTTGTAAGTGCGAGTTGGTATACAAGTAAAGGCATTGCAAGTACCTGGAATTACCAAACAGTGCATGCGGTAGGCAAAATGGAAATGAAAGATGAAGCACATTTGTATCAACTGTTAACCGACCTTACCTTGCATTTCGAGAAAGACCCCAACGCGCCAACACAGGTAAAAAACCTTGATCCCATGTATGTGCAAGAAAATATGAAAGCGATTGTTTCCTTTGAAATTGAAATAACAGAATTAAAAAACGTTTTTAAGTTAAGCCAAAACAGAGACGACATTTCTCATGTAAATATCCAAGCAGAATTAAATAAAGGAGACGTAGCTTGTAAATATATGGCAGCCGCTATGGCGCATAACAAACAAGGATAACTAAAAAGGTTAATTATTTTTTTGCTGGTTCAATCAAGTCCCAGAGGTTGCCATATATATCTTTGAAAACAGCTACTGTACCATACTCCTCCACATGAGGTGCGATAGTAAATTCCACGCCCTTCGAAGTATAGCTTTCAAAGTCACGATGAAAATCATCGGTGTATAAAAATAAAAACACACGACCACCTGTTTGGTAGCCAATACATTTTTCTTGTTCTGGAGTAGCTGCTTTTGCGAGCAATAGTGTGCAACCATTTTCAGCACCCATTGGTTGTACCATTACCCATCGTTTAGTTTCAGACAATACCGTGTCCTCAATTAATTTAAACCCTAAAGTTTGTGTATAGTATTGAATGGCTTCATCGTAATCTCTTACTACAACCGCAATATGTGCTAAATTTTGTTTCATTTTTCAAATGTACAAATATTTAAAAGCTTTGTTTACCTTCATGAAAGTTTAATAAAATTTATGGCGCGTACTAAAAATTTGATTTTTGACTTAGGCAATGTGTTGTATGATATTGATTTTGTAAAAATGTACAAGGCTTTTGATGCGTTGGGAATTCCTAATTTTGAAAACCATTTTACCTTGAATCAATCGGATCAAATATTTTTTGATTTGGAAAAAGGATTGATTTCCGAAACTGCATTTTACGATGGATTCAATGCTTTATATCAACTGAACTTAAGCCATGCGCAAATAAAGGCAGCATGGAATGCTTTACTTATTGGTTATCGAAAAGAAAGTATACAATGGGTGCAGGCACATAAAGGTCAATTGGCTACTTTTTTATACTCCAATACCAATCAAATCCATTACGACTATTTTATCCCTCAATTTGAACGTGAAATAGGCGGAAATTTCGAAAATTTGTTCAAAACGCCCTATTTTTCGCATAAAATGGGCCAAAGAAAGCCCGATCCGGCCTCTTTTTTGCATATTTTAGAAAAAGAGGGTTTGGTGGCCGAGGAGACCTTATTTATAGATGACAATGAGCCCAATGTGATTGCTGCCGCCTCCGTGGGATTACAAGTTTTGTATTTACAACCAGGAATGCGTGTTGAAAATGACATGAACCTAAGCTAAGTTACACAAATGAGACGGTTTATTTCTTAACTTCTTCAAAATCAATGTATTCTGCGTCAGTAGCTGCTTCTTTTTTGGGCGTAGGTGCTGTATTTTGCTGTTGAGCAGCTGTATTTTGGGCCTGTTTGAAAGCCTCAGCTTGTTGTCTTTGCATTTGTGCCATATTTTGTTTTACGGACTTTACGCCTTTGCTTACAGGGATAATGATTTCAAAAATCACTTTGTAAAGCAAATAAATAACTAAACCGTCTATTATAATCTTCCACATAGTGCAAAAATACAGATCTGGGCAATAATATTGGGTGATTTCATCCTGTTTTATTACCTTTGTTCAAGAATAAGCAGAGAAATGAAGGGAACGGAATCGTTCCCTTCTTCTTTTTTAACTATGGAAGTAAACGAATTAAAGGAAAAGGTATACGGTATTATTGAGCCTCTATTGGCAGAGGATCCTGAATTCTTTTTGGTGTATGTAAAGGTGAAACCGGGCCATATTATCAGAATTTATTTGGATGGTGACAATGGCTTACCCATTCAAAAGTGTATCTATTTTAATCGAAAAATATATAAAGCCATCGAAGAAGCTGCTTGGTTTCCAGAAGGTGATTTTGCTTTAGAAGTTTCTTCGCCAGGTGTGGACGAACCTTTGTTATTAAAAAGACAGTATAATAAAAATATAGGCAGAAAAGTAGAAGTGGAAATGATAGATGGTACTAAAAAAGAAGGCACCCTTAATACAGTAGCGGAAGCAGATATTATTATTGAGTGGACCGAAGGAAAGGGTAAAAAAGCAACCCAACAACAATTGCTTATTCCATTTGAAAATATAAAATCAACAATAGTTCAAATTCAATTTTAACAAATCATCAGGCAATTAGCTTGATAAAAAAATGATGTTATGGCAAGTATAAATTTGATTGAAGCATTCCAAGAGTTTAAAGACGCAGAAAGCATTGATCGTCCTACGATGATGAAAGTGGTTGAGGATGTTTTTAAGACTTTATTGAGAAAAAAATATGGCAGTGACGAGAACTTTGACGTAATCGTGAATGCCGAAAAAGGAGACTTGGAAATCATCCGTCGTCGTGAAATTCGTCCCGATGATGATGTAGACAATCCTTTGGCAGAAGTTTCTTATTCTGATGCAATCAAGATAGAGCCCGACTTTGAGATAGGTGAGGAATTGTTAGAAGAGGTAAATATTTATGATTTTGGTCGTCGAGCAATTTTGGCTGCAAAACAAACTTTAGCTTCTCGTATCAATGACTTAAAAAAGAATGCTTTAGTTAAAAAGTATTCTGATAGAATTGGTGAAATCATCAACGCCGAAATTTATCAGGTTTGGAAAAAAGAAGTTTTGTTATTAGATGAAGAAGGCAATGAATTAATTCTTCCTAAAACAGAACAAATCCCTCAAGACTTTTTCAAAAAAGGAGAAAACATTAGAGCAGTCATTGCGCGTGTGGATATGAAAAACAATTCACCAGTAATTATTTTATCAAGAACCAATCCTTTGTTCTTGGCTAAATTGTTAGAAATTGAAGTTCCTGAAATTTTTGACGGTTTAATTACTATCAAGAAAATTGTACGCGAGCCAGGTGAGCGTGCCAAGGTTGCTGTGGAATCTTTCGATGATCGTATTGATCCAGTTGGTGCTTGTGTGGGTATGAAAGGTTCTCGTATTCACGGTATTGTGCGTGAATTGAAAAACGAAAACATAGATGTAATTAATTATACAACCAATACTCAATTGTTAATTCAACGTTCATTGACGCCAGCAAAAATTAGCTTCATGAATTTGGACAATGATCGTAAGCGTGCCGAAGTATACTTGCAAGCCGATCAGGTTTCATTGGCAATTGGTCGTAGAGGAGTAAATATCAAGTTGGCTTCTGAATTAACTGGTTATGAATTAGACGTATACCGCGAGGACGAAGAAGTAGTGGATGAATTTGATATCGATATGGATGAATTTACCGATGAAATTGAACCATGGGTGATTGACGAGTTTAAGCGTGTTGGTTGCGATACAGGTCGAAGTGTATTGAAATTAAGCGCCGATGAATTAGAAAGAAGAACAGACTTAGAAAAAGAAACGATTGCTGAAGTGCGTCGTATCTTACAAGAAGAGTTTGACAAAGGGGAATAACCTTTGAATTAGAAGTATATTTGTATTAGGTGACTCGTCCCGCGTCATCTTATAATGAACTGGGACAAAAAACAACAGAATGTCAGAATTGAAACTACCAAGACTGTTAGCAGCCGCTAAAGAATTCAATGTGGGTCAAGATACCATTGTTGATTTCTTGGCATCAAAAGGTTTTCCTAAGGACGACCTAAAGCCAACAGCTAAATTATCTGAGGAACAGTATTTTGCTTTACAGGCCGAATTTCAAAGTGATAAAGTAGCTAGAAATAAAGCGGATCATGTAGAGTTGCCAAAGAATGCAATTGCCGATAAGGCAAAGAAAGCCGAAGAAGCTCCTGTTACTGAAGTGAAAAAGGCAAAGGCTGTAGCAACTGAACCTGCTGCACCAGAAGTGAAAAAAGTAGATGCATTTGCAGAAATTGCAAATCCAAGTCCAGTTAAAGAAGAAGCGCCAGCTACAGTGAAGATTGAAGCTCCCGAAGTGGAAGCGCCAAAAGTGATTAATAAGATTGACCTGTCATTAATTGACTCGTCTACTCGACCTAAAAAAACGACGAAGAAGGCAGCGCCCGCTGAAACTGCTGCATCAGCTCCTGCTCAAGCGGCTAAAGACGTGAATGAAGCAAAAGCTGCTGCTCCTAATAAAGTGGCACCTACTCCAGAGCCAGTTGAGCCCGTAAAAGCGGCCCCAGTGGATCACTCTGTTGCACCAGAAAATGTACATGGAGCGATTACTAATATTCAAGCCGATAAATTAACAGGTCCGAAAATTTTAGGTAAAATTGAATTGCCAATTAACAGCGATACAAGACCAAAGCCATTGAGTCAGGAAGAAAAGCGTACACGTAAACGTATTCCTGTTCAAGGACAAGGCAATCGTCCACAAGGACAAGGCGGGGCACCACAAGCAGGTGGCTATCAAGGCAATCGTCCACAAGGTGGTGGTTACCAAGGCAATCGTCCACAGGGTGGTGGTTATCAAGGCAATCGACCTAACAATCGACCAGGTCAAGCAGGTGGTGGTCGCAGAAATGTTCCTCAAACTGCTGAACAAAAAGAAATCGATCAAAAAGCAATTCAAGATAAGATCAAGGAAACACAAGCTAAATTATCAGGCCAAGGTGGTCGTGGTAAGAGCATGAAATCCAAATATCGTCGTCAAAGAAGAGAAGAAGCTGCTGAAAACGAAAACAACGAGCAAAGAGAAGACAACAAGTTACAAGTAACTGAGTTTGTAACTGTGAGCGAGTTGTCAAGTTTAATGGATGTAAGCTTTGCTGAAATCATTAGCAAGTGTATGAACTTGGGAATCATGGTTTCTATTAACCAACGTTTGGATGCGGAGGTAATTGAATTGGTAGCAAGCGAATTTGGATTTGAAGTAGAGTTTGTTGGATTGGAAGAAGCTGAGGAAATGGATGAGGAAGAAGAAGCTGATGACTTAGCTAACTTAGTAGAACGTCCACCAATTGTGACCATCATGGGTCACGTGGACCACGGTAAAACTTCATTGCTGGATTATATTCGTAATGCCAATGTAGTTGCTGGTGAGGCCGGTGGTATCACTCAGCATATTGGTGCCTACGAGGTAACTTTACCCAACGGAAAGGCAATTACTTTCTTGGATACGCCTGGTCACGAAGCCTTTACAGCAATGCGTGCACGTGGTGCTAAAATCACGGACATCGCCATTATTGTTGTAGCTGCCGATGATGCGGTGATGCCTCAAACCAAGGAAGCCATCAGTCACTCGCAAGCTGCGAATGTACCGATGATTTTTGCGGTGAATAAAATTGATAAAGACGGAGCCAATCCGCAAAAAATATATGAGCAATTGTCTCAAATGAATATTTTAGTAGAAGCTTGGGGTGGTAAATTCCAAAACCAAGAATTGTCTGCTAAACAAGGTTTGAATGTAGATGCATTGTTAGAGAAGGTAATTTTAGAATCTGAAATCTTAGATTTAAAAGCCAACCCTAATCGTGAAGCAACAGGTAGCGTAATTGAAGCTTCTTTGGACAAAGGACGTGGATATGTTGCAACGATCTTAGTTCAAAACGGAACCTTACGTCAAGGGGATTTGATTTTGTCGGGCCAACATTATGGTCGCGTAAAAGCCATGTTCAACGAGCGTAACCAACGTATTGAAGTAGCACCGCCTTCCACTCCAGTAGTAATTTTAGGTTTGAATGGCGCGCCACAAGCGGGTGAGAAATTCAAAGTTTACGAGGACGAGTCTGAGGCTAAGGAATTAGCAACTAAGCGTGCTCAATTATTAAGAGAGCAAGGATTAAGAACCAGAAAGCATATTACTTTAGACGAGATTGGACGTCGTTTGGCTTTAGGCAACTTCAAAGAATTAAATATCATTATTAAAGGTGACGTGGATGGTTCAGTTGAGGCCTTGAGTGACTCTTTACAAAAATTATCTACCGAAGAAATTGCCATAAGAGTGGTATTGAAAGGAGTAGGCCAAATTTCTGAGTCAGATGTATTGCTTTCTGCAGCTTCTGATGCAATCATTGTTGGTTTTAACGTGCGTCCAAGTATGCAAGCAAGTCGCTTAGCAGAAACAGAAGGTGTTGAAATTAAAATGTACTCTATCATCTATAACGCGATTGATGAAATCAAGAGTGCGATGGAGGGTATGTTGGAACCAAAAATCCAAGAAAAGATTGTTGCGAATGTGGAAGTACGTGAAGTTTACAAATTCGACAAAGCAACTGTTGCAGGTTGTTATGTGTTGGATGGCAAAATAAGCAGAAACAGTAAAATTCGTATTATCCGTGATGGTATTGTGGAGTTCCCAAGAGGCGAAGGTCAGGCAGCTGAATTAGGTAGCTTGAAGCGTTTCAAAGACGATGTGAAAGAAGTAGTTTCAAATATGGAATGTGGTTTGACTATTAAAAATTTCAGCGATCTGAAACCTGGAGATATCGTTGAGGCGTTTGAAGAAGAAGAAGTTAAACGTACTTTATAAAATAATTAAGATTTGATAGTTGGGCGAATCATCCAGCTATCAGATCTTTACCCATTAATTGTATTATTGATGAAAATAGTTAGCGTTGTTTTTTCTATTGTTTGTTTGTCGTTCTGCTTTTCTGCAAAGGCACAAACTAAAAAAGTATTGGCAGATAAAATTGTTGCCACTGTTGGCGATAAATTTATTTTAAGATCAGATATCGATAACGCGATTGCGGATTATAAAAGGCAAGCTCAAGGACAAGAAGGGGTGACTTTGCCATCTGCCTGCCAGGTATTGGAAGGGCAGCTAATTCGTAAAGCCTTGGTATTACAAGCCGAGAAAGATTCTATCAACGTAACCGAGGATGAGGTTCAAAATGCAATTGATACTAGAATCAGACAATTTCTTCAACAGTTCGGTTCCAAGGAAGTATTGGAAGAAGTGGCTGGACGCAGTATTGCTCAATTAAAGGATGATTTTCGCGTTCTCATTAAAGAGCAAAAATTGGCCGATGAAATGCAACAAAAAATTGTAGAAAAAGTAAAAATTACGCCTACTGAAGTGCGTACATTTTTCAATAAAATTCCTACTGATAGCTTACCATTGTACGAAAGTGAAGTACAAGTAATGGAATTGGTGATGCACCCTAAGGCCAATCGCGATGTAGAAGAATATGTGGTTAAGCAAATGATGGATTATCGTCGCCAAGTAGAGACAGGTATTAACAAATTTGACCAATTGGTTAAATTGTATTCCGAAGATCCAAGTGCAAAAGAAAATTTAGGTCAGTTTAGTTTGAATAGAAATGTAAAAGATATGGATCCTGCATTTATGTCGGGTGCTTTTCGTTTAAAAGAAGGACAAATTTCCGCTCCAGTTAAATCTAAATTTGGATATCACTTAATTCAATTGATTTCAAGATCGGGCGATGAGGCGGTAGTAAAACATATTTTACGTATCCCTCCAATTTCAAACGACGAAATCAATGAGACTAAGCATTTCTTAGATAGTATTAGAAAAGATATCATTGCAGGAAAAACAACATTCGGCGAACAGGTAAATAAACACAGTGACGACGATGGCAGTAAATTTACAGGTGGCGCAATTGCAGGCAACGATGGTTCAACCTATGTAAGCTATGACCAATTGCCTGACAAAGAAATGGTGGTATTGTTAAAGAATTTGAAGCCAGGCGAAATTTCAGCCCCTCAGGTATTTACCGACGATAGAGGAAGAAAAGCGGTGAGATTAGTATATTTTAAGGACCGCACTGAGCCCCACAAAGAAAACTTAAAAGACGATTACAATCGTGTTGCTGCACGTGCCCTTGGAAGAAAAAAGGCTCAAACCTTGGATGCTTGGTTTAAAGAGCATATCACTAATTATTATATTTATATTGACCCTGAGTATCAATCATGCGAAGAAACACGTGATTGGACCAAGGTAGCGAATGCTTTGATCAAAGAGAAATCCTACTAATTTATAATATTTCCTAGTGCAACTGTTATTAGATTAAGGAACTATTGTAAATTTGTGGCTCCTTAAACACCATCATGAGCGACGATATCAAACACGAATGTGGCCTAGCCTTTATTCGACTCAGAAAACCGTTTTCTTACTATCTTCAAAAAAGAGGTTCAGTTACCTACGGACTTAATAAGTTATACCTCCTGATGGAAAAGCAACACAATCGTGGCCAAGACGGTGCAGGGTTGGCAACGCTGAAGTTAAATATTGAATCCGGTAATCCATTTTTATATCGATTAAGAAGCAATGCGCAACAGCCCATTGCTGATTTGTTTTATAAGATAGGCCAAGAGATACAAGAGCTTGAAAAATTCCAGCCCGATATTGCTAAACATCCAGGTTTAATGAAAGGGCATTTGCCTTTCATGGGTGAAATTTTATTAGGGCACTTACGTTATGGCACACAAGGAAAAAACAATGTTGAATTCTGCCATCCATTTATTAAAAGAAATTTAGTTCCTGGAAAGAATATTGCTTTAGCAGGTAATTTTAACTTAGTGAACACCGATGAGTTGTTTCAACAAATTGGATTTGATCCAGGTCCATTTGAAAAGCAAAGTGATTTGGCTGCAATGATGGAAGTGATTCATCATTTCTTAGTGAAGGAAGAAGCATTGAATCCCAATGCGCCCAATATTGTGAATGTGTTAAAACAAGCAGCGCCACTATTTGATGGAGGTTATACCATTGGGGGTTTAATTGGAAATGGGTATAGCTTTATCATGCGTGATGCCAATGGTATCCGACCTGCTTATTATTATATTGATGGAGAAGTAATCGTGGCTGCAAGTGAGCGTGCTTCTATTCGTACTACTTTTAATGTTGGAGAGAATGAAGTTTTGGAATTAATGCCAGGCACTGCTTTGATTGTAGATGATAAGGGTGATTATAAAATTGAACAAATTTTAACACCCAAGGAAAGAAGGGCTTGTTCCTTTGAACGCATCTATTTTTCGAGAGGTAGTGATGAAAAAATTTACAGAGAGCGTATTGCATTAGGCAACCATTTAAGTAAAATAGTGTTAGACCGAATTGAAAAGGATTTAAAACATACTATTTTTTCCTATATCCCCAATACGGCCGAAGTGGCTTTTTATGGCTTAGTAAAAGGAATGGAGCAATACTTAAATAAAATTAAAGTTGAGCGAATTTTAAGTTGGGGTAAAGAAGTAGATCCTGAACGTTTGGAAGAGATGGTGAATCGAAAAATACGTCAAGAAAAAATTGCCATCAAGGATGTGAAATTAAGAACCTTTATTACAGAGGATTCTAATAGAAATGAAATGGTGCAACACGTATATGATATTACTTATGGCACGGTTAAAAAAGACGAGGATACCTTAGTAGTAATTGATGACAGTATTGTGCGTGGTACCACCCTTCGTGAAAGTATCATCCGAATGTTATCTCGCCTTTCTCCTAAAAAAATCATTGTAGTTTCTTCGGCACCACAAATACGATACCCCGATTGTTATGGAATTGATATGAGCAAAATGGGTGATTTTATTGCATTTAAAGCGGCGATTGCTTTGCTGGAAGAAAGGGGCATGCAAAATGTAATTGAAGAAACCTATCAAAAAATCAAGGCCTTAGAACAAAGCAATGCTTTACACACTGAAAATGTGGTAAGACAATTGTACAAGCCTTTTTCACCCGAAGAAATTTCCGATAAAATTGCACAACTTATAACGCCAAGCAATGTCAATATTCCAGTAGAAGTGATTTATCAAACAATCGAAGATTTACATGAGTGTTGCCCAACCAATACAGGTGACTGGTATTTTACAGGCAACTATCCAACCCCAGGAGGCAATAAGGTATGTAATAAGGCCTTTGTTAACTATATTGAAGGAAACAATGTTCGTGGATACTAATTCTTAAATCGTTTAATATAAAAAAAGGAGTTACGATTCGTAACTCCTTTTTTTTATGACATGATTGTAAACTTATACTCTGTAACAAATGGCATTGATATTCATGCCAGCTCCCACTGATGCGAAAATAACAATATCACCTTTGTGTAATTTGTGTTCTTTGTATTTGCCATGCTTAACCATATCGTATAAGGTAGGAATGGTAGCCACCGAACTATTGCCCAAATCGTGAATACTCATTGGCATAATATTTTCAGGCACTTCTCTTGTTCCGTATAATTTATATAATGCTTTAATAAAACCTTCGTCCATTTTTTCATTGGCCTGATGCAAGAAAAATTTCTTCACGTCCTTAATATCAACGCCCGCTTTTTCAATACAAGCTTTCATAGCAATGGGCACATTCTTAATAGCATATTCATACACTTTGCGCCCCTTCATTTTAATATATCTTGTAGCTTCTTCCCCTTCTGGATGGTAAGATTTTCCTAAGTATAAAAAATAGGTTTCGTCTGTGCAATGACTTTGTACACTCGAAGCTAAAATGCCGCTATCGGTATTGGGATCTGATTCAACGATACAAGCGCCTGCACCATCACTGAAAATCATACTGTCACGATCATGAGGATCCACCACACGACTAAGTGTTTCGGCGCCAATTACTAAGCAACGCTTTGCTATTCCAGCTTTAATAAATGCATCTGCTTGGATCACACCTTGGATCCAGCCTGGACAACCAAATAAGATATCATAAGCAACGCAATTGGGATTTTGTATACCCAATTGATTTTTTACACGCGAAGCAATTGCTGGAATCGTATCTGTTTGAATGGTACCTGGTAATACGTTTCCAAAATTATGTGCAACTATAATTTGATCAATGGTTTCAGGATCAATGCCTGCATCCTGAATGGCTAGTTTAGAGGCTGCTGTAGCCATTTCAGAAGTATTCATGCCTTCTTCTGCATATCTTCTTTCGTAAATACCAGTAATGTCTTTAAATTTTTCTACAATCTCTTCATTGGGTGTGGCTATTAGCTCGCCATTCTCTCCATAAAAAGTATTGTTTACAAAATCTTTATTTGATTTAATGATACTAGGGATAAAACTTCCAGTACCAGTAATAATTGTAGCCATGTTAAGAAAATTTAAATTTTACAATCCTGTGATGATTGAATGATGATATGTGTCACTAAATATATTTATCTCCCTTGTTTCTCTTTACCTCTGCCACATATTCTTTAATGGATTGTTCTTTTTCTTTACTGCAAATAAGGAGCACATCCTTAGTATCTACCACAATAAAATCATCTAATCCTTGTACTACAACTAATTTATCCTTAGGAGCATTGATCATGCATTTGGTAGCATCAATTACTAATACATTGTCTGATGCCACTGCATTGCCTAAATAATCTTTCTCCATGTTTTCGTAGGCACTATTCCAAGTTCCTAAATCACTCCAGCCAAAAGAGGAGGGCAATACATATACATTATCTGCCTTTTCCATAATTGCAATGTCAATTGATATATTCGTGCATTGAGGATAAATTTTTTGAATGGATTGCTTTTCGTTTTCGGTATTGAAATTGTCTTTTTCGTGATCAAACAATTCATACATTTCTGGCTGCAATTTTTCAAATGCGGCTAAGATAGTACTGGCTCTCCATGCAAATATGCCGGCATTCCATAAAAAATCGCCACTTTCAATAAAGGATTTCGCAATTTCTAAATCGGGCTTTTCTGTAAATGTTTTCACCTTGTATACGCCCTTTGCAACTTCTAAACCTTCGTATTGAATGTAACCGTATCCGGTATTAGGATGCGTGGGTTTGATTCCTAAAGTCACTAATGCTTTGATATTGCCAACAAAATCTAAAGCTTGTTCAACAATTTGTTGAAAGGGGCTTTCCTCTAAAATTAAATGATCACTAGGTGCAACTAAAAATGTGGCATGAGGATCTTTTTGAGCTAATTTGAAAGAAATATAGGCAATACAAGCAGCTGTGTTTTTGCGACTAGGCTCGGCCAATATATTGTCAGCCGGCACTTGTCCAACTTGTTCTTTTACGATGTCAACATATTCCTCAGAAGTAACAATAAAAATATTTTCTGCTGGTATAAATTTTGCATAACGTTCAAAAGTCCATTGCAATAATGTTTTCCCCGTATTGAGTACATCTAAAAATTGTTTGGGGTAAGCGGTTCTACTCATAGGCCAAAACCTACTTCCAATACCTCCCGCCATAATTGCTACATAGTGATGTTTATTATTCATCCAAACTTTCTTTATAATTATAAAATCCCCTCTTTCATTAAATCGTGCATATGAATCATGCCCATATATTGACCTGCTTCTGCAACTATGATTTGACTAATGTCCTTCTCTTGCATAATGGCAAGGGCTTCCACAGCCAATGCATTTGGAGCAATGGTTATAGGAGAAGCATGATAAATGGTAGCGGCTGTTAAATCCTGAATGCTATTATGGGATTCTAACATACGTCGAATATCTCCATCTGTTACGATGCCCTCAACGGCATTGCTTTCATTCACTACTGCAGTCGCGCCCAATCTATTTTTTGAAATAGTAAGAATTACTTCCTTCAAAGCTGAGTTTAATGTAACCATTGGCTTTGAATTGTTGTTGGCAATTTGTCCTACGGTTAGCGTTAATCGTTTACCTAAATTACCGCCTGGATGAAATTTGGCAAAATCAATGGCTTTAAATTGATTTAATTCCATCAAGCACATCGCTACTAAATCACCCATTACAATTTGTGCAGTGGTAGAGGAGGTTGGCGCTAAATTATTACTACAAGCTTCCTTGTTAACCGTAGTATTTAAAACCCATTGCGCTTCCTTAGCTAAATTACTTTCAATATTTCCCACCATAGCAATTAAACAGTTGCCGAATTGTTTAACCAATTGTACTAAATTTTTAATTTCAGGACTTTCTCCGCTTTTGCTAATAATAAGTACAATATCATCAGGGGTAATCATGCCAGAGTCGCCATGAATGGCTTCGGCAGCATGTAAAAATAGAGAGGGGGTACCCGTTGAATTACAGGTTGCAACAATTTTTTGTGCAATGATGGCACTTTTCCCAATGCCACTTACAATGAAACGACCCTTGGTAGAATGGATGGCGTTTACCGCTGCTTCAAAATTGGAATCAATATAATTAGACAAGCCTTTAATGGCTTCTAATTCAATTTCTAAAGTTGTAAGTGCAACGGACTGGATGCTATTTGTCATAAGCTTTTTAACGAGTGACAAAGTTAACGTTTCAATCACTTTAAGCCCTCAATTATAACAAAACCTTAAAAAAAAGCTTTCCCAAAAAATACTGCATTGGAATGCACAATAGTTTCAATAAATTCGCTAACTTATTAGTACAAAATTTGCCGAATCGATTGATTTTAAGATATTTATAAATGCCAAAAGCTAAAAAAACCACAAAATCAACCCCAAGCCCTGCTTCCCAATCTCATGAATGGGATCAGAAAGCCATTGTGGCTGCTTTGGAACAATATTTTGGGTTCAAAGAATTTAAAGGAACACAGGAAAAAGCCATTTTATCCCTTTTAAGTGGCAGGGACACTTTTGTTATTATGCCTACAGGTGGTGGAAAAAGTTTATGCTATCAGTTGCCAGCGCTCATGCTTCCTGGTTGTGCCATAGTAGTATCTCCATTAATTGCACTCATGAAAAATCAAGTAGACTTGGTAAGAGGGTATAGTGAAAAAGACGATGTGGCGCATTTTTTGAATTCTTCCTTAAACAAAGGGCAAATCAAAGAGGTAAAGTCGGACCTGATTTCGGGTAAAACGAAATTATTGTATGTGGCTCCAGAAACTTTAACCAAGCAAGAGAATTTAGATTTTTTTAGCGACTTGAATATTTCCTTTTTCGCAGTAGACGAAGCCCATTGTATTTCGGAATGGGGGCATGATTTTAGACCTGAATATCGAAGACTTAAAGAAATGATGGAAGAGATTAACAATCAAGTTCCCATCATTGCACTAACCGCTACGGCAACGCCCAAAGTACAGTCAGATATCGTAAAAAATTTAGCATTACGTACGCCTGAAATTTTAATTTCTTCTTTTAACAGGGCCAACTTGTATTATGAAGTACAACCTAAAATAAAAAAAGAGTTAACAGTAAAAAGTATTGTAAAATATATTACGGGACACAAAGGCAAAAGTGGAATTATATATACACTGAATCGAAAAACAACCGAAGAATTAGCCGACTTATTAATTGCCAATAATATTAAAGCGGTTGCTTACCATGCGGGTTTGGATCAGAAATTAAGGGCCGATAGACAGGATCAATTTTTGAATGAAGATGTGCAGGTAATTGTTGCTACCATTGCGTTTGGAATGGGTATTGACAAGCCCGATATTCGATTTGTGATTCATTATAATATACCTAAATCGATTGAAAATTATTATCAAGAAACAGGTCGTGCTGGACGCGACGGATTAGAAGGCAATTGTATTTTGTATTATTCTCATGCTGATGTAACTAAGCTGGAACATTTTTTAAGAGACAAGCCTTTGAGTGAAAGAGAAGTTGGTGCGCAATTGATTGACGAGACTGTCGCATTTGCAGAAAGTGGTGTATGTAGAAGAAGAAGTTTATTACATTATTTTGGTGAAGACTGGGAGGATAAAAATTGTGGCAACTGCGACAATTGTTTACATCCCAAAGAAAAAATTGAAGCCAAGCAATCATTATTGCAATTATTACAAGTGATTCAAGCATTGGACGAACGTTTTGTTGGCAATTATGTTATACAAATATTAATGGGAGAGTATACGCCACAGATTGGCTTGTACCGTCACGAAAAATTACCCGTATTTGGGATAGGTAAGGAACAGGATGCTTTATTTTGGAATAGTTTGGTAAGACAAGCAATGCTTGAAAAATTAATTGAGAAAGACATTGAGGAATACGGCTTATTGAAATTAACAGCAAAGGGGCAGAAATACTTAAAAAAGCCAAGCAGCTTTAAAATTGTATTGAACCAGTTGTTCGATGATGCCAACGCCGACGACGATGAAGCTGAATCCAATGGAAATGCGGGTACTAGTACTGATGAGCAATTGTTTGAAATGCTAAAAGAATTGCGTCAGTCGGAAGCCAAAAAACGAAAATTGCCACCATTTGTTATATTTTTAGAAACCTCATTACAAGATATGGCCACCTTATATCCAACCAATTTGGAAGAATTGGAAAGGTGCCAGGGTGTAAGTAAAGGGAAGGCCATTAAGTACGGAAAGCCCTTTGTGGAATTGGTGGAGCAATATGTAACTGAAAACAATATTGAAAAACCCGATGATTTTGTAATGAAATCGGTTGCTAATAAGTCCAGCAATAAAATTTACATCATCCAAAATGTAGACAAAAAAATTCCTTTGGAAACCATTGCCAAAAACAAGGATCTACGCCTAGATGCATTGTTAGAGGAGATGGAAACCATAGCGGCAAGTGGTACTAAGTTGAATTTGGATTATGCCATTGACGAATGGCTCGATCAATATGACCAAGAGGAAATATTGGAATACTTTAAAAATTGCGAAACATCTTCCTTGCAAATTGCACAAGAAGAATTAAGTGAAAACGATTATAGCTGGGAGCAATTAAAAATTATGCGCATTAAATTTTTAAGTGTAGTTGGCAATTAATATCCTGTACTGGTTGATTTTGCTTGCATAAAAGCTTCTACTCTATTTGCTACGTTTTTACGAATACTAGAATAGTAAAAATTGTAATCAGCAATATGGTAGTTTTTCGTTTTCAATAAAATGCTACCCATAAAATGAGGTTTGGGCGTCCACAAAACACCACCATGATTAATAGCACCCGCTACTCCGGCTTTCACTTTGTTGAAATCATATAAAATGCTTCCTTGATTTTGTAGTCGGTCTACATTCGTAATGCTTTCATCCCAACTTAATGGATTGGTTACTATGGACTGGAAATTTTCCTTGTCAACAAATGGTTCTTGATAGCCCTCCATAAAGGTTCTCCATGCACAAATACACCCAGTTTCATTGGGTTTGGTGCAAGCTTTTAGATGGGTATAGTTGCCAGGATCTAAGGCCATTCCAACAACATAAGCAGCCACCAATTGTTTTCCCAAAGGTTTATTGTCAAAATATTCTTTTAAAATACGAATAGTGTGAGTAGAACCTTGACTATGAGATGCAATGATGATTGGATGGCCATTGTTGTAATGAGCTAAATAATATTCAAATGCATTTTTAACATCTTGATACGCTAGTTCAAAAGCAGCTATGGCTTTTAAGGTATCCTCGTGACCAACTGGGTTATAGGATTGTATATGTGCTTGTCTATATCTTGGCGCGTAAATATTCCCTACTTCATTAAATACACTTGCTTGGTATAAAATAGAGCTATAGTCAGTATAAATATTGGTTTTAATATCTTGTAAAGAAGCATTCCAGCCATATGGCTTATTAGGGTCTAAATAACTAGTTGGATATACAAAAAACACATCAACTTGTTTATTGGGATGGTATTGATTACTTATGTCTGCCGGTACACTGTCCGATGGATTTTTCTTTTCAGGATGTGCTGCCCAATAGGCAATTTGACTATAATCTGGAACGAGACCCAAAGCTTCTTTTTCATACTTTGGACTCAATTTTACATAATTGCTTTGTGCGCAACCAGCCAATAAAAACAGGCTTATCATTACCCAATAATAACATTTCATAGTTGCATTAATTTGATTGACAAAACATTTAAATTCTTTAATGAGCTTTATAAGGAGTATGAAGCAGGGAATTTGAAGTAAAATTAATTTAATTTTGAGTATTACCAACATGGCTACAATCAATCATATTTCTTTTTTAAAAGCGGTTTTCAAACACAGCTTAACGGCATTTGGGGGCCCCCAAGTGCATGTGAGTTTGATGTACAACCGCTTTGTGTTAAATAGAAAGGACCTTACCAATGAAGAATTATTGGAATACAATGCCTTTTGTCAGCTTTTGCCTGGAGCCTCTTCTACACAAACCATTGTATTAGTGGCGTATAAAAGAGGGGGGATACCCCTAGCCTTATTTACTTTACTAGTTTGGATGATTCCTGCATGTATTATTATGGCCTTAGCCGCAATTGGTTATACTTATTTTGATTTACAGAAAGGGGCAGGGGCTTTGCGATATTTACAACCTATGTCCATTGGTTTCATTGCCAGTGCCACGATTTTATTATATAAGAAAGCCATTAATAGCACTATTACAAAAGCTATTTTTGTGGTAGCATCGGCAATAGTATGGGTAGGCTTTAAAAGCCCATGGACCATTCCAGTGATTATTATTCTAGCCGGCATTGCCACTAATTTTAGCAAAAAAAGAATACCCAATGATGGGGCGGCACCTAAAAAAATTAACTGGAGTGCATTGATTCTTTTTGTTGTCTTTTTCATTACTGCAGGATTTCTATCAGAGCAAGCCACAAGACATAATTGGAAGTATCAAAAAGCATTTAACTTGTTTGAAACCAATTATCGTTTTGGCAGTTTGGTTTTTGGTGGTGGAGATGTGCTTATTCCTATGATGTATGAACAATATGTAACAAGGCCCAATTCTCCAGCAGTATTGAACAATAAAAGAGATGTTATTAAAATTTCAAGTGATGCATTTTTAACGGGATCGGGTATTGTGCGCGCAGTGCCAGGACCCATCTTTTCCATATCTAGTTATACAGGCGCATTGGCATTAAAAGATAAGGGTCAGTCCTGGCAAATCATGGGGGCTGTAATAGCAGCAGTAGGTATTTTTTTGCCAAGTTTTTTAATTGTACTTTTCTTTTTTCCTATTTGGCAAATCTTAAAAAAATTCGCTGTATTTTATAGATCACTAGAAGGCATTAATGCTGCAGTAGTGGGCATTATGCTTGGTGCTACATTATATCTTTCCAAAGATTATGTTTTAAAAATTAGCAGCGCAAATAGCTCGATTTGGCTGCTTTCTGCAATTGTTTTTCTGACTAGTACTTACATGATATTCAAGCAAAAAATTGCCACTCATTGGATGGTGTTATGGGTTGTACTTATTGGCATCGCAAATTCTTATTTGTAGCAACTAAAAAGGTAAATCCCTGTTAATTTATTAAAAGCAGTATGCGATTGTAAATTGCTTTTATTAATATTGCAGGGTAATGAAAAATCGGAACATTGTCGTCTTGTTTTGGATCTTTTGTGGATTGACAAAATTGAATGCACAAACCACTACAATTAGCGGGGTGGTGTATGATATTACGGGCAATCGACCTATTGAGTCCGTGCTTGTGCTCAGTAAACATAGTCAAACACAAACCGATTCCTTAGGCAGGTACCTTATTACAATAGATAGTAAAGATTCTTTGTGGTTTTCCTTACTAGGGAAACATACTCCTAAATATTCCATAGACACCATTACTGATCCACAACATTTCAATATCATGATTCATGTAATGGATTATGATTTGCCAGAAGTGCGTGTAAGAAACACTTATTTTAGGTATGATTCATTGCAAAATAGAATGACTTACGCAAAATACTTTAACTACAAGCCCCCGCGTGTCAAATTTACTTTCCCCAATAATTATTATAATCCAGGTGGTGGGATGACGGTTGGCCTTGATTTGGACGAGCTACTCAATATGTTTCGTGTGCATCGAAACAAAAACCTAGCCTTGTTAGAGCAGCGCTTGGTTGCACAAGAAAGAGAACGTTATATAAGCTACCGTTTTACTAAAAAATTTGTACAGAAAATTACACATCTTGAAGGAGAGGCCCTTCAACGATTTATGGAATACTGCAGGCCTTCCTATGAAACCTTGGGATTGCTGAATGACCTAGAATTGGGCCAGTATATTCAAAAAAAGTATACTCATTACAAGCGCAGCCAGTCCTAGTTGTATGGCCTTTAGCCATTCATCTATTTTTTTTCAAAAAGCGCCTTGGTTTCTTTACCTTTATTGACTAAAATTTAGTCATTTGAGAAAGATACATTTGTTAGTGCTTGCTGGCGTTTTATTCGCAGTGGCATGTAAAGAAAAGTCAAAATCCCCTGATAAGTTTAATCCCAATGCTCCTGTTTCGGTGGATATTACTATCACAGAAACCCAAAAAGTAGACAAACAAATTGAAGTGAATGGGACTGTTCTTGCAAATGACTTTGTGGAATTGCATCCCGAAGTAAATGGAAGAATTACTTTTTTACAAATACCAGAGGGTAAATTAATTAATGCAGGCACTGTAATTGCAAAATTGAATGACACCGATTTGCAAGCACAACTTGACAAGGCCAATGCGCAATTGGAATTGGCAATAATAAATGAAAAAAGAAATAAGCAATTATTGGCTATCAAAGGCATCAATCAAAGTGATTATGATGCTTCATTGCAACAAGTAAAAAGCCTGCAAGCCGATGTAGCTTACACCAAGTCTTTAATTGAAAAAACAATTATCAGAGCACCTTTTAAAGGTCAAATTGGCTTAAGACAAGTGAGTGTAGGAGCCTATGTTAATACTACTACCACTATTGCAACCATTCAAAAATTAGATCAATTAAAATTAGACTTTACCCTTCCCGAAGTTTATGCGAGCTATGTAGCAGTGGGTAAAAAAATTAATATCACTACCACAGCAAACAATGCCATGAATATAGTTGGAACCGTTACAGCTATTGAGCCTCAGATAATTGCTGCTTCTAGAAATTTAAAAGTACGTGCAGGGTTTAGCGGCAAGGTGCTGCCAGGTGCATATGCAAAAGTGTACTTAGGCTCAACCAACGCAAAGCCAAGTATTATGGTGCCATCCAATGTAATTATCCCAGATTCTAAATCCAAGCAAATTGTTGTTGTAAAAAATGGACAGGCCAAATTTGTAAACGTAGAAACTGGCTATAGAACACAAACAGCTGTTGAAATTACTAAGGGATTAGAAGTAGGAGATTCTGTGATTGTGGCGGGCATGTTGTTTGTAAAAGACGGATCTAAATTGAAAATTGGAAAAACCTTATCCAATTTAGAAATTACCAAATAGGATTATTAATACATTAAGTTATTTAGATGAATATATCTGAACTTTCATTAAAACGTCCAGTATTAGCTACTGTGATGAATATTGCCATCATTATTTTTGGGCTGGTGGGATTTTCTTTTTTAGCCCTTCGCGAGTATCCAGCAATCGATCCGCCAATTATTAATGTACAAACTTCTTATACGGGTGCAAATGCCGAAGTAATACAAAGTCAAATTACCGAGCCACTTGAAAAAGGGATTAATGGAATTCCTGGTATTCGTACCATCAATTCTTCTAGTTCGGTAGGCAATTCCAATATTACTGTTGAGTTTAACTTAGGCGTTAATTTGGAAACTGCTGCAAACGATGTGAGAGATAAAGTGTCCCAGGCAATGAGGTCTTTGCCACAAGACCTAACAAGCCCTCCTGTAGTTTCAAAAGCAGATGCCAGCGATTTTATTTTGTTATTGACTTTAAGAAGTAAAACCAAAGGACTTTTGGAGTTAACCGAATATGCAGAAAACGTATTGCAACAACGCTTTCAAACCATTGACGAAGTTAGTAATGTTGGCGTGAGAGGAAAGCGCCAGTCTATGCGTATTTATCCCAATGCCGATTTATTAAATGCTTATGGAATTGCTTTTAATGATATTCAAACAGGTTTAAACAAAGAAAATATTGAATTGCCTGCAGGTTCTATTTATGGTAACAAGTCTGAATTTGTTATCAAAACCCTGGGCCGTTTGACTACGGAGTCAGATTTTAGAAATATAATTTTAAAAGAAGATGCCAATGGCATTGTTCGTTTAGGGGATGTGGCTAAAGTGGAATTGGGTCCTGAGCAAGAGGATCAAGGCACTTATTTTAATGGAGTGCCCGTTGTTATGCTTACAGTGTCTCCTCAGCCTGGTGCCAACCAAATAAAAATTGCAGATGAATTTTATAAAAGATTAGAAGAAGTAAAAAAGCAAAACAAATCAGATATTGAATTTGCGTTGCCTATTGACAATACCTTAAACATTCGCAGAGCCTTAAATGAGGTTAAAGAAACGATTCTTATTTCTTTTGTATTGGTGGTATTGGTAATATTCTTCTTTTTCAGAAATTGGCTTATTGCCATTCGTCCTTTGATAGATATTCCTATTTCCTTAATTGCCACTTTCTTTATTATGTACTTGGCAGGATTCTCTATCAATGTACTTACTTTATTAGCCATCGTACTTGCAACTGGATTGGTGGTAGATGATGGTATTGTAGTGACGGAAAATATTTTTAGAAAAATTGAAGAAGGACTTTCTTTAAAAGATGCAGCTAGAGAAGGGAGTAAAGAAATTTTCTTTGCGGTCATCTCAACCTCTATTACATTGGCAGTAGTATTTATGCCAGTGATTTTCTTGCAAGGTTTTGTTGGATCCTTATTTAAAGAATTTGGTGTAGTAGTAGCAGGTGCGGTATTGGTATCAGCCTTTGTTTCCTTAACCATTACCCCTGTTTTAAATGTGTATTTAAATAGAAAAGATGGGGCACATGGGAAATTCTATGAGCGAACAGAACCTTTCTTTAGGGGGATGGAATCGGGTTATAAGAATGTTTTAAACGCATTTTTAAAAGTTCGTTGGGTAGCATGGGCAATTGTCATTGCATGTGTGGGCCTAATTTTTGTATTAGGTAAAAGCATTCAAAGTGAATTAGCGCCATTAGAAGACAAGGGTTCAATTAGAATTAGTATGACTGGTGCCGAAGGAACGAGTTACGAGGATATGAAAGGAGATTTGATGAAAGCCATCCGTATCATGCAGGACTCTTTTCCAGAACATGCATTCACTTGGGGTAGTGTGCCAGGATTCGGAGGAAATAGCGGGAACAGTTCGGCGAGTGGTCGTTTAGGGCTTGTAGATAAAACCGATCGTGTAAGAACGCAGTCGGAAATTGCGATGGATTTAAATAAAAAAATGAAGCGCTTTAAAAACGTACGTGTTTTTGCCATTGAAGAACAAACCATTTCGGTAGGGATGATGTCGCGAGGGTCATTGCCAGTGCAATTCATTATTCAGAATTTAGATTTTCAAAAAATCAAATCGGCTATACCTAAGTTTTTAGATGCAGCAAGAAAAGACAAAACCTTCCAAAACGTGGATGTGAATTTGAAATTCAATAAACCAGAACTGGACTTGTCAATTGATAGAATGCGTGTTAGAGACTTAGGGTTGTCTACAGCCGATGTGGCACAAGCTTTACAAGCAGCATTTAGTGGAGCACGTTCGGCTTATTTTATTATGAATGATCGTCAATACCAGGTAATTACGCAAGTGCCTAGAGAGGAGCGTAATACACCAACGGATATTGATAAAATTTATGTACGAAATAATCGTGGGGAAAATATACCTATTTCAAGTGTATTGATTGCCGAGGAAAACAGTAATCCGCCTAATTTATACCATTACAACCGTTTTAATTCCGCAACGGTTTCGGCATCATTGGCCGAAGGTAAAACCATTGGAGATGGTGTAAACGCAATGGAACGCATTGCAAAAGATCAATTAGATGAAAGTTTTCAAACGGCATTGAGTGGCGCTTCAAGAGACTTTAAAGAAAGTGCTTCCAATACTTCTCAGGCTTTATTATTAGCCCTTATTTTAATTTACTTGGTTTTGGCAGCGCAATTTGAAAGCTTTACCGATCCATTTATCATTATGATTACTGTGCCATTGGCTTTAGCAGGCGCTTTATTGTGCTTGTGGTTATTCGATCAAACTATTAACATTTTCTCTCAAATTGGTATAATTATGTTGATTGGATTGGTAACCAAAAATGGTATTTTAATTGTTGAATTTGCCAACAAAAAAAGAGAAGCAGGATTACCTATTCGTGAAGCGGTATTAGAAGCAGCTGCACAAAGATTCCGCCCTATTTTAATGACCAGTTTGGCTACAGCCTTGGGGGCATTGCCAATTGCAATTAGTCTTGGAGCTGCAGCAACCAGTCGTAAACCATTAGGTACAGTAGTAGTAGGGGGATTGTTATTTTCATTGGTACTAACCTTGTTTGTCATTCCTTCGGTATATACTTATGTCTCAAGCAAACATAAAAGACAAATAGATTAATACAATTTTGTAACTTGGTAGAATGAAAAATCTAATCATTCTATCTTTATTGATACTTGCGGCTTGCGATGTTTCCCATACAAATGAATCATCACAAGCCGCTTGGTCATTTAATGGATTTGTAAAATTAGATAGCGTCAATCCTATTTTATCTCCCGATTCAAATTTTGTTTTTAATTGTCCAGTTCAAAACCAAATTGTGCATTGGCAATCTAAAAATGTACTCAATCCTACTGCCTTTGTAAAAGGAGGAAAAGTATACTTATTATACAGAGCACAAGACAGCGCCATGACTTCACGTTTGGGTTTGGCTATTAGTGAGGATGGAATCCATTTTACAAAACAAGCAGCGCCTTTATTTTATCCTGCCCAAGATATTGTGTTAAAATATGAGTGGAAAGGTGGGGTGGAGGATCCAAGAATTGTTTCCATTCCGAACAATGGTTATTTATTAACTTATACGGCTTACGATGGAAAAACGGCTAGGCTATGTTTTGCCACTAGTTTTGATTTGGTGCACTGGGAAAAACATGGTCCCGTTTTACAATCTCCAAAATATATCAATAGCTGGTCAAAATCTGGCGCTATTGTGGTGGAGCAAAAAGGTGAAAAAATGGTTGCTAAGAAAATAAATGGAAAATATTGGATGTATTTTGGTGATACCGATTTATTTATGGCGAGCTCGGATGATTTATTGCATTGGGATGCATTGGAAAATAGTGAAAATCAAAAATTAGTGTCTGTACTGCAACCGAGGGCAGGATATTTTGATAGTAGGCTAGTTGAGCCAGGGCCATATGCTTTGTATACAAAAAATGGAATTGTATTAATGTATAATAGTAGTAATGCCGCCAATAACAATGATACCACACAGCCCAAATTTACTTATGCAGCAGGGCAGGCTTTGTTTGATGGGAATGCTCCTTATAAATTATTGGATAGGTCGTCGCATTATTTTATCCATCCTGATAAACCTTATGAGTTAATTGGTGAAGTAAACAATGTTTGCTTTGTGGAGGGCCTTGTGTTTTTCAAAAATCAATGGTTATTGTATTACGGAACAGCAGATACTAAAATTGCAGTAGCCTTTGCAAGGCCCTAATTGTGCATTTTAAAAATAAGCCAATACGCTAAAAGGTTCATTAAACTATTTTTTAATGATGGAGGAAGCAATAAAATCTTTTGTATAATTTTCAACGCTAACAATATCCTTTGAAACGATTGGAGAGGCGAGCACATGACTTCCTGCATTAGGAATGGCAATTGCTTTTTTCAAATAGGAAGGAGTGCTAATTTGTGTCATCATCTTTTGAATGGCACTTACTTTCACCACATTATCTTGGTGCATTTCATCCCTGTAGTAATAAAGTGCAAGTGCAGGTTGATGCACTTTGGCAAAATTTTCGGGCGTCATACTCGCCTCAATTAAATTTTGCAATGCTACAGTAGATTCTAATCGGTAATGTGTATTCCAGTATTTAGGGTATTCCTTATTTTTAAAAGGGATGTTCGCATAATTGCCACCCTTAACCAACCTTGCAATTTGCAAACCCCAAGGGTTGTTTAATAAAAATGCTGCAGGGTTATTAATTTCAATATTTGGTGAATACATAATGAGTCCTGCAATTTCTGGATAATTTGCTGCCAACTGCAGCGACAAAGTACCCCCAGTGGAAGTGCTCATAATAATCACTTTCTTCCCTAATTTTTTTCCAATTGCATAAGCCCATTTTGCCGACTCCCAATAGTTTTCTGCAGTTAAGTTTACTAAATCTTCGGTGGTGTCAATACCATGTTCAGCAAGTCTAGCTAAATATAAATTACAATGAAATGCTTTTGCAATATTTTCATGTACAGGTGCTCCTTCCATTTGGCTTGCGCTAAATCCATGCAAATAAACAATCGCATATTCAGTGGGTTGATGGGTGCTGTCGGCCCAAATAATTTTGGCTTCATTATTGGCTTTAAGATGATGCTTTTTTTCGCCCGCCTGTACAAGGCTATCTAAATTGGTATTTTGTGTAATTGCAGGGAGTTGGTAGTTGAATTTAGGCGTAGCTGGGTGTGAGCCTAAAAGATAAGTAAATACAAAAACCATTAGTAATATCCATACGATTCTGGAAGCGCGCATATGCTTAATTTGAATAAAGCTAATTAATTCAAGGTTCAATAAAAAATATTTTGCGTACCTTGATTGTCTAAATCAATGCCATGTCGAATAATAGATTTTTATCGCTAGATGTATTTAGAGGAATGACGATTTGTTTAATGATTATTGTGAACACCCCTGGCGATGGGGCAGCGACTTTCGCACCATTCTTACATGCGAAATGGGATGGATTCACTCCCACCGATTTAGTTTTCCCTTCTTTTTTGTTTGCAGTAGGCAATGCAATGAGTTTTGTTTTGCCTAAATGGGAAAAGCTTTCGAATGCCACTGTATTATTTAAAATTATAAAACGAACAGCGCTTATATTTTTATTAGGCTACTTAATGTATTGGTTCCCCTTTACAGGATCTATTGATAACACAAGGATTTTAGGCGTTTTGCAACGTATTGCTTTGTGTTATGGATTGGGTTCTTTGATTGCTTATTATATGCACGAAAGAGTACTAATGGTATTAGCTGGCTTGTTATTGTTAGTGTATTGGTATATATGTATTCATTTTGGCGTGCCGGGCCAGGAATTAACAATGACTGGCAATGCAGGCATTTTATTTGATAAATGGTTAATGGGCGAAGCCCATATGTACCATGGAGAAGGAATTGCATTTGATCCAGAAGGTTGGTTAAGCACATTGCCAGCGATTGTAAATGTTTTAATAGGATTTAGAGTAGGTAAGTTTATTCAAGAAAAAGGAAAATCTTACGAGGGCTTAACTCATTTATTAATGTGGGGGGCAGGCTTTATATTTTTAGGATTTATGTGGAATTATCAATTCCCAATCAACAAAAAACTATGGTCAAGTAGTTTTGTGATGTTAACCGTAGGATTAGATATGGTGATTATCGGAACCATCATTTACCGTATAGAATTACAACGTCAATTGCAATTTTCAAGCTTTTTTGAAACTTTTGGAAAGAACCCCCTGGTTATTTACTTGTTTTCAGAGTTATTGGCAACCGTGTTTTATACTGTTCAAATAGGAGATCAGTCCCTGTTTGAGTGGATTTTTGCCCATGGATTTAGTCATTTTGCTCCTTATTGGGCCTCCCTAGCTTTTGCGATTTCTTATATGTTGGTTTGTTGGCTATTGGGTTATATATTAGATAAAAATAAAATATATATTAGAGTGTAAATCTATTCACTCCTTTTTGCCCAAATGTTTTTTTAAGGACTGTAAAGGGTGTACCTTTGCAGCCTCAAAACAGAACATGGAAATAAGAAACATCGCGATTATCGCGCACGTTGACCACGGTAAAACTACATTGGTTGACAAAATTTTACACGCAACGAAGGTATTCAGAGAAAACCAGGAAACTGGGGAATTGATCATGGATAGCAACGAATTGGAGCGTGAAAGAGGTATTACTATCTTAAGTAAGAATGCTTCCGTAACTTATAAGGACGTTAAAATTAACGTTATTGATACCCCTGGTCACTCCGACTTTGGTGGTGAAGTTGAGCGTGTATTAAAAATGGCAGATGGTGTTTGTTTGTTGGTCGATGCCTTTGAAGGACCCATGCCTCAAACAAGATTCGTATTACAAAAAGCATTGCAATTGAATTTGAAACCAATTGTAATTATCAATAAAGTAGACAAAGAGAACTGTCGTCCCGACGAAGTGCATGATGCAGTTTTTGAATTGTTCTTTAACTTGGATGCAACCGAGGATCAATTAAATTTCCCTACATTTTATGGTAGTGGTAAAAATGGTTGGTTCAATGATAGCTTAACTCCTTGCGAGGATATCACTCCATTAATGGATGGTATCTTGAAATATGTACCTGCTCCTAAAGTGAAGGAAGGGCATACTCAAATGCAAATTACTTCATTAGACTATTCTACTTTCTTAGGTCGTATTGCCATTGGTAAAGTAGAAAGAGGTTCTATCAAAGAAGGTCAAAATATTGTTTTGGTGCAAGCCGATGGAAGTATTAAAAAGAATAAAGTAAAAGAATTATACGTATTTGAAGGAATGGGTAAACGTAAGGTAACCGAAGTTGTTTCTGGTGACTTATGTGCTGTGGTTGGTTTAGAAGAATTCAACATTGGTGATACTATTGCTGATCCTGAAAACCCAGAAGCATTGCCAATTATCAGTGTAGACGAACCTACAATGAGCATGACGTTTAGTATTAACAACTCTCCTTTCTTTGGTAAAGAAGGTAAGTTTGTAACCTCTCGTCACATTCGCGATCGTTTGATTAAAGAAACAGAAAAGAACTTAGCATTGCGTGTTGAAGAAACAGACAGTGCAGATAGTTTCTTGGTGTATGGGCGTGGTATTTTACATTTGGGTGTATTGGTGGAAACCATGCGTCGTGAAGGATATGAGTTAACAGTGGGTAACCCACAAGTGTTAGTGAAAGAAGTAGATGGTAAAAAACACGAGCCTTATGAAATTTTAGTAGTTGACGTTCCTGAAGAATTTAGCGGTAAAGTAATTGACTTGGTAACCCAAAAGAAAGGGGAGATGTTAATTATGGAATCCAAAGGTACTATGCAACACTTAGAGTTTGATATTCCTTCAAGAGGATTGATTGGTTTACGTTCTCAAATGTTAACTCAAACTGCTGGTGAAGCTGTAATGGCGCACCGTTTTAATGAATACAAGCCTTGGAAAGGTCAAATTCCTGGCAGAAACAATGGTGTATTGGTGGCTAAGTTTGGTGGTACAACTACTGCTTATTCAATTGATAAGTTACAAGATAGAGGTCGTTTCTTTATTGAGCCAGGTGAGGAAGTGTATGCAGGTCAAGTATTGGCTGAGCATATCAAACCAGGTGATTTAAATATCAACGCAGTGGAGATGAAAAAATTAACCAACCACCGTGCGAGCGGGTCTGATGACAGCGTGCGTATCACTCCAAAAATTCAATTTACTTTGGAAGAGTGTATGGAGTACATTCAGTTTGATGAGTGTATTGAAGTAACGCCAAAATCGGTTCGTATGCGTAAAACCATGTTGGATGAAAACGAGCGTAGCAAAGCTGCAAAGTCAAATAACAACTAGTACGTTTTAATATTACAAAAAAAAAGAGCGCTTCCAACGGGCGCTCTTTTTTAATTTATTGAAAACTAAATAGGTTTGTTTAATGCCTTCCAAAGCATATCTTTTAATTCCATTAAGTTTTTATTAATGGCAGAAGAAATGAATATATGCGGAATGTTTTCAGGCAATTCTTTTTCAATCGCATCCTGTAATTCTTGATCAAGCAAATCAGATTTACTCACTGCGATAATAAATTCCTTTTGTAATAATTCTGGATTGAATTCGTTGAGCTCGTTCTTTAAAATTTCAAACTCTTTTTTATGATCATTGGCATCGGCAGGAATTAAAAACAACAAAACGGCATTGCGTTCAATATGTCTTAAAAAGCGGTGCCCTAGTCCTTTTCCTTCGGCAGCCCCTTCAATGATGCCTGGCAAATCGGCAATACAAAATGATTTATTGTCGCGGTATTCCACCATTCCCAATTGAGGGGTTAAGGTAGTAAATGCGTAATTGGCAATTTTTGGTTTAGCGGCAGTGATGGAAGAAAGTAAAGTAGATTTTCCAGCATTAGGAAATCCTACCAAACCTACATCAGCCAATACCTTTAATTCGATTTGTTTCCAACCTTCTACGCCAGGCTCTCCTGGTTGTGCATATTCGGGAACTTGTTGGGTGGCTGTAGCAAAATTGCTATTGCCTAATCCGCCACGTCCTCCCTTTAGCCAAACAATTTCTTGACCGTCGTGTAATATTTCGGCTTCAATGTTTCCTGTTTCTTCATCTCTAGCAATGGTACCTAAGGGAACTTCTATAATAATATCTTTTCCATCTTTTCCTGTACAATTGTTTTTGCTCCCATTTTCTCCATTCTCTGCGATTACATTTTTATGGTAACGCAAATGCAATAAGGTCCAAAGTTGGCTATTGCCTCTTAAAATAACATGCCCGCCACGACCTCCATCGCCTCCATCAGGTCCACCCTTGGCTGTTAATTTATTTCGTAAAAAATGTTTACATCCGGCACCACCATGTCCACTATGGGCAAAAATGCGGATATAATCAATAAAGTTGTTTCTTTCTGACACAGTATAATATTAACTGCAAAGTTAACCTTATTTATTTGCTTTTAAACCATCAATTAAGATGGCCACCATGTTTTGTTCTAATTCTTCGGCAGTAATTTTTTTGGTAGAACGATGCCAGCTTTCAATACCACTTACTGCGTGTAAAAATATTAATACCACCGTAGGCGCGTCAATAGATTTAATTTCTTTATTGCGAATTCCTTCCTCAATAATCGCTGCCAATCTTTTACGATACACCCTTCTTTGATTCTGGTAGTTAGATAAATAAGGATCCGATAAATGCTTCCACTCTCTATCACTTACATAAACTTCTTCGTAATGATGAATCATTTCGCTGATATGAAAACGAAGTATTTTCTCCATCTTTTGTAGTGAACTGATAGGCTCTGACTCAATCTCATCCAATTTCAATACAAATTTATTGGCAACACTAAATACCAATTCGTGTAATAACTCACTTTTGGATTTAATATGATTGTATAAGCTCGCTGCTTCCACACCCACTGCTTCGGCTAGATCACGCATACTTGCTGCCTTGTATCCTTTTTCTCTAAATAAGGTAGCTGCTTTACTTACAATCACGTCTTTACGTGAGATATTTTTTTCAGTTTTAATTCTAGCCATGGTTGAAAATGCTTAATTGGTTGCTCAAATTTACCAATATTCACCCTGAAAATGTCTATATTTTTTAAATAAAATAGTAAAATCGTTAGTTTTTTGATTATCAATCAGTTAGAAACCCTTAAAAATTCGTAGTTTCGCAGCTGAAAATCAAAAATCAATAAAATGTCTTTAGTTGTAGTTGGATCTATGGCATTCGATGCCATTGAAACTCCCTTTGGGAAAAGTGATAAAATTATTGGTGGTGCCGCAACTTATATTGCATGGTGCGCATCCAATTTTACACCTGTGAAACAAATTTCTGTAGTAGGTGGAGACTTTCCTCAATCTGAATTAGATGCATTAACAAATAGAGGTGTTGTATTAGAGGGGGTTCAAATAAAAAAGGACGAAAAGACCTTTTTTTGGAGTGGTAAATATCATTTGGATATGAATTCACGTGATACTTTGGTTACAGAATTAAATGTTTTGGAAAATTTCCAACCCATTGTTCCCGAAAGCTATCAGGATTGCGACATTTTAATGCTTGGTAATTTGGTGCCTGGCGTTCAAAGTAGCGTGATTAAGCAAATGAAAAATCGTCCTAAATTAATCGTAATGGACACAATGAATTTTTGGATGGAAATTATGTTAGACGATTTATTACATACCATTAGCCTTGTGGATGTATTATTAGTGAATGATAGTGAGGCAAGACAATTGAGTGGTGAATATAGTTTGGTAAAAGCGGCTAAGAAAATCATGGCCATGGGGCCCAAATATCTAATTATTAAAAAAGGGGAACACGGTGCATTATTGTTTCATGAAAATGAAGTGTTCTTTGCGCCTGCATTGCCTTTGGAAGAGGTGTTTGACCCAACTGGAGCAGGTGATACTTTTGCAGGAGGTTTTGTAGCACACTTGGCAAAAACCAAAGATTTCTCATTTGAAAATATGAAGTCGGCTATTATTTTAGGTAGCGCAATGGCTAGCTTCTGTGTTGAGAAATTTGGCACACAAAGATTAACTGAAATCAATATGGAAGACATTAAGCAACGCGTACAATCGTTTGTTTCTTTAGTGAACTTTGATATTGAATTAGTTTAATTTGGTTAAATGAATACATCCAATTAATTTTGTTCCACAATGATGAAAAATAAACATACAAAACAAATTAAGAAACCACGCTAAGCGGAAGGTCTGATTGTTTGTATGCGAATAAATATACACAGAAGCCTTCCTTAATCGGGAAGGCTTTTTGTTTTTTAGTCTTTGTAAGAAAATAATATTTGAAAGTAATTTTTTAAAATAAATAAAATCCATATGCGCGTTGCAGTAGTAGGTGCCACAGGGCTAGTAGGCACAAAAATGTTACAAGTACTAGCAGAAAGAAATTTTCCAGTAACTGAATTAATTCCCGTTGCATCAGCACGTTCTGCGGGCAAGGAAGTAATGTTTAAGGGTAAGGCGTATAAAGTTGTAACAATGGAAGATGGTATTGCTGCAAAGCCAGTAGTAGCAATTTTTTCAGCAGGAGGAGGTACTTCTACCGAGTGGGCTCCAAAGTTCGCAGCTGCAGGTATTCGTGTTATTGACAATTCTTCGGCTTGGAGAATGGATCCAACAAAAAAACTAGTAGTACCTGAAGTAAATGCTTCAGTGTTAACTGCCGAGGATATGATTATTGCAAATCCTAACTGTTCTACTATTCAAATGGTAGTTGCTTTGCAACCTTTGCATGTGAAATATAGAATTAAAAGAGTGATTGTAAGCACTTATCAAAGTGTAACAGGTACTGGTAAAAAAGCAGTTGATCAATTAATGGATGAAAGAGCCGGTAAAACATTGGCAGCCGAAGATATGGCGTATAAATATCAAATTGATTTAAATGCAATTCCTCAAATTGATGTATTCTTGGAGAATGGATATACAAAAGAGGAAATGAAAATGGTTAAGGAAACTTGCAAGATTATGCAAGACGATAATATCAAAGTTACAGCCACAACTGTTCGTATTCCAGTAATGGGTGGACATAGTGAAAGTGTTAACGTTGAGTTTGAAAACGAATTTGATTTAAAGGAATTGATTGCCGAATTAAGTGCAGCTCCAGGAGTAGTAGTTCAACAGGATGATGCTGCTCAATTTTATCCAATGCCTTTATGGGCACATGAGAAAGATGAGGTATTTGTAGGTCGTTTACGCCGTGATGAAACACAAGCAAAAACCTTAAACATGTGGATTGTGAGTGATAACTTACGTAAGGGTGCTGCTACAAATGCAGTGCAAATTGCAGAGTATCTAGCTTCAAAAGGAATTATATAATTTTTCAATGCCACCCATAAAACGGTGGCATTGTTTTAAGATTGAATCAATGCAACAAAATCACTTTCGCTGATAATTTTTATCGAGGCTATTTTTTTTGCTTTTTCCAATTTGCTGCCAGCATCCTCGCCCACGACCAAATAATTTAATTTACTACTTACACCGCTCAAAATATGTCCACCGCGGGCTTCTACCATGGATTCGGCTTCGGAACGTTTTAATTGAGTAAGGGTGCCGGTAAATAAAAAATTCAGTCCAGCTAAATTGCCGTCAATCACTGGAGCAGTAGTTTGTATCATATTCAGCCCTAAAGTTTCCAATTCCTTGATACGCTCAATGTTTTTTGTTTCGTGAAAATAGCTGTAAATACTTTTAGCTACTTTCACCCCAACATCTTCGAATCCTTGCAATTGTTCTTCACTTAAATTTTGCAAGTCCAATAGGTGATGAATGTGGGAAGCAATGGTTTTTGCAGTAGTCTCGCCTACAAAGCGAATGCCCAACGCATATATTAATCGATATAAGGGCTGAGATTTAGAAGCCTCAATAGCTGCCTTTAAATTGTCGACACTTTTTTTGCCAAAACCTTCTAAGTGACCAATTTGTGCAAAATCCAAATTGTAAATACCTTGTATATTTTTTAATAATCCAAGCTCGTAAAATTTTCTGATATTGGCATCCCCAAAACTTTTTATGTCCATGGCATCCTTACTCACAAAATGGATCATGCGCTCTACGATTTGTGCAGAACAGGAAGGATTGTTGCATCTCCATACCGCTTCTGTTTCTTCTTTCTCTAAAGGGAAGTCGCAAACGGGACAAGTTATTGGGAATTCAATAATAGTTTCTGCACCTTTACGTAGTGTGGGAATGGATTGCACAATTTGTGGAATTACGTCCCCGGCTCTTTCAATGATTACTGTATCGCCTATACGTAAATCTTTTTCACGGATATATTCTTCATTGTGCATGGAGATACTTGTAACAGTTACACCTCCAATAGCTACTGCTTTTAATTTAGCAACGGGTGTTACAGCACCTGTGCGACCTACTTGAAATTCTACATTTTCTAAAATGGTAGTGGCTTGTCGCGCTTTGAACTTGTATGCAATGGCCCATCTAGGATGGTGGGATGTCATACCCAATTTTTCTTGCAGTGCATAATCATTCACTTTAATCACTAGTCCATCAATTTCGTATGGGAGATTGTCGCGCTCGGTTTCAAATGCATTGCAAAAATCAATCACCCCCTGTATGTTCGAAATAATTTTCTTTTCTTTTTGTGGAGATCTAAAGCCCATATTCCATAATAGTTCTAACGAACCACTATGTGTCTTAAGCAATTCGGGTGTACTAGCACCTGCTTTTAAACTATAATAACTAATATGGTAAATAAAGGCATCTAAGTTGCGTTCTGCAACTTCCTTTGAATCCTTCATTCTTAAACTACCCGCCGCGGCATTGCGCGGGTTAGCAAGCATAGCCAAATTTTTTGCTTTTAATTTTTCATTAAAAGTCGCAAAAGACTGTTTGCTCATAATCACTTCACCTCTGATTTCCATTTGCTGAATGCCGTATTGGGATAGTGGAATACTCAAGGGTATGGATCGTATTTGTTTTATATTTTGTGTAATTTCTTCACCTGCAACTCCATCTCCGCGTGTGCATGCACGAACCAGTAAATCATTTTCGTACACCAAGGAGATACTAGCTCCATCAAATTTAGGTTCAACGCAATAAGTGATGCTATTGAGTTGTGCCCCTTCCTGTGCTTTTCGGTCAAAATCATTTAAATCATCGGCATTATAACTGTTTTCCAAGCTCAACATGGGTACCAAATGGGGTACTGTTTCAAATTGATTGTTCAAGCTATTGCCCACGCGCTGGCTTGGCGAATCAAGGGTCACAAGATGAGGTGCTGCTGCCTCCTGTAGTAATAGTTGTTGATATAAGATGTCATATTCGTAGTCGCTAATTAGGGGGGTTGCAGCTACATAATATTGGTATTCGTGAAATTTTAGCAGTTTTTTGAGTGCATCCAATTCAATATCATGTGGATGCTCTAAAAATTCCTTTGTAAGGGATTGAAGATGTTGAATTTGTTCTTTTGTATACATGCTTGTAAATGTCTGCTAAATTACAAATTGTTTTCCTTCTTCCCTATATTTTAATACCTTTATAGACTAATAAAAAGAGACAATTATGTTGCATTCAATGACGGGGTATGGTAGAGCAGAATCGACTTATAAGGACAAAACCATTTTGATTGAAGTGAAGTCTTTAAATGGGAAACAATTCGATTTGCGTTTAAATATGCCATCTTTTTTAAAACCTTACGAAGTAGAAGTACGCAACAAATTAAATGAAACCTTATTTCGAGGAAGTGTAGAATGTTCAATTTCCATTAAATCCAATGGGGTTTCAAAACCAGTAAGTATTAATACAGCTTTAGCGAAGTCCTATTATCAACCCATTGTTGAATTGGCCAATGAGCTTGGCATTGAAAAAGAAAACTTGCTAAGCACTTTATTAAAATTGCCCGATGTAGTAGCATCCTCCAATGAAGTGATAGCTGAGGATGAATGGGAAGCTATTTACAAAGTATTGCAATTGGCCATTGACCAAATTATTATACATAGAATGGAAGAGGGCAAATCCATTGAAAAAGATTTATTAGAACGTGTGGCTGCTATCGAAGTACAACAAGCCAATATAGCTGTTCATGAACCCAATAGACGCATTAAAATTAAAGAAGGCTTGGTGAAGTTATTGGAACAGCACGTGGGTGCGGACAAGTATGATAACAATCGTCTAGAGCAAGAGCTGATTTACTATATTGAAAAAATTGATATTTCGGAAGAGAAAGTACGGTTAACCAATCATTGTAATTATTTTAAAGAAGTATTGGATGAAAAAGAGCCTTCCAAAGGGAAGAAGCTTTCATTTATTTTGCAGGAGATGGGTAGAGAAATTAATACTACGGGTTCTAAAGCAAACGACATTGAAATTCAAAAGTCGGTGATTCTTATGAAAGATGAATTGGAAAAGGCCAAGGAGCAAATATTAAATGTATTATAAAATGAAGAGAAAGTATTCATACCTATACATCCCATTGATTTTGGCATTATTTGGGTCCACAGCTTGCAAAACAAAGCAATTGTACGAGCAAAATACAATTTATCCCAATCACCAATGGGATACTAAAGCCACTAATGAATACCAATTTAATATTACAGATACCAATGCAATGTATAAGTTGTTCTTTGTGATTCGTCATCACAATGCCTATCATTATAAAAATATTTGGATCCAATTGAATACCACAGCTCCCAATGATTCAGTCACTAAACAATCCTTTAACCTGAATTTGGCCGATGATGAAAAAGGATGGTTGGGCACAGGCATGGACGATATTTATGATCAAAGAATTCCGATTACTACAGGTTCAATACATTTGAAAAAAGGGCTGTATAAATTTTCTTTGCAACATACTATGCGGGAAGATCCATTGGAAAATGTATTATCTACTGGCATTCGAGTTGAAAAAGCGAACTTATAATGAATCGATTTTTTAAAATTGACAAAATGCAATTAGTTCGAATTGTATATTGGTTATTTCTAACCTATATGGTGGCTGCTTTTATATGGTGGTATGTTACTTTGGTGAATCAAAATGAACAAATAGCCAATATTCAGTATGGCGTGATGCAAACAAACGACCCTGCATTTGTTCAAAAATCCCAAGCCATCCAAAATTATCAACTAAGAAAAAATAAGCAGTATATGGGAGAAGGACTCACCATCCTATGTTTGTTTTTATTAGGTGCGGTTTATGTATATCGATCCTTATTAAAACAAATTCGTTATTCCAATCAGCAACAAAATTTCATGATGGCAGTCACCCATGAGCTTAAAACACCTATTGCGATTACCCAGTTGAATATTGAGACGATTTTAAAACGCCAACTAGATATTGCTCAACAAAGAAAAATGCTTGAGATTTCGTTATTAGAAACCCAAAGGTTAGATAATTTATGCAATAATATTTTATTGGCATCTCAATTGGATATGGGACAATACCACGCCAACACACAGGAATTTAATTTCTCTTTTATTGTATCTAGTACTGCAAATGCATTTCAGCAAAGGTTTCCGGATCGAAAATTTGAATTAACTATACAAGATGATATTTGCATGAAAGGAGAGTCGGTGTTAATTCAATTATTAGTAAATAATTTAATTGACAATGCGATTAAATATTCGCCCAAGGATAAGGCAATTGCTGTGCAATTGATTGAGCAGGATAATAAAATTCATTTGAAAATTGCGGATCAAGGGGTGGGGGTGCCTGTCAATGACAGGGAAAAAATATTTGAAAAATTTTATAGGGTCGGTGCTGAATATACAAGGGCTACAAAGGGTACGGGGCTTGGCTTGTTTTTGTGCAAGCGTATCGCAGTTTTTCACAATGCTAAATTAACCATGATTCCCAATGAGCCACAGGGAAGTATTTTTATATTTACTTATCAAGCTTAATGCAGTATGCAAAAATATTCCATTTTACTAGTTGAAGACGAAGTGCATTTGCATGATGCATTAAAATTGAATTTGAGTATCGAGGGGTATGAAGTAAGCTCGGCTTATGATGGTCCTGAAGCCATTAAGCAAATTGAACAAGCTCATTTTGATTTAATTATTTTAGATGTGATGCTCCCAAATTTGGATGGCTTTTCCATTACCGAAATGGTCCGACTTAAAAATATTCAAACGCCCATTTTAATTTTAAGTGCCAAAAATACAAGTGCTAATAAAGTGCAAGGTTTGAAATTGGGCGCTGATGATTATATGACTAAGCCTTTTAATTTAGAAGAGCTTTTGTTAAGGGTGTCTAAGCTCATTCAAAAGTCCAATGTAGGCGCTCAAGTGCCGTTAAAAGATCTTTATACATTCTCCGGAAATAGTTTTGATTTTAAATCCTTAGAAGCCACCACTTATGCTGGGGAAAAAATCACCCTTACTAAAAAAGAAGCCATGCTGCTTAAATTGCTGATAGACAATAAAAACACAGTGGTGGCCAGGGAGCGTATTTTGCAAACGGTTTGGGGTTATAATGTATTTCCTAATACCCGTACCATTGACAATTTCATCCTCAATTTTAGGAAGTATTTTGAGCAGGATGCGCGAAATCCATTACATTTTATATCCATTAGAGGGGTGGGTTATAAATTCCAAGATTAGGCCCATTTCAAACAATTATTTGCCATTTTTGACGTTTTAGGGAGTAGTTAATATACGCCCATGTCATTGTCGTCGATACAAGATTTTGTACAACCTGTAAATTTGGACCTGCTTTCAAAGGATGAAGGCTATCGAGATACCCAATTAGGGAAACATATTAAAGTGAATCAGGGTGAAATGCCCGATATCTCCGATGCCGATATTGTGCTCATTGGAGCGGGTGAATGTAGAGGCGCTGGTTATCCATTAAATGGACATGCGGCAGCAGATGCTATTCGTTCGGCCTTATATTCATTGTATTATTGGCATGTGCAGGTTACCATTGCTGATATTGGCAATGTGAGATTGGGCCAAAGTATACAAGACAGCTATGCTGCATTAAGAACCGTTATTTCTGAATTGATTTTACAAAATAAAAAGGTTGTGATTATTGGTGGGGCACATGATCTTACCCTTGCTCAATACCATGCTTATACTTCAATTCCCACTTTGGTGAATGCGACGGTAGTAGATGCTAAAATTGATTTGGATTTGGAAGCAAGGCTTCCTTCAGATCATTTTTTAGAAGAATTGTTTACTGGCTTGCCCAATCATTTAAATCATTATGCCCATATTGGTTTTCAAAGTTATTTTATGCATCCGCATATGTTGGAGACCATCGATAAGTTAAGATTTGATTGTTTTAGGCTGGGGAAAGTGCGTGAGAGTATTGAGGAAATGGAACCGGTAATTAGAGATAGTCATATCATGAGTTTTGATATTAGCGCCATACAAAATGCACATGCGCCAGCCAATTTGGTGACTCCCAATGGGTTCAATGGCGAAGAAGCATGTGTGTTAATGCAATATGCGGGTATGAGTTGGAAAACTAGCACTATTGGCATGTATGGATACCAAGCGGAACTAGATCAAAATGGATTAACTGCCATTCAAATGGCTCAAATGATTTGGTATATCATTGATGGAGTGCATAGAGGCAAAAAGGAGGCTCCATTAAGTGAAACGGATCGATTTAAGGAATTTCATATTGCTTTCTCAGATATTGACACGCAATTTTTACAAAGCAAAAGTACGGGCCGTTGGTGGATGCAATTACATGATGGACAATGGTTGCCCTGCAGTTATAAAGATTATCTAATAGCTTCCAATAACGAAATTCCAGAAAGATGGCTAAGAGCCTTAGAACGCGAGTAAGCGCAAGTTTTGTAGCTACTTTAATAGCAGTATTTTTTTCAATGACTGCTTGTAGTATTCAAAAAGCACAAAAAAATTTATTGACCGCGCCTTCCTTAAAAGGTGCAACGGTAGGTATTGCAGTATACAATGAGAGTACGCATCAATGGATTGACAAGCATGCAAGTGATTGCTATTTTACACCAGCTAGTACTACCAAAATACAAACCGCTTATTTGGGAATGAAGTATTTAAAAGATTCAATTCCTGGTTGGCAGTTTGCAGAAAACAAGGACTCAATTTTTTTAATGCCATTAGGAGATCCCAGTTTTTTACATCCCGACTTCACTTATCAGCCTGTTGCCGACTTAATTAAAACTACTAAAAAGCAGTTGGTATTTTGTTTGCCTAATAATGATCACTTTGCAATGTATGGTAAAGGTTGGGCCTGGGAGGATTATGCAGAAGATTATCAACCTGAAAGAAATAGATTAAATATTTATGGGAATGTAGTAACTGTGTTGAAACAAAAAGATACTGTTCAAATACAGCCCAATTATTTTACAAAAAACCAAATCCTGCCTAAGGAGTATACAAAATGGTCCCGGGAAAAATTAAGCAATCATTTTTTTGCCACTTCCAATAATACTAAGGTATTGACACAACAAATTCCTTTTATAACTGATAAAAATTATGCATTGGCGATTGCCTTAATTGAGGATAGTCTTCATCCAGCTTATCCCATAGCTATTCAACATGGTTGGACCCATGGCAATGGTCAAATCATTAAGACCGTGCCTACAGATAGTTTGTTGAAAATAATGATGAGCAGAAGTGACAACTTTTTTGCAGAACAGGTATTGTTAATGACCAGTCAGCAATTGCTAGGAAGGATGGATGAAGAGGCAATTATTGATACACTTTTAAAAACAGAATTTCCCCATCTTCCACAAAAGCCTGAATGGGTGGATGGAAGTGGTTTGAGTAGATACAATTTAACTACCCCCGAAAATTATATTGCGTTATTACAACAGATGGAGCAAACTTTTTCAATGAAAAGGATACAAGGTATTTTCACGCAAGGCGGTAAAGGAACTTTGTCGGCTTATTATAAAAATATTCCAGGTGTTGTGTATGCGAAAACGGGTACACTTGGGGGGCAGGTTGCCTTGAGTGGATATATCCTTACTAAAAAAGGAAATACTTTGCTGTTTTCTGTATTGGTAGGCAATCATACTAGTCCTAGCACTCAACCAGTAAGACGCGCGGTAGAAGCTTATTTAAGCTCAGTGATGAGCAAATACTAAACTGCTTCATTTATCGCTTATTGCTAACATTATTTACTAAACAATCCGTCTAAATAAGTTTCTTTAAAATCAATATAAGTGGGTGCCCCAGAAGCGGTCATATTGGGCGTTACACATGCCAATAGTGATTCAATCAATCCGTGCATTTCTTTTTGACTTAATGCTTGTCCCGCTTTAATAGCCGACTGACGTGCCATGCATCGAATGAGCTTTTCTCTTTTACTAAACTTAATATCTCCGCTAAAATGTTTGAACTGTTCTAGTAAAAGTTCGATTGCATTTTTTTCATTTCCCGAAATCACGTCGGCAGGAATACCTTGAATGATAAAACTATTTTGACCAAATGGTTCAATTTCGTATCCTATTACTGCAAGGTCTTCAATCACTTCGGCTAGCAATACCGCATCGGCTGCACTTAATTCTAAAACAACAGGGAATAAACTCTTTTGAGTTGCATGTGGTTGCGCACTTGCATTTTGATATTTTTCGTACAATACACGCTCATGTGCCAATTGCTGGTGTACCATAATGAACCCAGCGCCCACTGGTGCAAGAATATAAGTATTGTTGATTTGCAATAAAGTGGCATCCTCGTTTACCTGCATCCCATTGGCTTCCTTGTAAAAACCCATTGAAGAGGATTTTACAATATATTGATCCTCGCTCCCGCTTTGATCATCTAATGCGTCACTAGCAGTAGGTAGGTCACTAAAAAAACTTTTCCATTCCTGTTTCTCTGCATCACTGACTCTTGGAATAAAATGTGCCTGATTTTTTTGTGTAAATCCTGCATAGAGTGCGCTACTTGCCACACTGTTTTTTTGCTCCTCGCTAACAGGTTTTTGAATTGCATCTAACTGCTGAATATCCGCATCGAGTGAAAAATCTAAGGAAGGTGCAATGCTAAATTGGGCCAACGCATGTTTTACGGCAGCTTGTACAAACGCGTATATAATTTTATCGTCCTCAAATTTAATTTCTTGCTTGGTAGGATGTACGTTGATGTCTACTTGTGCAGGATCCACATCGATGTATAATATATAACTTGGAAAACTTTCTTTAGGAATCAACCCTTCGAACGCATTGGCGATGGCATGGTGTAAATAAGCACTTTTAATAAAGCGGCGATTTACAAAAAAGTATTGGTCACTGCGGGTTTTTTTAGCAGTCTCGGGCTTTCCTACAAATCCCGAAATAGTCAAGTAGTCTGTTTTTTCACCTACGGCTACTAATTTGGATTGGTAACTATTGCCGAGCACATGAATGGCTCTTTGCTTAAAACTGCCGCCTTCCCAATGGAACACATCCTGCCCATTATTGGTTAAGCTAAAATATATCTCAGGAAAGGCAAGTGCTACCCTAGTGAATTCTTCAATGATATGTTTAAGTTCAGCAGAATTGCTTTTTAAAAAATTGCGTCTTGCAGGCACATTGAAGAAGAGGTTCTTCATGCTAATATTGGTGCCAACAGGACAAGCCACTGGACTTGTTTCGGAGACCTGGCTATTTTCAATATGAACGCTAGTACCCAATTCGGTATCTGCTTGTCTTGTTTTTAAACTTACTTGTGCAACTGCTGCAATGGAAGCCAAAGCCTCGCCCCTGAATCCCATGGTGCGAATTTGAAAAAGGTCCTCGATGGAACTAATTTTACTGGTTGCATGGCGTGCAAATGCATTTTGAGCATCAATTGGATTCATGCCCTTGCCATTATCAATTACTTGAATCAAGGCCTTGCCTGCATCATTGATAATTAATTTGATTTCTGTTGCCCCAGCATCTACCGCATTTTCCAATAACTCCTTTACGGCACTAGCGGGTCTTTGAATAACTTCGCCTGCCGCAATTTGATTGGCAATATGATCGGGTAATAAATGAATGCTATTGGTCACTATTAAATCTTTTAAAGTGTGTAAAAGTAGTAAATTTGCCACTTAAAATCTCAACTTATGCTAAGAACGGCCGACATCAAAAAAACACCGCATCAATATCTCCCTGCAGCCTTTGTTTTAACCGACTGGGCTAGTTTGGAGCCCTTTTTTAAGGAGTTGAGTGAACGTCCTTTGGAGTCCAAGGAGGCATTGGAAAAATGGTTATTGGATTTAAGTGAATTAGAGGCATTTATTAGTGAGGATGCTTGTTGGAGACAAATTAAAATGACCTGTGACACAACCGATAAAACATTGGAAGCAGCATTTACTTATTTCTGCATGGAAATACAGCCTCAAATGCAACCTTATGCCGATGCTTTGAATAAAAAATTAATTGCCTGTTCTTTTACAGATCAATTGGACAAAGATCAATATTTCACTTACTTAAGATCGGTTAAAAAAAGTATTGAATTATTTAGAACGGAAAACATTCCTATACAAGCCGAGTTGAGTGTATTGCAACAGCAGTACGGAACCATTGTGGGTAAAATGACCATCGAAGATGAAGGTGTAGAATATACATTACAGCAGGCTGCCAAATTTTTAGAACACGAGGATCCTCATGTAAGAGAATCTGTTTATCGTAAAATTCAAGAACGTCGATTCCAAGACAAAGATGCTTTGCATGATTTATTTACTTCATTGATACAAAAAAGACATCAGGTTGCTGTGAATGCAGGTTTTGAAAATTATCGCGATTACAAATTCGCGGAATTAGGAAGATTTGATTACACTAAGGAAGATTGTTATCAATTTCACGAAGCTGTGAAATTGCACGTACTTCCAATCATTGATAAAATTTATGCGCGTAAAAAACAAAAATTAGGATTAGAAGTATTAAAGCCCTGGGATACCGAAGCTGAACCTGCTGGCACCAAGCCTTTGAGACCTTTTACCGATGGAAAAGATTTATACGAAAAATCGGTTGTTTGTTTTGAACAAATCAATCCATTTTTTGCAGATTGTTTGCGCAAAATGAATGAGCTTAAACATTTTGATTTAGAAAGCAGAAAAGGGAAAGCGCCAGGCGGTTACAATTGTCCCTTAGCAGAATCAGGAGCTCCCTTTATTTTTATGAATGCAGCAGGACAAATGAGTGATGTGACTACCATGGTGCATGAAGGAGGGCATGCCATTCATTCTTTTTTGTCACACCCTTTATCCTTGAATGCTTTTAAAGAATATCCAATGGAAATTGCCGAAGTGGCAAGTATGTCAATGGAATTATTTACCATGAACCATTGGCAGTCTTTCTTTGACAATGCATCCGATTTAAATCGTGCTAAAGAGCATCAATTAGAACGTACCATTACCATTTTTCCATGGATTGCCATCATTGATAAATTTCAGCATTGGGTATATGAACATCCCAATCATAGTATTGAAGAAAGGACCGAAATTTGGACTACTATTTTAAAAGAGTTTTCTACAAATAGTATTGATTATACTGGGTTAGATAAGTATCGAGCAATTGGATGGCAAAGACAATTACATTTGTTTGAAGTGCCATTTTATTATATTGAATATGGCATTGCACAGTTAGGAGCTATTGGCATGTGGATGCAGTATCAAAAAAATCCTGCATTGGCTTTAGAAAATTATATGAATGCATTAGCCCTTGGAGGTACTAAAACCTTACCTGAATTGTATAAAACCGCAGGGTTGGAATTTAATTTTGCTCCTAATTATGTTAAAACCTTGATGGATTTTACCAATCAAGAATTAGAAAAATTATATATTTAATGATTAAAAAATAAGTCCACATGAAAAAAATAATTTTTATTTCAATGCTTGTATTGATGAGCCAATTAGGTAATGCTCAAAATGTGAAATCAAAATCAAGTCATGCAAATGATGCAAAGGGGGACCCAAACATGCCTACATATTTAGTGGATGGGGTAGAAATGCCTTATGCAAAAGTCGTAAAATTAAATACCGCCTTAATTGCCTCAATGGATGTATATAAAGGACCGGATGCGATTGCAAAATTTGGGGCTAAATACAAACATGGATTGGTGGTAGTGAAACTTAAAAAAGCTGGAAAAAAGTAAGCCTATAAAAAAACCCTCATTGAGGGTTTTTTTATATCGTAAACTTGGGCATTAAGCTTGTGGATTCGGCTCATTCGCTGGACCTCGACCACTATTAGGTCGATTATTGTTAGGCCCGTTATTGGGTCTTGGCCCATTGTTTCTTGGACCATTGTTATTAGGTCGATTATTGTTAGGTCCATTATTGAATCTTGGTCCATTATTTCTTGGGCTATTATTGTTCGGGCCACGTTGGTCATTTCTTGGACCATTTTGATTGGGGCGATTGTTATGGGAAGGTCCTCTTTGTTGATCTCGTCTACGGCGATCGTTTTTCTCTAAAGAGCGCAAGCTAATTTGCCCCACTACATCTACAAAGGAAGGTTCCACTTCTTTTGGTTTGCCACTGGTTACTTCCACTGCTTGTAATTCATCTACCACTACACCCTGTTGGTTTAATTTTTTAATTTCAACCACTCGGTCAATCGTTAATGGGTAGTGCTTTGAATTGTTAGGCAAAGTATACCACATTAGGTTTTTGAATATATCTTTCTTAATTAAAAAAGCTTGTCCCATTGCAGTTTGTAAAGTATCTGCATAATCAGGAAAGCCTTGTAAAGCATCTAAATAAGTATCTAATTCAAAATTCAAACAACATTTTAAACGTCCACATTGTCCGCTTAATTTGGTTTGATTGATGGATAAATTTTGATAACGAGCAGCAGTAGTATTAACACTCTTAAAATCGTGTAACCAAGTGCTACAACATAATTCTCTTCCACAACTTCCAATACCGCCCAATTTTGCGGCTTCCTGACGAATTCCAATTTGTCGCATTTCAACTTTCACCTTAAACTCACTTGCAAAAATGCGGATCAATTCTCTAAAGTCAATTCGGTCGTCGGCGGTATAAAAGAAAGTTGCTTTTTTCCCATCGGCTTGAATTTCAACCTCGCTCAATTTCATGGCCAATCTTAAATGAGTGGCATGTGTTCTACTACGGGCAAGCATATCGGCCTCTCGGCTTTTGCTTATTTTGAAAGTTTCAATATCTCGATCGGTACTAGGTCTGAGAATTTTTTTCATTTCGGGATTGAACTCATCCATCCCTCTTTTCTTCAATTGCAAACGCACTAGTTCTCCAGTTAAGGAAACTTCTCCAAGGTCAAAACCGTTTACGCCTTCAACGCTTACATAGTCGCCTTTTTCAAATTGTTGTAAAGTAGTATTTCGGAAAAAATCCTTTCGACTTCCTTGTTTGAAGCTTACTTCTACCACTTTGCATTGACTTTCAGCATCGTCAATAGGTAGGTCACGCAACCAATCGTGTACATTTAATCTGTTACAAGCTCCTGAACTACAACCACCATTGCTTTTGCAACCGCCTGGTTTGCCAGTTCCACATGATCCACATCCCATATATAGTTAGTTCTAACTGTTAATGAATAAAAAATACCTGCCTAAAACCGCCTCATTTCCTTTGCTCCAACTTAGGCTTCTGTCAAAATTAAGGTTTTGTTCTGAATGATATGGTAGAACTTGATTCCCAATGCCATAAATAGCATTTTTGGGTTGGCATTGCGCTCAATATGGTATACGGCCTTGTCTAATTCCTGTACAATGGCTTCTAACTGTCCAACTCCTGCTATCTTGTTGATTCTTAAGGCAAAATCCTTTAAAGCAGGGTCTAAAGGCAGCTCATTTCCTAGTACTTTGATGCGTATACTTTGTTCTAATAAGTGGTTAAAGTACTTTAAAAACTGTTTTTGAGGCTCTCTACCCATTTTACTAGTTTCCTCTACCCATTTTAACTGAGCTAAGGGGCCTCCTTTTAAAATGGCATTGAGCCATTCTCTAATTTGAGAAAGAAAGTCGGCATCACTATGCTGAAGCAAGTGTAAGGCTTCACGGTAATTGCCATCCGAAATAGCAGCAATTTGAGCCGCTTTTTCAGGCTCAACATGCCCTTTTTGCACTAAAGCTTGCTCAATTTCACCTGTGGTTAATCTTGGTACTTTAATATATTGACAGCGACTTAAAATAGTAGGTAATATTTGCTCCTCGCTATTCGCTACTAATAAAAAGATGGTATTGGCAGGAGGCTCTTCAATTAATTTCAACAATTTATTGCCTTCTTTTCCTAAATATTCGGGCATCCACATCACCAAAACCTTATAAGGGCTTTCAAAACTCTTGAAGGATAATTTTTTGATGATTTCGGCACATTCGTCGGCACTAATATTCCCTTGCTTGTTTTCGGCTTTAATGGATTGCAACCAATCAAATACATTCCCATAAGGATAGCCATTTATAAAATCTCTCCAAGCTTCAATAAAATTGGCACTTAAGTTTTTCGTGCCCGATTTCTCGGTGATACTTGGAAAGGAGAAATGCAAATCGGGGTGCATTAATTGGCTAGCACGATGATAAGCCGGTAGGTTGGCAATTTCGTCGGGACCATACCACTTAGGAGTGGGAACTGCTTCGGGTGCGCCAAATAAATCGGTGCCAGCAGCTTCGGCATCGTTATTAGGTAAGCTTACAATATATTGTGCAAATGCTATGGCCAAGGGCAAAGCGCCAGCACCTTCGGGACCCACAAATAATAAAGCATGACTTAGTCGTTGGTTTTGCACCATATCAACTAGTTGCTGCTTTAATTTCTTATGACCAATTACTTCACTCAATAACATGTAGCGAAGATAAGAAAAAACCGCGGTGCGGTTTTTGATGTGGAGAAAAGTATATGCACCTTTAAAGGAAAGCAGCTTATTTTAAACGAGACATAATTTCCTCGCTATCGGGCTTTACATTGCTTGGAAAATAAGCCAACATTCTACCTTCTTCATCCAATAAGAATTTGTTGAAATTCCAAGAAATGCTGGCGTCTAAAACACCGTTCTGTGCTTTTTGAGTGAGCCATTGGTAAATGGGCGCCATATTGCTGCCTTTTACATCAATTTTATCGGCCAATGGAAAGCTAACTCCATAATTTTTTTTACAAAAAGCAACAATCTCATCGTTGCTGCCTGGCTCTTGGCCGCCAAATTGGTTACAAGGGAAACCAATGATTACTAATTTGCCTTTATATTGTTCGTATACTTTTTCTAAAGCCTCATATTGAGGGGTATATCCACACTTGCTGGCAGTATTCACTACTAAAATCTTTTTTCCTTTAAAACTGGCAAAATCAATTTGCTTTCCATCAATTCCTTTTACTTTAAAACTATGAATACTTTGTGCATTACCCATGATGCTGGCCAAAGTAAATAATATGCTTGCGATGATTTTCATATAGTTGGATTTATAAATGAATATAACAACAATTTCTCAAAATGGTTTATTCAATGGTATAAGCGGCAGTGGCCAAACGGATACTTGCTGGTTCAGCTTGCAATAAACACTCACATGCTGCTTCTAAAGTGGCGCCTGTGGTAAGCACATCATCTATAATTATAATATTTTTTCCTTTTATAACTGTGGCATCCTTAAGTTTAAATTTTTCAAGCTGGGTTCGATTTCTTTGCAATCGATTTTTTTGAGTTTGTGAAGGGCCGTGTTGCCGGGTAACTAAGCAGGAGTATAATTGTGCAGGAATGCCATGGTCAATAATCGCTTGACCAATAATTGCAGATTGATTATAGCCCCTTTGTTTTTCCTTTTGCTTGCTTATAGGAATGGGTATGATATAATCAATCTCTTGGCAATAGGCTTGCTGCATTAATTCCATTGCAATTAATTTACCCATTAACCAACCCGCCCTTTTGTTATGATGGTATTTGAGTTCCATCATTATTTGTTGCACAAGACTCTCTTTTGTAAAAAATAATATCGATATTACATGTTGCACGGGTGTTCTTCCCCAAAATATTTTTTCAACGGGGCTGTTTTGCATTTTACCGAAGGCGGTAAAAGGAAGTGCTGTTTCGCATCGTGCGCAAATAATTTGTTTTTCCTGTAACTGATCGGTGCCACATTGCAAACAAATATGCGGGTACAATAAATGTAAAAATGATTTAAAGTAATGATTTAGGCAGGATCCTATTTGGATTAACCAAGTATACATAACTAAAAGAATAGGCGATAGGCTTCGTCCACTCTTTCTACAGGTATAATTTGAATTCCATGTTTTTTGGGCTCAATTCCTTTGTTGTTAAAAGCAGAAATGTAGATTTTTTCAAAACCTAATTTCTCTGCTTCGGCAATGCGTTGTTGAATTCTATTCACTGCGCGAATCTCCCCATTTAACCCTACTTCTCCTGCAAAGCAAATGCCTTGAGGAAGTGGAATGTCCTCGTAAGAAGACAATAAGGATAAAATAATAGCCAAGTCCAATGATGGGTCTTCAATTTTCAATCCACCAGCTATGTTTACAAAAACATCTTTCATGCCAAATGCAAATCCACCACGTTTTTCTAATACAGCCAGTAACAATTGTAATCTTCTTAAATCAAACCCTGTCACTGTTCGTTGTGGAGTGCCATATACACTTTGGGTGACCAAGGCCTGCACTTCAATTAATAAAGGACGCATCCCTTCCATGGAAGCAGCAATCGTACTACCGCTTAAGGATTCGTTTCTTTGTGCTATTAAGAATGCGGATGGATTGTTTACCACTTTCATTCCTTCGCCCGTCATTTCATAAATGCCCAGTTCGCTGGTGCTACCAAATCTATTTTTAAGCGTACGCAACATTCTATAGGCATAGTGTCGATCCCCTTCAAATTGAAGTACGGTATCCACCATATGCTCTAAAATTTTAGGACCTGCAATGGATCCTTCTTTTGTAATATGTCCTATTAAAAATACAGGAGTACCTGTTTCTTTAGCAAAGCGTTGAAATTCGGAGGCAGTTTGTTTAATTTGAGATACACTTCCTGCAGCTGCTTCAATTAAATTGGATTCCAAAGTTTGAATAGAATCCACAATTACTACAGTAGGCTTTAGCTTTTTAATGGCTTTGAAGATATCTGACGTGCGCGTTTCGGTAAGTAAATAAAAATTTTCATTTTGTAAGTTTAATCGATCGGCACGCATTTTAATTTGCTGTATGCTTTCTTCCCCACTTATATAAAGCACAATTTGATCCTTCATCATCAAACCCTGTTGCAAGAATAAGGTACTTTTTCCAATACCAGGCTCTCCGGCAACAAGTACAATTGATCCAAGTACAATGCCGCCACCAAGCACTCTATTCAATTCGGCGTCAGCACTGCTAATTCTTTTTTCGGATTGACTATTTACTTCGTTAATAGCAATTACCTGAGTTCCTTTTTGCTGAGTTGTATAACCTTCCCAGCCAGCATCTTTTTTCTCCCCTTTTTCAATCAACTCCTCTGTAAATGTATTCCACTCATTACAAGCAGGACATTTCCCTGCCCATTTAGCAGATTCAT